>WFZZ01000032.1 GCA_015489315.1 Deltaproteobacteria bacterium | reverse complement strand
CTATCAGCCTGATTTTCATCTTGATAACTGTCTTTTTGATATAGAGAGTAGAGATTTTTTATTAATAGACTTACATAGGGCTAAGATTTTGAAAGGCGGATTTGATCAGGGTCTCTTATTGAAACAGTTTCAAAAGATATTTCCTCCCTTTAATGAATCCAAGGCCATTTCCCAAACTGAGCTTTTGATGGCTGCTGAAATTTTTTCATCTGTGTTTCCAGTTTTGAGGGATAAGAATAAAAGAATAATGATATTACATGGCGCCTACTTGGATATGAAAAAGCACTGGCAAAAGAAATTTAATAGGCGTTATGACAAAATTTGTGATTCTTTTAATATAGACGGAAAGACAGTTTTTAGAAAAAGGGCGTTTTCAAAAAGGATTATAAGGGAATTTTTAAAAAGCCTGGAAAATGAATTGGTGAACAAGGAATTTTCATATGGTTCAGGCACTAATAGGATATCAAAACAAGTTGAAATAATAAAAAATTCCCGCCATACCCTTTGCATGAAGTTCTTTTTTGATGGTAAGCCCTTTTTTGTAAAGGCCTATAGAAGTTCATCCCACCTAAAATCCTTTTTTTATCTTTTCAAGATCCCAAGGGCAAAAAGGGCATGGTATCTTTCCTGGAAGTTAAACTATATGAAAATTACAAATCCACATCCCATTTTTGCTGTTCAGTACAATAATCCATGGCGTCCAATCTATGGAATGATTGTTTATCCCTGGAAGGAATGGATTTTTCAAAAGGATAAAGAATTAAACAGGCTTTTTTCTGAAAAAGATGCCAGTTATTTTGCCAGAAGGCTAGCACTTTTTGTATGGGATATGCACCAGCGAGGGATTTTTCATGGAGATCTCAAGATAACCAACTTTTCATGGGATCATGAAAGAAATTCCTTTATAGTCTTTGATCTTGATGCAACCAAAATTAGAAAGGAGATTTCAAAAAGAGAGCGTATTAAGGATATAAAGGTACTTGTAAGGTCAATAAGACGAAAATACCCAGGAACTGCCCTAGAAAAAATTTTTCTTTCTAACTACCTAAGATTTACAAGGCCATTTTTAGATGGGTTAGAGGATATTGAAAGTATTATTTGACTGGGACGCTGTAATTAGAAACCCTTATTCAGGTTTTTATACCTTTGGGACCTCTCTTGTAAAGGCCCTTTCAGGCCATGATGGAAAGGAACTGTCTCTTACTCTTCTTTGTCAAAAACGTAATATTAAAAGGTCAAGGACAATTTTAAATGAACTTGATTTAAAAAATATTCAGTTGAAAAGTCTAAATATCAAGTTCAGATGGCTAGAGTCCCTATGGAGCATTTCTCCATATCCCTCCCTTGATTTACTTTGTGGAAAATTTGATATCTTTCATTCCTTTCATCATTTTATGCCGCAGACTTTTTCTGGGAAAAAAATTTTGACAGTTCATGATCTAAGAAGATACAGGCTTCCAAAACTTTATCCAAAAAGCCGCTTAAAACCCTTTGAAATGGCGGTAAAAAGGGCAGATCACTTTATATGTATTTCAGAGGCCACCAAAAGAGATCTCATAGAACTTTTTGGTATCCCTTCAGAAAAGATAGATGTGGTCTATCTTTCTTGCAAAACTCCCAAGGAGGCCATGACTTCAAAAGAAAAGATAAGGGAAAAGCTAATAAAAGAATATGGCCTAAACTGCAAGGAATTTTTCCTAGCCATTTCCTCAAAGGATAAACGAAAAAATATTGAACATATAGTAAAGGCCTTTTCAAATATAAAAAGAAAGAGTGAGGATATAGGCCTTGTAATTGTTGGCATCTTGCCTCAGAACCTTTCATATCTTTCAGAAATCGCCGGCGTTTATGCCATTGGCCCTGTAAAGAGTATTTATCCCTGGCTTAGGGCCGCCATGGCCTTAATATTTGTTAGTCTATACGAAGGATTTGGTCTTCCAATCCTTGAAGCCTTTAGTGTGGAAACACCTGTAATTACATCAAACTCGTCATCGATGGGAGAGATAGCCTCCTATGCCGGGATATTAATCGATCCCAACAGTAAAAAAGAACTAATAGAAGCAATGGAATGCATTTTAAAAGAAAAAGCAAAAAGGCTTGAGATGGCAGCCCTTGGACAAAAAAGACTTAATGATTTTAGCTGGGAAAAAACTGCCCGAAAGACCTTGGAAATCTATAAAAAGGTGGCAAAAAGCTAACCTTTTCTTTCCTTTTCCTTTCTCCTCATCCTTAGCTGTACCACTTGCCTTGCAAAGATATGTTCAATGAGCTTTTCCTGGTCGTCTTCTGTTATCCAGATGAATTTAATTCCGAGAAATCTTAGTCCTCCATCCAATGGGGTTTTCCTCACAACCTTTCCAAAAGACGTAAAAAAATAATGTTCAGGCAAAAGACCTATTATTAGTTTTAAGATGTCTCCCTCATTAATATCCCTTTTAGTTGTAAGGCCAATTCCTTTGGCGCTTAGATCTACTTTATAAAGTTTTTGTGGAAGCTCTCCTTTTTCAAAAGACTCTTCAGTCCCAATTAGCCCTAAAATAAGATTGAGTTTTTGATCTAAAGCTTCAAGAATATTTGCTAGATCTTTGTCCCTTTCCCTTAAGTTTTTCAAACTGGTTTTAATATCCTTTTGAATACTGGGATGACATGAATCAACCCATGGGTCTTCGGTTCCATCCAGGTATTGTTTTACTCTCCTTTGATATTCATCTTCAGATATCTTGCTAAAGGCCAAGAGTATCCTATCTTTTATCCTTATTGATTCTCTTTTTTCACTGTCTTCATTCATGTTCATAATTTTACTCGACTAAAAGAGGTTCTTGTACTAATCCTGAATTTTCGTCCATTGGTTTTACAACCTCAAAATCATCAGGGTTTTTCGGTTGCAAAAAGACTATTTCAACCCTTCTATTTTTTGCCCTATGTTCCGGGGTATCATTAAGAGCCAAAGGCCTGCTTGAACCATAGCCTACAGCGGCCATTCGTCTTGGATCAATGGAATGAAGTCTCAAAAGATATGCAACCACTGTTGCAGCCCTAGCCGCGGATAAGTGCCAGTTAGATTTAAATTTCCCCTTTTTGGGTGGGATATCGTCTGTATGGCCTGTAACCATGACCTGTCCAGGAACAGTTTCAATTATATTCCTGATCTTATCAAGTATCGGCCTTGCTCTTTCATTTAGTTCATCGCTTCCTGGCTCAAAGGTGATTTGATCCTTAAGCCTTAATACTACCCGGTCATTAAGGGCCTCTACCTCTATTTCACCCTTTATGAGCTCAAGTTTTATAGCAGATTTGATTTTTTCTAGTATAACATCAATATTAAACGGTGGGTTAAAATCTCTTGATATGATGTCGATCCCCTTAGGAATCTCCAGGGTTATGTCTTCCCTTTGAACACCAAAGGCCTTTTCAAGGGAGCCTGATACCTCTTTGTACATGGCTGGATCCATTGTTGAAAAAGAAAGAAGAAGAACGAAAAAGCAAAGAAGAAGGGACATGAGATCCCCAAATGTAACCATCCACATGGGTGCCCCTTTGGGGCATTCACATTTTTTCCCCACCTAAATTAACCTCCTTCTTCACTGCTTCCACGGGCCTTCGGTGGTAAAAAGGTCTTTAACAGTTCTTCAAGGACCCTTGGGTTTAGGCCCTTTTGAAGACCAAGGACCCCTTCAAGTACGAGTCTTTTATTTAACTCTTCTTCCTGGCTTCTTCGCTTAAGTTTGTCTGCAATTGGTAATGCAATAAGGTTTGCCATGATTGCGCCATAAAGGGTGGTCAAAAGGGCAACTGCCATTGAAGGACCGATGCTTGAAGGATCTGACATATTTCCTAACATGTTTACAAGACCAACAAGTGTTCCAATCATTCCAAAGGCAGGGGCCGCATCTCCAATTGCATCAAATATGCTTTTACCCAAGCCATGTCTTTCAACTGTCAGATCAATCTCTTTTTCCATGACATCTTGGATGAAATCTGCTTCATGGCCATCGACACAATACATTATTGCCTTTTTGAGAAACGGGTCCTCAACTGGCTGTTTTTCAAGTTTAAGCAGGCCTTCCTTTCTGGCAATATTAGAAAGTTTTACTAACTCCTTGATTATATCTTCAGGTGGCTTTGTCTTTGCAAAAAAGGCATTCATTGCAACACTAAAGCTATTTAACACATCGCCCAGGGTAAATCTGATCAGTGTTGCGCAAATAGCACCACCTACAACAATCAAAATTGAGGGGACGTCAATAAAGGCAGTGATACTGCCACCAAGAAAGATAGCGGTGACAATGAGAATTACGCCAAATATCAGACCTACAATAGTTCCTATATCCATGTGCTCGCTTTTGCCCTCAGTCAGGATTTACTAACTTTTCTATTTATCAATCGGAATTATCTGAAATTTTCTAAACCTGAAAATAACTTTTCTAGTTTTTTACGGGAGGTAACGCCCTTTTTGTAAAACTCAGGGGAAAATATCATGACCATATATTCAAAAAGGGAGGGTGCTATAATTTTCTTATCATAATGTTCTTTAATTTGCTTATATTTTAGAAAAAATGCCCTGAAATCCCTTTCCTTTTGAATATCTTTCAAGGGATTGTAAATTGCCCTTTCAATACGAATTTTTAATGCCCTGAGATATCTTGGAAGCTCATCAATAAATTCCTTTGAATAACCAAGGGGAAAATTGTAATTAAAAAGTTCATATTTAATATCCTCAATAGAATTTTTGACTTCTTGTCCCTTAATCTCCTTTTTTAGTTGCAAAAAGGCCTTTTCTTCAAAGGAAAGATAGTCAAAATATGCAGTGATGGCTGAAAAAATCGGTTTTAGTTCAGGAAGGATTCGCCTAAATATTTCTCTTTTTATATGGGCTAGCTCTCTATAAAACTCTTCCTTTTCGGGAAAATCATCCCATTTTGGGAAAAGTTCTTCTTTGATATAAATAAAAATATTTTCTTTTAACTGGTTGATTCTTTCATTTATGTATTTTTTTGTTACAGGACTAGAAACAAATTGATTACCAAGTCTATTAAGTTCCTGGTAAATGGTCTTTTTGATGTCTTTTAGTTCTCTCTTTAGACCCTTTTCAAAAAGTGCATAGATTGCTGAAAGACTTTCTTTTTTATGCACTTTTTTGCTAACATATGGTCTTACTGATATTTTTTCGCTATTTTCATTATTTTTTGACAACCCTAAAAAGGCCTTTATCTTTATATGGCCATACTCTCCAACATCAATCTCTCTTTTAAAGATGGCCGGTTCATATTCCTTTACGTTTATATCCGTTATCTTCTCCAGTGTCCTTTTCCATTCGTTCCACTCTAAAAGACGGGTTTTCCCTATTTCAATAAGTCTATTTTTGATATCTTCAATATCCCTTCCAGCAAGAATAACATTTTGACCCCGGTCAATAACCTCTATACGAAATCTAAGATGCGGTGGAAGCTCCTTTTCAGAAGGAAGTTCACTCAGAGAAAACCTGATGCCCTTTAATTCATGAACCTTTTTGATAAGCTCATTTTTGAGATTCCCTTCCTGAAAGTTAAGGGCCTTTGTTACATCCCTTGAAAGACTCTTTATCTCCGTATCCCTAAATATTTCCTTTTTCCTAAGGACCCTTTTTAGAAGAAATTCTATCTTTTCTTCCAAAAGGCCAGGGACAAGCCATTCAAGAGCCTTGAATTCTAGAAACGGTACCAAAATCACCGGGACCTTTACAGTAACCCCATCTTCAGAAAGGCCTGGGCAAAAACGATAAACCAGAGGAAGGCTTTGCCCATCAATTTCAATATGTCCGGGATATAAAAGCTCTGAAGACTCCAAGACTGCCCTTGAAAAAACAAGTTCCTTGTTTAGAAATAGAGCACTTTCTCCTTTTTTAGAAAGTTTTATTGCCTTAATGAGGCTCATTTCATCAACAATCTGAACTCCTGTCTCTTCCATCAGTACATCCAGTACTTTTTTAAAAAATGCTTCTATAATGGCCTCATCCAGCAATTCTTCTGAAAGGCGTCTTTTTTTAAGGTATCCGTAAAGCTCATCCAGGACCTTTTTATTATGTTCATTAAACTTATAATGGCCTTTTAGCTGACATCTGGTAAGCCCTTCATTGATGAGTAGCCTTCTTGCCTCATTAGCATCAATGGCCTTTAAAGAGCGAGACCTTCCTGAAATGATTGTAAGACCGTAAAATCTAACTGCCTCTTTTACTACAGCCTCTCCACGCTCCTTTGACCATTTTGGTTCAAAGTATTGATATTTACAAAGGGAATTAGCAAATTCTTCTACCCACTGAGGTTTTATGGGTCCTACAGTCCTTGCAAAAAGTTTTGTGGTCCTGACCTGTTCGGCAGATAAGATCCACTTGGGTGCTTCCTTAAAAAGGGAAGAAGAAGGATGGATAAATATCTCCTTTCCCTTTGTACCCAAAAAGGCCCTTCCTTTTTCCTTTTTGATGGCAATATTTCCCAGAAAGCCTGTTAGAAGACTTCTGTGAATGGCTTCAAAAAGGGGGACATTTGATGAATCACATCTTAATATTTTGTTTTTAAAATTTAAGTTAATTTCCTTTTTTTTCGTTATCTTAAGCTCATAGCATAGCTGTCCAATCTGACTTGAAATATCTTCCCATTCCCTAACTCTTTGAAAGGAAATGGAATTTTCTGATAAAAATTCCTTAAGTTCCCTTCTTGTGACTCCCTTTTTCTTTAGACGTACAATCTCATTCCATAACCTTAGGTAAGTAAAAAAATCTGAGCGCTTGTCAATAAAATCACCTTGACCGGAATAGTCTTTATTTTTACCGGCTTCCCAGAGTTCCTGTAGGGAAAGGGCAGAGACAATACAGATAATTTCTTCAAGAACACCTTCTTCCCTTGCCTGAAAAATGATCCTTGAAAGCCTTGGATCCAGAGGAAGCCTTGCCATCTTTTTTCCCATTGGAGTCAAATTAAGTTCCTTATCAATGGCGCCAAGCTCAAGCAAAAGATGCACCCCCTCCTTTATGGCTGCACGTTTTGGAGGATCAATAAAGGGAAAGTTTTCTATATCCTTGTGACCTAGATAAAGTAGCTTCAGAATGACCTCTGAAAGACTGCACCTTTGAATCTCTGGAAGCTGAAAGTCATCCCTTGAAAGGAAATCCTCTTCTTCAAAGAGGCGGATACAGAGTCCCTTTTCCATTCGTCCAGCCCTTCCTGCACGCTGGTTGGCATTGGCCTTTGATATCTTTGAGACAGGAAGGCCCTTAATATGAGTATTGATGTTGTACTGGCTAATCCTTGCAAGCCCTGAATCTATTACATACCTTATTCCTGGAACTGTAATTGATGTTTCTGCAATGTTGGTTGAAAGGATGACCTTTTGCCTATTAAACCTTTTAAAAATATTTGTCTGTTCCCTTTTTGATAGCCTTGAAAAAAGGGGCAGGATTACAATTTCTCCCCTGAGTTCCTTTTCAAGAAGCCTTTTTGTTTCATATATGGATTTTTCCGTTGGCAGAAAGACCAATATGTCTCCAAAGGTATCTAGAGACCGTATTTTTTTAACTGCCAGAAGGACCTTTTCGTTAAGGGAAAGTTCCTTTTTTTCAGGCCCGAATATACTTTCTTCATATATGACCTTTACAGGGAACTGTCTTCCTTCAATATGATAAACAGGAGGATTGCCAAAAAATTTTTGAAACTTTTCCACCTCCATGGTGGCAGATGTAATTATGATCTTTAGATTCCTTCTCCTTTCAAGTATCCTCTTTAGGATTCCTGAGATAAGATCAATATTTATGCTTCTTTCATGGGCCTCATCAAGGATGATTGTGTCATAAGCGGAAAGGGAAGGATCCTTTTGCATTTCCGAAAGAAGGATTCCATCGGTCATGAATTTAATTTTTAGAGCCTCGGGAAGCCTGAAATTAAATCTGATTTTATAGCCCACAAGATTTTTCCCAATGGGAGAAAGCTCTTGCGAAACCCTCTGTGCAACACTAATGGCAGCTATCCTTCTTGGCTGGCAACAGCCAATAATTCCCTTTTTGCCCCTTCCTGACTTCAGACAAATTTTGGGTATCTGGGTTGTCTTCCCACAGCCAGTCTCACCGGTGACAATAATAACCTGGTTTTCTTTAATAGCCTGGGCGAGCTCATCCCACCACTTACAGATGGGTAAAGGCTCCTGGCAGGATATTTTTCTTAGATCCAGATCCCTTGTCAAAGAAGCCGTGTTAGATATGGATTTGTTCTTTTTTGATTTCCAAGGGTATCCTTGGGTCTTGGACCATAATCATGACCTGGCAAAACCAAGGTGGTATCTGGAAGAGGAAGGATTCTATTTTTTAATGATTCCATCAAGATATTGTAGTCTCCCCCTGGAAGATCTGTCCTTCCAATGGCATCTATAAAAAGGGTGTCCCCAGTTATGAGAAGGCCTTGTCCATAAAAACAGACAGAGCCAGGTGAATGGCCCGGGGTATGGATGACTTTAAATTTAAGGTTGCCAACAGAAAGCTCCTGATTATCTGTAATGTATTTATCGGCAGGAAGGGCCGGGCTAAAACCCCATGCCAGAAACATGCTCACAACATCTTCCCTTCTAAAAAGTTCATCATCAAGCTTATGCATAAAGACAGGGGCACCAGTAAGCTCTTTCATGAGCTCGTTTCCGCACGTGTGGTCTGGATGTCCGTGGGTATTCCATATACCGATAAGCTCGAGTCCAAGGTCTTTTATGGTGTTTGCCAACATCCTTTCGCTTCCGGCCGGATCAACTATAACCGCCTTTTTCTGCTCCTTGCATCCTATCAAATATGCACAGACCTGAAGTGGCCCAACAATAAATTCTTTTAAAATCATTTCTCTTTTGATTCCCTCTTTTTCTTCTGACAAAAGCTTCCTGCAGAAAGTCCTGCTATACAGCCTTCACCAACGGCCTTGGCCATCTGATAAGGAGTTCCGCAAATATCACCTGCTGCAAAAATGCCGGGGACATTTGTTGCCTGATCCTTATCCACTACTATGTGAGTGAATCTTTCTGGATCGAGCTGTACACCCAAAAAGGCTGCAAGCTCCATTGCTCCTTTGGCACCTTGTTCAATAAAAAGCCCGTCAAGCTCTAGCCTTGTGCCATCGTCAAGTACAATCTCCTTAAGGCTTTCATCTGCAACAAGCTCTTTAATCTTTCTTGAAACAAATAGATTTATCTCTGTGCCCTTAAGATGAGCCTCAAGTTCAGGACTGATATCAAATTCCTTATTGCTGATTAGATAAACCTTTGAGGCAATGTCTTTGAGGGTAAGGGCACCATGGACGGCCGCACTTCCACTTCCAAAGACGGCAACTTTAGCACCTTTGTAAAAATTGGCATCGCAATCCACACAATAGCTTATGCCCCTTCCAACAAGTTCCTTCTCTCCCTTAAGCCCAAGGCCCTTTCTGCTAATACCTGTACATATTATCAAGGAAATACAGGATATTATCTTTCCTGACTCTACCTCTACCTTAAATCCTTCTTCTGTCATCTCAGTCCTAACAGCATCTTCACGGGAAAAATCCACTCCAAATCCCTCTGCCTGTTTAATACCTGTCTCCAGAAGCTCCTTCCCAGTTCTAACGCCTTCAACGCAGCAATAATTCTCAATATGGGCCTTATAGAGGCTGCTTGCTTCAGGCTTTCCAAGAACCAGGACCGAAACCCTTTTTCTTGCAGCATGAATAGCTGCCTGAAGACCTGCAGGGCCACAGCCAAGGATTACCACATCGTATTTTTCGTTCATCTATTTATCACCCTTTGCAATCTGTTCTTCCATTTTTACTTCAAAAAATGAGGTAGAAATATAATATTCTTCCTTTAACCAGGAACCAAGATCTGCCATCTTGCATCTTTTACTGCAAAAGGGTCTGAAGGGATTTTCAGAAAAATTAACAATTGTTCCACATCTTGGACACGGTCTCTTTATTGATTTTTCAGCCATTTTTATAGAAGACTTGGACGTCTTCTCCTCCTTTTATTACTGATTAGCCCAAGAATCCAACCAATTAGTAAGACTCCTCCTCCTGCCAAAAACCATTTTATATTGGAATTTGCCTTTATTGAGCTTAGCTGTTGTTTTAGCTTCAGTCTTTCACTGTCCACCTTTTCAAGCCTTTTTTGTGTTTCCAAAAGGAGCCTTTTTGTCTCAAGGACTCCGGCTGCGTCCTTCTTTAATTCATTAAAATCATTGGTTATCTTTTCTCTGGTGTCAATACAGACATTGAATTTTTTTTGACACTCATCAAGTTGTTTTAAACCATTACGGACCTTCTCCTTAAGGGACCTGTTTTCTTCCGCAAGCTTTTTATTTAATTCCTTAAGCCTCTCTACTCTAAGCTTTGGCGGAAGCTCGGATGACAAAAACCTTTTTAAAATCCATCCCTTCTTTCCCTTCGGGGTCTGGACAAAGGCCCAGGGGCCTTCTTCTTTTAAAAGTTCTACCCTTGTGCCATCTTTTAAAACCGCTACAATTTTTTTTGAAAAATCTGTCCCGCTTCTAAGAGGTACCTCGAGTGCTGGGGCAATATAGAAGGATTCAGAATGAGCTGCTCCTACCCAAAAAAGTATTAAAAAAAAGAAAATGAAAAGCCTGCAAAAAAGCCTCATTATGAGAAACACTCCTCTAATTTTTTGTGAAATTTAAGAGAAATAGAATCTTACTGCAACTTAATTTCGTGCTATTGCCTTAATTTTTTATTGGGCTTATATAGACATAAATTCCAGACGGGAGGATGATATGAATCGAAGGGATCTTTTGAAAAAAGGAGCTGTTATTGGTGGAGCAGTAGTTGCGGCAAAGGTTGCAGGGGCTGGTTCAAAGGCCTTTGCAACTCAAAAGAAATATCGCTGGAGAATGGTAACTTCATGGCCACCAGGCTTTCCTATTCTTCAGACAGGGGCTGAAAGATTTGCCAAAAGGGTAGGGGAGCTTACCCAGGGCCGCTTGACCATCCAGGTCTATGCAGGTGGTGAGCTTGTTCCACCTCTGGGTGTATTTGACGCAGTTTCATCTGGATCTGTCCAGTGCGGTCACAGCGCTTCCTATTACTGGGCAGGTAAATGTAATGCGGCCCAATGGTTTACTTCAATTCCCTTTGGGATGGATGCCCAGGGCATGAATGCATGGTTTTACTATGGTAACGGGCTTAAGCTTTGGGAGGAAGTCTATAAGCAATTTAATCTTGTGCCAAGGCCGGCAGGAAACACCAGTATTCAGATGGGCGGCTGGTTCAATAAAAAGATAAATTCAATGGCCGATTTTAAAGGCCTTAAGATGAGAATTCCAGGCCTTGGAGGCAAGGTTCTTGGAAAAGCAGGTGCTGCCATTACCCTTTTGCCAGCAGGCGAGATATATACATCTTTAGAAAGGGGTGTAATTGATGCTACCGAATGGGTCGGACCATGCCATGACATAAGAATGGGCTTTTATAAAGTGGCCAAATATTACTACTATCCAGGATGGCATGAACCAGGTAGCACCCTTGAGCTAATAATAAATAAAAAGGCATACGAATCTCTTCCCTCTGATCTAAAGGCTGCCATAGATACAGCTGCCGCAGAGCTAAATAGCAAGATGCTTTCTGAATTTGAGAAGGAAAATGCAAAGGCCCTTACTGGGCTTTTAAAGGATAAAAAAATAAAACTCTTGAGATTTCCAGATGAAGTCTTAAAAGGCCTTAAGAAGCTTTCTTATGAAACCATTCAGGATGTAGCCAGTAAGGACAAATTGTCTAGAAAGGTAAATGATGATTTCCAGGCATTTAAAAAGAAGCTTTCTGACTGGAACAAGATATCGGAAAAGGTCTATTACGATTTTATGATTTAGATAGAACAGAACTTTTTTGAGGATTTTTGAATTTTGGGCCTGAAGACTTTTAACTTCGGGCCTTTTCTATCTGAGGCTATCGAAAAAGTGTGGCAGCCATGTGGCTGTTTCTGGAAAACATATGACTATGAAAAGCCCTAAAAGCTGTATTGCCACAAAGGGGATTATTCCTTTATAGATTTCAATAGTTGAGACCTCTGGAGGTGAAACACCCTTTAGATAAAATAGCGAAAAACCAAAGGGCGGAGTAAGAAAAGAGGTCTGAAGGTTCATGGCAAAAAGTATTGCAAACCAGACAGGGTCAAACCCTGCTGCCTTCATTAATGGGGCAAGGACAGGGATATGAATAAATGTTATCTCAATAAAATCTAGAAAGAAACCGGCAATAAAAACCACAGCCATAACAGTTATCAAAACCCCCCACCTGCCAAAGGGGATATGGGTCACAAATTCCCTTAAGACCATGTCTCCTCCAAGTCCTCTAAAGACAAGCCCAAAGGCGGCTGCGCCAACCAATATAATAAAGACCATGCTTGTAAGTTGAACCGTGGTCTCCATGACGGTTTTAAGGACTTTAATACTGAACCTTTTGTTAATGATGCAAAGAAGGGTTGCACCTGCAGCGCCCACACCAGCCGCCTCAGTTGGTGTGGCAATCCCTGCAAAGATGGATCCAAGGACTGCGACCATGAGGGTTAACGGCGGGACAAGGGATTTTAAGAGATAGAGTAAAAATCCCTTTCTCTTGCCGGTAAATCTTTCATCTTTAACAGGTGGGGCCCAGTGCGGATATATCCTTGAGATGATAATTATATAGATAATATAAAGTAATACTAGAATCAGCCCTGGAATTACCGCACCGATAAAAAGATCCCCAACTGAAACACCAATTATGTCTCCTAAAAGCACCAGGACAATACTTGGGGGGATTATTTGTCCAAGAGTGCCTGAAGAGGCAATTGTTCCTGTGGAAAGCTCGTTTTTATATCCATATTCTATCATGGTGGGAAGGGCCAAAAGCCCCATTGTTACGACAGTGGCGCCAACGATGCCGGTGGATGCCCCCAGAAGGGCGCCGACAACCACTACAGATATGGCAAGGCCACCCCTTAACTTTCCAAAGGCCATGCCCATTGATTTTAAAAGATCAGAGGCAATGCCAGAACGCTCAAGCATAACCCCCATAAAAATAAAAAGAGGGACGGCAACCAGGGTAAAATTGGTAATAATGCCCCATATTCTCATTGGTAAAAGGTTAAAAAAATCCCATCCAAAACCAATAAGGCCAAAAAAAAGGGCTGTGCCAAGAAGGGTAAAGGCCACAGGAAAGCCTGCAAGAAGAAGGATTGTAAGGGTTAAAAACATCCATGCAGCAAGATAGTCCATGGCAAAACTATGTGCTCCTCTTTCCTTCTATTCTTATGCTAAAAAGGATGCAAAGATTTTTTAAAAACATGGACACTCCTTGAATGGAAAGAAGTAAAAAGGCTATTGGAATCATTGCCTTAAGGATATAGCGAGCAGGAAGCCCACCAGGGTCTGGTGAGCCTTCAGAGACCATCCAGGAGGCCTTTACAAAGGGTATGGAGGTCTTAATGACCAGGAAACAACCGGGGATCAGGAAAAATATTATCCCCAGAAGATTTATAATGGCCCTGGCCCTTTTTCCAAGGCGTTGATATATCACATCAACCCTTACATGGCCGTTATCTTTTAAGGTATAACCTGCACCAAGAAGAAATATGATTGCATATAGGTGCCATTGGGCCTCACCTAATGCAACAAAGCTAATATTAAAGCCGTATCTTAAGGCCACATCAATTGTGACAAAAATCACTAGTAAAAGGCTACACCATGAAACTGCTTTTCCTATGGCAGTGTTAAGCCCATCAATTAGATTAATTATCGATTGAACCTTTTGGTTACATGGTCTATTCTTTTTCATATCAGAGGAAAATAATACCAATTTAAAAAAAATAAATATTTGCTTTTTTTTTTAATTGGCATATATATTTTCTGGAAAAAGCAATGAAGGGAGGATCTTGAAAGATGCGTTTAATTCTATTAGGTGGACCAGGAGCAGGAAAAGGAACCCAAGCCAAGTTTATTACTGAAAAATTTGGTATTCCACAGATCTCTACCGGCGACATGCTAAGACAGGCTGTAAAAGATGGAACAGAGCTTGGGCTTGAGGCCAAGAAATATATGGATGCCGGTGAGCTCGTACCTGACGATGTAATCATTGGCCTTGTCAAGGAAAGGATCAAACAACCCGATTGTGAAAAGGGCTTTCTTTTTGACGGATTCCCAAGGACCATTCCCCAGGCAGAGGCCATGAAGGAAGCCGGGGTAAAAATTGACTATGTCGTGGAGATTGCAGTTCCAGATGAGGAAATCATAAAGCGAATGAGTGGAAGAAGGGTTCATTTGCCATCAGGTAGGACCTATCACATCATCTACAACCCACCAAAGGTCGAAGGTAAAGATGATGTAACCGGTGAACCACTGGTTCAGAGGGAAGACGATAAGGAAGAGACAGTTAGAAAGCGTCTGGAAGTCTATCATGCCCAGACAGAGCCACTTGTTGAGTTTTACAAGAAATGGGAAGAGTCAGGGGACCCAAATGCACCAAAATACGTAAGAATTGATGGAGTTGGGACTGTCGATGAAATAAAGGAAAGAATCTTTAAGGCCCTTGGTGCTTAATTGATTTAAAAAATAGTGACAGAAAAAGGCGGGATTCATCCCGCCTTTTTTATTTACTGTCCCACCAGGTCAAAAGGCCCATTTCAAAAGGATGCGCCAGCTCCTTCTTATAGGGATAACATCTTACTGTAAAACCGATCTGACCACTTGAAAGACAAAGAAGATTGCCTCTAAATATGCAGCCCTGATCTGTTACATCCCCGGTGAAAAGGAGGGGAAGGGGATGACCTTCTGCTAGCTCTCCCTTTTCATCAAGATGTCCTATGTAGGCATCTACCCGCACTTCATCTGGAGAAATTTCACCTAAATGGACAACTGCAGTAATGGGAATTCTATCCCCGACCTTTGGCGAATGATTGGAAGGCAGATTGACTTCTTTTATTTTAACTTGATGCCACAGGGAATAGATGCGCTTTTTCCAATGAGAAAGCTCCTTTGCCTCCTTCCAGCCAGTTTCTATAAAAAGGTTCCACCTAGCAGCATTTGGGAGATAAAACTTAGTGCTATATTCTTCCACCATGCGGTTGGTGTTAAAAAATGGACATATTGACTGGATTGAATTTTTGATCATCTCAATCCAGCCTGTTGGTATTCCGTGGGCGGATCGTTCATAAAATAGAGGAATCACTGTATTTTCCAAAAGCTCATAAAGAAGCCTGCTTTCTACTTCATCCTGATAGTTAAAGTCCGTGTATTCCTCTCCTGCGCCAATGGCCCAGCCGTTATTGCCATTATAGGCCTCAACCCACCAGCCATCCAAAATACTAAGGTTTATCCCCCCATTGGCAGTAACCTTCATGCCGCTTGTTCCACTTGCTTCCATGGGCCTCCTGGGGGTATTGAGCCATACATCCACACCCTGAACCAGATATCTTGCCACTTCGATGTCATAGTTTTCTATAAAAACGATGTGATTTCTAAGCTCAGGTTTATTGGCCATTTGAATAACAGTATGGATTAGTTCCTTACCTTCTCTGTCCTTTGGATGGGCTTTGCCACTAAATATTATCTGGACAGGCCTTTGTGGATTGGTAAGTATCTCTGTAAGCCTCTTTTCATCACGGAAAAGTAAAGTGGCTCTTTTGTAAGTGGCAAAACGCCGTGCAAAGCCTATTGTAAGGGCCTCAGGGTCAAGGACCTCATCTGCCATCTTCAACTGATATCTTGGGGCACCTTTTGCCTCAAGCTGTTTTTTTAGTCTTCTTCTTGCAAAGGATATGAGCCTGTCCCTAAGCCTTTCTCTACTTCTCCAAAGCTCAAAATCTGCAATATGCTCCACCCTTTTCCAGATGTTATGATTAGTGGGCTCATCAATCCACCTTGAACCCAAATATCTTTCATAAAGCCTTGACATTTCCCTTGAAAGCCATCCAAGGGTATGGACTCCGTTTGTTACATGGGTAATGGGGACTTCGTGTCTCGGAATTTGAGGCCAGATATTTGCCCACATCTTTCTTGAAACATCCCCGTGCAACTTGCTCACCCCGTTTGTTTGGGATGCCATCTTGATGGCAAGAACTGCCATGCAAAAATCCTCTGATTGATTTCCAGGATATATTCGCCCTAAATCCAAGAAGGCATCGATACCAATACCTAACTCATTGGCTACATTGGAGAAGTATCTCTTTATGAGATCCGCTGGAAACCTATCTATTCCAGCAGGGACCGGGGTGTGGGTAGTAAATACACTGGTGGCTCTA
>WFZZ01000031.1 GCA_015489315.1 Deltaproteobacteria bacterium | reverse complement strand
CCATAAGGGTGTCTTGCTTCATAGGTTATAAAAAAGTGTTTACAAGCCTTACAGATAGGACCTTCCTTATTTCTTTTTGTGGAAAATGATTCTTTTGTCATAGGAGATTAGATAGAGTTCAATGCCCTGGCCCTTTGCCAGAAAGTCCTTGAGCCTTAAAAAGGCCTTTTCGCATACCCCTTTTACAACCTCTTTTTTCTCCTTTAATAGGATGCCAAGCATCTGTCTCACTGTATTTATCGATTCATTTTGAAATCTATAACCAAAATGCACTTCAATAAATTTCTTGGCATCCTTGGGGTCAAGGGCGCCAAAGCGGACATGGGTATGATCCCAGCCCATGGCCATTTTTACCAATTTTGACCACTGACATCCAAGGATTATCCTTTTAAATGGCCGGGTTGCTGCCTCTTTCAGGGAATAGCCTACATAATCCCCCATTGAGATAAAGGCCTCTTCCTTTAAATTAAGCTCCTTCATTAGGGCTGATTCACTGCTTCTTCCAGTTGTAAGACAAATGGTATCAAGGTCCACTGCCAGAGCCACATCCATAGATACAGAGATGGTTGCACACCAGGCGGCCTGGGAAATGGGTTTAACAATCCCAGTGGTGCCAAGGATGGAAATACCTCCCACTATTCCAAGCCTTTTATTAAGGGTCTTTTGGGAAAGGCTCTTTCCATTTGGTACGTGAATGGTAACTATTACCTTTTTTATGTGATTCATGCACCTTAGGGCCGAAAGGACCGCATTTTTTATCATCATCCTTGGGACAGGGTTGATTGCAGGCTCCCCAGGTGGGACAGAAAGCCCAGGCTTTGTGACAATTCCAACACCTTCGCCACCTCTTATTTCCACCCTTGGCCCCTTGTCCATATCTTTTTGATCTGTCGAGGGTTCAATTTCAACTTCACTTATTATCCTTGCCATGTGCGTAACATCAGGGTCATCGCCTGCATCCTTTATTATGCTCGCCCTTGCCCTTAAGGGGCTTATGTATTCAGTTTTTTCAATCTTGAGTGTCCTTTTTTTGCCATCGGGAAAGTCTATTTCTACCTGTTCCACCCTTTGCCCTTTTTTTAAAAGGGTAAGACATGCCGCCATGGAAGCAGCGGCAGCACAGGCGCCTGTGGTGAAACCTTCTCTTAGTTTTTTCGTCTGTTTCATGTGGAACGGGATCTTAGATGGGTCTTGTCCTGATGGGTCTTCTTCTATCTCCAGGTATAAAAAGAAATACCTTTGTGCCTTTATTAAAGGTGGATTCTATCTTTACATTCCCTTCAAGCTCTTCCATTATCCTCTTTGTAAAGGTAAGACCCATACCAATATGCCCTGTCTTTGTGGTAAAAAAGGGATGAAATATCCTTTCCATCAAGGGAGGTCTAATGCCACAGCCAAAGTCTTCAACCACCACCTTTAGCTCTTCCCTTCTGGAAAGGCCCTTTTCAAAAGAGACATTGATCCTTGGTGGCCTTTTAACCTCAAAAAAGGATTCACATGCATTCTGGATAACGGGTTCCACTGCCCTTTTAAGAAGCACAAGGTCAGTCACTATGGAAAGGTCATTTGAAACCGTTGAATTAAATTTTATATCTGTATTAAAGACCCTGGCGGTATCCCCTGAAACCTTGGCCACAAATTCGATGATATCAGAAGACTTGTAGATGGAAAAACGGGGCTTTGGAAGTTGAATAAAATCCGTGAGTTCATCCAGCAAGAGTTCAAGACGCCTTGCCTCATCCATAATGATTCGGACATATTCAGGACGTTCAATATTTGTCTTTAAAAGCCTTCTTGCAAATCCACCAATGGCAAGGACTGGGTTTCTTATCTGATGGCTTATGTCATCAAGCATCCTTCCAAGATAGACCATTCGTTCCGATTTCTTGAGGACCCTTTCAACACCCTTAAGCCTTGTAAGGTCATTTATTGTGACTACATAGGCCTTGTTCCCGTCAAGCTTCCACAAGGACACGGAAAGAAGGGCCATAAATTTATCTTTTTCACCCCTTTTTAAAAGGACCTCTCCTTCAAATTCTCCCTGAAGGTCTGAAAGTTTTATGATGTTTGGGGAAAGGATCTCCTGATCCTCTTTGAGGAACAAGTCTTTGAATTTTAGGCCAATGATTTCTTTATCAAATCCAAGAAGGGACCTTGACTTTGAATTGGCAAAGATAATTTTTGTCTTTTCATCAAGTATGATTATGCCGCTATTTATGGCATCAAGTATTAGGTGGATTATTTTTTGATCGCTTGAAACAGCATGGGTAAGGCTTTCAAGGTCCATGAAATTTAATATGTCCTTCTTATTATGAGATGCCCATTGTAATTATAGGCATCCCATCCTTCTAATAACAAGATGGTAGTAAAATCATCTGTTATTAGCAAGGGGCCTTTTAATCTTGTCTTCTCATTAATCTCCCTTCTTGAAATAACAGGAACCTTGGCCTCTCCGTCAGGAAGGCAGATAATAGACCTTTTGGCACCTTTAAGGTCCATATCTTTAAAATTTTGAAAATCAGGCCCTTTAGCAGATTTTTTAAAAAGGTTTTCTCTTACCCTTCTTTCAATTATAAGCCTTATCCTTATGGAGGTAATTTCAAGTGGGGTATCTGTCAGAAAATAACCGTAGAGCTTTTGATGCTCCTTAAAAAAATCTTCCATCCACTTCCTTGAATAGGGAATCATGAGTTCAAAGGACTGCCCTTCATATCTTACATCCAGAAATATTTCTTCTCTTTTACCTGCATTTTCTTCAATGTAACCCGAGTAGGATGAATAGATATTGTCTTTTAACTCTCTCATTGCTGAGATAAGCTCATCTTTCCTCTCTTTTTCCCCAGGTATTACCTTTAAAAAAAGGCTTTTTGACTTTTCAAAGGTAAGGTCTGAAAAGGCAAGGCCTACTGCGGAAAATACCCCTGCAAAATCAGGGACTATCACCTCCTTAATATCAAGCTCATTTGCCACCTCTAGGGCATGAAGGCCTGCTGCACCTCCAAAACTCATAAGCGTAAAGCGCCTTGGGTCATAACCCCTTTCGATAGATACCTCTCTTACCGCCTGGACCATATTGGTATTGACAAGCCTTATAATTCCAAGGGCAGTCTCCTTTGGAGTAAGGCCAAGCCTTTGGCCAAGCTCCCTTAAAAGAGCTTCCACCCTTTCTGTAAAAAGGTTCATCCTTCCACCAAGAAATTTTTCACTTTGAAGTCTTCCCAAGAAAAGGTTTGCATCCGTAACAGTTATTCGATTGCCCTTCCCATAACAAACAGGCCCAGGGTCGGCCCCTGCGCTTTCAGGCCCTACTTTTAAAAGTCCGCCCTTATCTATCCATGCAATGGAACCTCCTCCAGCCCCAACAGTATGGACATCAATCATAGGAAGATTTATAGGATAGCCCTCTATCTTGTAATCCCTGGTAAAAAGAAGCCTTCCAGGGCAAAGGGACACATCAGTGGATGTGCCGCCCATGTCAAAGGTGATGATATTAGGACGGCCAAGGGACTTTCCAAGGGTAATTCCAGAAAGGACCCCTCCTGCCGGGCCAGAAAGGATTGTAGTAACTGCCACCTTCCCAACTTCCCGTGCGGGCTGGCAGCCACCTCCTGATTGCTGCACAAAGATCTTTGCATTTTTAAGTTCATCTTGAAGTTTTTTTGTGTAATTGCCAATGACAGGGCCAAGGTAGGCATTTATGACAGTTGT
>WFZZ01000030.1 GCA_015489315.1 Deltaproteobacteria bacterium | reverse complement strand
CCACAAGACTTGCCCAGAGCCTTTCGGATTGGCCCGGAAACAGCAAGGAAAGATTCAAGGCAGTAAAGGATAAACTAAAGGCTATAGTAGAAAGTGGGCAGTTGGGGCCCTTTGCAAATGCCTACTGGGGGCATCCGGCCATGATACTGCCGCCAGAAGTAAATCTCATGGCCGTATCCCACTATCTCGAAGCCCTTGATTATCAGAGAAAGGCAGATTCCGCCATAGCCATTATTGGCGGAAAGAATCCCCACATCCAGAATCTTTCTGTAGGTGGTGTTACTACTGCAATAAATCCTAATAATGAGGCTACCCTTAATATGGAAAGGCTTTACTGGATAAAGCAGCTTGTCAGCGAGGTTAGGGATTTTATCCAGAAGGTCTATCTCATAGATGTTATAGCCGTTGGTGCCCTTTACAAGGACTGGCTAAAGTATGGTTCAGGGGTAAAAAATTACCTGGCAGTTCCTGATATGCCTCTTGATACAAGAGGAACGAAGTTCGATCTTCCAGGTGGTACTATATTTAATGGCGACCTTAAAAACGCCAGGGCCTTTAAGAACTTTAACGATCCCTATTTTAAGGAAAATGTTCAGGAATCCATTGCCCATTCCTGGTATGATGGAAGCTGGATAAAGTCGCCCTTTGAAGAGGATACAATTCCAAAATACACGGATTTTCAGCCGGATGGCAAGTATTCATGGATAAAGGCCCCGAGGTTTAAGGGTGAGCCAATGCAGGTTGGTCCCCTTGCACAGGTCTTGATTGGTTATGCCCTTGGACATGAACTCACCAAAAAATATGTGGACTTTGCCCTGAAAAAAGTCAGCAAGATTGCAGGGGTAAATGTGGGCGTAGAGGCCCTTCATTCTACACCCGGAAGGCATCTTGGCCGTGCGATAAGGGCAGCCATACTCTCTGACCTTGCACTTAAGCACTGGGAGCTTCTTGTGGAAAATATTGGCCGCGGGGATCTTGAAATCTTTAATCCTCCAACCTTTCCAAAGGGGCAGCAAATGGGCTTTGGATTCCACGAGGCACCAAGGGGCACACTTTCCCACTGGATAGTCATTGAAGACGGTAAGATCAAGAATTATCAATGCGTTGTGCCATCTACCTGGAATGCAGGTCCTCGGGACGGAAAGGGCAAACCTGGGCCCTACGAGGCTGCCCTTGTGGGAAATCCTGTTGCGATTCCTGAAAAGCCCCTAGAGGTTTTAAGGACTGTTCACTCCTTTGACCCGTGTATTGCGTGTGCTGTCCATTGCCTTGATCCGAAAGGAAAGGAGTTTTCCAGGGTGAAGGTCTTATAAAAGGAGGTCTGCCATGTATGAAAAGCACCTTGCGTGGGGAGTCTTATTTAGAATATTTCACTGGGCCTTTGCCCTTTCCATAGTCTTTTTGGTGGTAACAGGACTTTATATCCACTTTCCCTGGACAAATAGCGTTATCGAAGGAAGCAGAAGCTTTCCCATGGCCGAGATGCGCTATATTCATTTTATAGCGGCATACTGCTTTATGGGTGCTGTGTTTTTACGGATTTTCCTATGGTTTTTTGGAAACAGGCAGGAAAAGTTTTGGGATAGCGCCCCCATTACAGGCAGGAATATAAGGAATCTTTTTTCCACCATAACCTATTATCTTTATATAAAGGATGAACACGACCGCCGTCTAGGGCACAACTGCCTTGCAGGAACTGTTTATATAGTGACCATAGTCATTGCCTTTTTCCAGATACTTTCAGGGCTCTATCTCCTTTTCCCTGAAAGCACGTTTTGGCAGGGGGTGGGCCTTTCCATCTTTGGCACTCAGCAGCAGGCGAGGTTCTATCACTTTTTGACCATGTGGTATTTTCTTATATTTGTCCTTATTCATCTCTATATTCTCATATGGAATGACATAAGGGATCCGGAGGGGCTGATATCTTCCATCTTTTGCGGTAAAAAGTTCTTTGAAAAGGGCGCACTGGACAACAAATAGGTGGCCCAATTTCTGGAGAAAATGGGAGTGCCAGAGCCTACCCCAGATTTAAAAACTTTCGAGATTAAGGTTCGAGGCATAGTCCAGGGGGTGGGCTTTAGGCCCTTTATCTATCGCCTTGCAAAAAGGTTTGGATTAACGGGTTTTGTTTCAAATACAGAAGAAGGCGTGCTCATCAAGGCCTCAGGGGATTTAAATTCCCTGGAGGGCTTTTTGGTATCCATAAGGAATGAGGCCCCGCCACTTTCCCGGATTCTTGATATACAAAAAAGGGAGCTGGAATTTAAGGCCTTTGATACCTTTAAGGTGATATCAAGCTCAAAGTCAGGGAAGGTATCAACCCAGATACCTCCTGATATAGCTACATGCAGGGAGTGTATTGATGACATCCTTGAAAGGGATAACAGGCGTTATCATTACCCCTTTACCAACTGCACAAATTGCGGCCCGCGCTATACAATAATTGAATCCCTTCCCTATGACAGGCCAAAGACCTCCATGAAGGTCTTTAAGATGTGTCCTGAATGTCAAAGGGAATACAATGACCCTGAAAACAGGCGTTTTCATGCCCAGCCAAATGCTTGTCCCCTGTGTGGCCCAAGGCTCATTTACAAGGAAGGCGAAAAAGAAGACGGGAACAGGCCCCTAGAGGCCGCAGCAAGGTCCCTAAAGGATGGAAAGATTGTTGCAATAAAGGGTCTTGGTGGTTTTCATATTGCTGTAAGTGCCTACCATGACAATGGGATTTCCCTTTTAAGAAAAAGAAAAAACCGCCCCTTTAAACCCTTTGCCGTAATGGTGAAGGATATCGAGACTGCCAAAAGGATTTGCCATGTAGATGACGGCTCAATGTCCCTTTTGACCTCACAGATGGCCCCGATAGTCCTTATGCCTAAAAAAGAAAACGGGATTTCAAGGCTTGTTTCACCAAATCTTTTTGAACTTGGTGTAATGCTTCCCTACACCCCGCTTCACTATCTCCTTTTTATGACTGAACCTTGTCCGGACTGTCTCATAATGACAAGCGGGAATTTTTCAGGGGAGCCCCTTTGCACCAAAAATGAAGAGGCACTTTTAAGGCTTTCAAGGTTTTGTGACGGTTTTTTGTTACACAACAGGGAAATCTATACTGGAGTTGACGATTCGGTAATTAGAACTTCAAGTGATAAGTCCATCTTTATTAGAAGGTCCCGTGGATATGCCCCTTCCCCAATTCCCATAAAGAGCACTTGCAAAAAGGAGATACTGGCAGTTGGAGCAGAGCTTAAAAACACCTTTTGTCTCTATAAGGATGGACTTTCATATCTTAGCCAGCATGTGGGGGATTTAAAGAACTCCCCCACCCTTAATTTCTTTAAAAGGAACATCAAACACCTTGAGACACTTCTTGAGATTACACCTGAAATTTGTGTCCATGATTTTCACCCTGACTATCTGAGCTCCCGTTATGCCCGGGAAAGGGGGCCGAAATTGATAGGGGTGCAGCACCACTTTGCCCATGCCGCCTCTGTAATGGCAGAACATGGCGTGCGAGGGCCTGCCCTTGCCATTGTCCTTGACGGAGTAGGACTTGGAACAGATGGCACCATCTGGGGAGGAGAGCTCCTTTTTTGTAACGGAGCAAGCTTTAGAAGGCTTTCTAGTCTTAGGCCTTTTAGGCTTCCAGGTGGGGATATGGCCTCAAGAGAGCCCTGGCGTTCGCTTCTGGCAATTTTGATCGAGATGGGGCTAAGTGAAGAAATGCCTGGCTCAATTGACCCGGTAAAGGTGGCCTTTTTAAAAGAGATGATTGAAAAGGGCATAAATTGTCCTGTTACCACAAGTTGCGGAAGGCTCTTTGATGCCGTAAGCTCACTTTTAGACATATGTCATATAAATACCTATGAGGCCCAGGCGGCAATGGAGCTTGAGGCCCTTTGTCTTTCATATTTATCTGGAAGAAATATAGTGGATACAAGGGCCTTTAAAGAGGTTCAAAAGATGGATTTTCTTAAAAAAGGCTCCTGGACTGACTTGGAAATAGACTGGCAACCAATTATAGAATTACTATTAAAGAGAGCAGGTGAGGAAAGGGCTTATCTTTCAGCCCTTTTTCATGCCTTTTTGATTGAAGGTTTTTCAAGGGCGATGCTTTATTTTTGTGAAAAATTTGCGGTTGATAAGGTTCTTTTAGGTGGCGGTTCCTTTCAAAATAGGGTCCTTTTGGATGGATTTTTTAGATTTTTGGAAGATAAGAACATCAACTGTCTTTTTAACAGAAATGTCCCTTCAAATGACGGGGGTATCTCCCTTGGACAGGCCTATGTCGCCTGCCTTTTAAACCAGGAGTAACAGATCATGTGCCTTGCCATTCCCATGAAGGTCCTTGAAATAAAGGGGGAAGAAGGGGATTTTTTTAATCCCCCTCTGGCAGTTGTGGAGGCAAGTGGCCTTAAAAAGGAGGTGAGGCTTGATATAGTGGATAGATTTCCCTCAGAAGGAGATTTTGTGATAGTTCACGCAGGCTTTGCAATACACACCCTTAGTGAGGGCGAGGCCAAAGAAAGCCTTAAGGCCCTTGAAGAGATGGCAAAAGGTGTTTGAAATAGATTCGGGATTCAAAGACAAGGAGCTATCAAGGGCCCTTTTAAGGGGGATAGAAAGAGAATGCAGGTTCCCGGTGAAGTTTATGGAGGTTTGTGGCACTCATACCATGTCCATATTCAGATATGGGCTAAGGGGGCTTTTACCAGAAGGGCTCTCCCTTGTCTCTGGCCCTGGATGTCCGGTATGTGTGACAAGCCAGGGAGATATCGATCTCATTATCAAGCTATCAAATGAGCCTGAGATAATTATTTCAACCTTTGGTGACCTTTTAAGGGTTCCTGGCTCCAATGGAAGTCTCATGGAGGCACGGGCCAATGGAGCAAGGGTGAATGTGGTCTATTCTCCGTCAGAGTCCCTTGAAATTTGTAAGAAAAATCCCGAAAAGGAAGTGGTCTTTATTGCCATTGGTTTTGAAACCACCATTCCAACAGTTGCGGCAACAATCCTGGAGGCAAAGGCCAAAGGCATAAAAAATTTTTCAATCCTTTGCCTTCATAAGACAATGCCAGAGGCACTAAGGACCCTT
>WFZZ01000029.1 GCA_015489315.1 Deltaproteobacteria bacterium | reverse complement strand
TGGTGGCGGTCTTTCCGACTCCCCCCTTCTGGTTGGCTATGGCAATTACTGGCATCTCATCAGGTCCCTTCCCGTGCTTTTATGGAAAATGCTGGCAATATTACATCATTATTACAGCAAATACTGGCATATTGCCAGCACAAGAAGGGCGAGTTTCTGTACCTGGCGGACCACCTAAGCAACGGGAGTTAATTAGGCCCTTAAAGATACCAAATTATCAAATGATGTTATTACCATGTTCATTATCATCTTCCACAATATTTAATGGAATTTGTACGCATTTGCCGTTCCTATCATGAATCGTAATCGCATACTCTAGGTCAGATGATAAGATTATCATTATAGGTCTGTCTATTCGGTAATCATCTTGGGCCGAAATCTCCGTTAGGCTCTTGATGTCAAGTCCACTCGGCTCGTTGCCACCTGAGGGGTGGAAATGCCACTCTCCAAGGTAAAGCCCCTTTTCACCAAGTTCTTCGTAAGCATCTAAAAGCTTTTCTTGGCAGTATTCCTCATCCTTTTCGAATCGGGTTTTGGATCTTATAGCATTCGGGCCGGCCTTACTCGCTCTCAAAATTACATATTCACCTCCGCCGTTTCTGAACCCTATTAAGATCCCCCCTGTTTCAAGGTCGCCAGATTCAGCCGACTCCTGCCTCATAAAATCCAGTACCTCTTTAAGAATATAGACTTTCTTTTCCTCAAGCCTTTGGCATACGAAACATTTAGGGTGGGGAGGTATCCTGCCAGCCCGTATCAATCCATACGTTGAACTCTCAAGCTGTAGCCCCTTTAGTGGCTCAGCGCTCCATATCCAATGATTGTTGTCGGTATCCCTGCCTTGCAGAAAGTCGATTATGGCACGAGAAAATATGCCAGCGATAATCTTCATATCAGCGGCGCTTGCAGGTCTCACTGGATTGTTGCACTCGTTTGTTATGGCCGGAAGGCTCTCATCTTCTGGGATGTTTAGAAATATAGGATTCTTATCCTTGAGATACAGGCCAAGGCAAGCCTTGCACGCATCTCTCTGCGGAACGACCCTGAATATTCTCGCGGCTTTTCCGCCACGCAAAGCCCTGCAGTAGAAAACCGTTCTTCCTCGCTCTATAGCTTGTTCATTAAGATGGGCTTCTACGTTGTCATCCGCTATGGTCGAAATCCCTATCGCACTTTCGGGCAGGTAATCGTCGAGCTTGGCAAGCAGAATGTTTGCAGGCTTCCATTCAACATTTACAAAAGGATTGTGAAGAACCAGGTGCTCTGCCATTCCCAACGCCTTAGGCATACTTACCCTGTTTATCCCAAGACTGTGCCTGACCGCATTGTGGGCTCTCATTTCCTCCTTGTCCACTAAGAGGATTCTGCCGACTCCTGCTTTGCAGAGAGCATCGGCAGTCTCAGATCCAAGAGCGCCGCAACCAATAATAGAAATGCTGACATCTTTTAGGACACTTCTTTCAGCTCTGCCCTTGTTGCGCATATGAAAATATTCATCTGTGAGGTATTCCTGGTAAACAGCTTCTAGAGAGTAATCAAGCAGCATTTCCTTAAGCTCCTCCTTGCTCCTTTTGAAAAGGGGTGGGCGGCTTCCTTTCTTGAGCCTGAACATTTGCCAGTCGGACTCTCTCCATCTTCCCGGAAATCTTATTCCTATATGGATTGTTTCCGCCAGCCGACTTAATGGTTGTTCCAGAGCACTTATCAGTTCTTCGAACCCTTTGACCTCAGCGCCCTCGCCAATGAGTATTGCCAACGTGCCCAAGTCTTGAAAGGGCTGTGGCTCTTCGTGGATCTCCCACCAATAGCCTTCAATTAAACTACCATTGCCTATTTTCTTGGCTTTTTCCTGGCTATTTTTATCCAGAACCAAGTGCTTAACATCCGGGATGGGAGTGAATAAGGTCAGCTGCTCATTTACATAAGTCTTCGGGGGAAGCGTGACGCCAGCTTGGGTCTCACCATATATCATCACACCCATATAGGTTTTCTTACCAATTTTATCAGGAAGGAAGTTGGCTGGAATAAGGCTGGATAGTCCTGCATAAAACCTTCCTTTTACTATCTCTTCGTCAAAGAACAAATCCGGGAGAAGATACTGGATTTCATATGTCCTGTTTGGAAAATGATGAAATAGCTCAACTTCCATGCTGTCTTTTAGGATCTTTCCGGACAGCCATATCCTTAGCCTTTTAATAATATCTTCAATGGGATATATTTCTGGGTTTTCACCATGTAGGTCCCCCATTTCAACAAAGCAGACGCTTCCATCTTCATTTTGATGACGCCTATTGAGAAATCGGATGTTATTCCTTACACCTTTCCTTATTTCTTCAGGTGAAAGTCTGGAATATCTTTTAGCTGTTTCCTCATTAATTTCATTTTTTAAAATGTATATCGTTGGTGGAATATAGGGCGTGGCTTCAGGATATACGATTAATATTGGGAAATATTCTGTTTTGGCCTTATGAACTATGATATTGCCGCTGGATATGAGGGTTTTCCCTATAGCTTGGTACTGTTCCCGATAGATTGAATTATTCGAGAGTTCCTTGGTCTCTCTATACAACCAGCTAGTATGGCGAGCAAACCACTCCATCAAGCACCCATCGGTTTCTTGTCGATTTTGCTTACTGGGGGCGGAATTACCATCCCTCTGCCTTCACCGCCATGACCATCGTCTTTTTTCCCATATTCCTTGACCAATTCATCATCAGGATAAAGGTCTATATCTCCATCAGAGTTAATGTCCACAATTATGCATTCTCTTTTCTCTCCTAGATGGAATAGATTGTCATCGCCAACCTCCTTCCTGTATAAGTCCATGGCTTCCTTATGAGGATGATTATGCCTGCTTTCTTTTTCTTTTGGAGCACTAACTATAACATAAGTTGGCTTAATGTTTTCTAAGTGGTCTCTATATGGGTTTTCATTGGTATCAGAATCTTTCCAGAAAAAGGACCTTGAACCATGGTGAGCAGCACTCAAGATCGTAGAAGGAAGCCTGTCCTTGTGGTAATCAGTAATATGGTCTTTCCACGCCTTGTAATCCGCATCTCCAGTAATGAGTATCTGTTTCTCATCATTTCCATACCTGAACCGAATAACTCCGCATTGTTCATGAATCCTCGCATATCTCTTGTCCGGCTTTTCTCCTTCTATTTCATCAGCTACATATTCAGCAGGAGCCAATATATTGTAATTTATATCACCTAGCACAATTTCTTCGTCATCTAATTTGTTCTCTTCTCTGCTGCCTCTGAGTCGAAAAACGTTTTCCTCGCCAAGTTTATCGATTACAAACTTCAAATCCTCATATGTCTCCTTGTGCTCGCCACCAGGCTTGTGCCCTGAATGCCATAATTGGTCAATGCCAATATTTTCATATACCTCCCTCACTTGTCCAAGGTGATCTTTGTGGGGATGAGTGTTGATGTAGACATCAAGACCCCTATCCTGCCCTTTAAAAAGGTCATCAAGGAGCTTGATGATATCTATGCCGCCAGCGTTTTCATCATAATTTGAATCTATTAAAACATACTTGTAGCTATCACCTTCAGGGACTACCAGCAATGTGGCATCCCCTTGTCCGACATAAAGGAATATTACTCGAAAAATATTGGGTTCGGTTGGAATAATTACGTCTTTTGCTGTATTTGACATCTATTGTCTCCCTCATTATCCCTGGCCAGAAAATCGTACCAAAAACAGGTCATAGATCGATTTTGCGAAATCCTCGCCCCTTTTCTTTGTGCGAAAATAACTTACCACCGCACCTATAATAGTGAAAACCAAAACACCGCAGACAACGGACTTCTTCTGCGGTTTACCGAAAAAAAGGATACCAATTTCAAAGAAAAAGAGTAAGGTAAAGGTCGTCAGGAGGCATCTGAACAGGCCATAATGTGCATTGAATATTTGAGGCCTATCACTAAGCTTTTCCTTATCCACAGCATTGTAGCAAAGGTAGAATATCTCCTGGTTTCTTTTGAGTTGCTCTTCCTTGGACCCCTTGCCATCTATTTTGACTGAGTATTTGTCTCCAACTATCTGTTTAATTTTGCTCTTGTATTCGTTGCTGAACTTATTGTCATCTGGAAGAAGCCATCTTGAGGACGGGAAACCACCCCAGATTTTCAGTAAAATTTTTTCTGTCAGTCCCTGGCTAATTCCCTGCAAAATCATGCCTGTTACATAACCCAAAACCACTAGAACAGAAGTCTCGGCCAGCCCACCTCTAAGAGGAATATTTACCGAACTAGAAAACAGTGAGATGCCCCAAATGAAAAGAATCCCTGGAATGACCGTTGCTATAAAATCGTATAAACTAAATTTTGATATCATATTTAATTCTCAATCTTTATGGACATGCTATGTTTTCTATATAACACTACAACAGCTTACATACAGGCTATGCCAATATATTTGAAAAGCCCTAATCTAATTAGTCTTGCACCAACCTGACTGGTTTATAGATAGAGCTGTAACAAGCGCTTTTAAAAAAGTAAACCTTTAAAGCCAACTATTTTAGACCCCGTAAACACCTTCAGCACGCTGACGACCAGCCTTATTTGAAGGAAGACCCAAGGCAGGTATTTACTGGTATATTGCCGTCTTTTGCCAGCCTTTGCTGTTATATTACTGGCAAATGCCAGCATATTACCGGCACAGGCTGGCATTTAATGCACCTGGCCTCCTTCCGGGTGAACGGCCACAAAGTCCATGATCTTTCTTCTTGCAGATCCTGGTTCAAAAAGGTCCCTCAGGGCGTAGTACTCCGCGTGATCA
>WFZZ01000028.1 GCA_015489315.1 Deltaproteobacteria bacterium | reverse complement strand
GACCTGTTGGCCTTCCTTCAATGGGGCTTTTAAATGACTCCCCCCAGTTCTCAAGATAAAGGCTTATATCATCGCCTTCAAAGATTACAATTCCAAGGGGTTTTACTTCATTGCTTAATACGGCCTTGTTTTTCCTTCGACCCTTGCCCTTTTTTATGAACCAGGAAAGGTCAAGCTTTTTGTCTCTGTATTTTCCATTCACCCTTTTTAGAAGTCTGAAGCCATCTTCTTTCCTGAATTCTATTGGCTTATCCCCATCCTTTAAAAGCCCTTCTGGTAGAATTACAGGCACTTCTTTCCCAAACCGAAAGATGACGCCTTTTACCACCCTTGGGAGTCCATTTTTTATTTCATAGGTAATGGCCCAGGTCCTTTTAGGAAGGTATTTTTTTTCCTTTTCTGCAAAAATGGTTACATTCTGCCCTTTCCTCTGGGGTTTTACCACTATTTTTAGATGAAAAAACTCCTTTTTGGACTGGTCATAGCCAAGATACGTGCTCCATGAGGCCTTATTCAAAGAGAAGAAATCCGAAAAGACCGGAAGGGTTATTCTTTTAAAGCCATCTTCTGAAAAGGATAAACCCGGGGAAAAAAGGATCAAGAAAAAAAGGCCATAAATAAGGGACCTTTTATTTGAAAAACTGGCCATTTATCTCTTCCTTTATAACTTGGACCTTTAGGGGCGAATCATCTATTTTTTGCCCTCTGTCCTTTTTGGAGTTTATTTGTCCCGATGCCCTTAAAAGGATATCCTCCAATATAGCCAGGCTTTCCTTTGATATTTTGTTCTTTTTGGAAACAAAAAGGCAGTTGTGGGTATAGTCCCTGTCAGAAACAGTGAAAAATTTAATGTATATGTCTTTCTTTTTCTTTGGTTCCAGGGTGGCAGAAAGGACCTTTTTGGCCCCGAGACTTTCCCAGCCCTTTTTGGTTATACGGAATTTTTTTTCAAAATTTTTGCAACTGTTGCTGAATACCTTTTCCATGCATATCTTGGAAGGGCAGTCAAGGCTATTATAAAAAAGTATAATCTTTAAGGCCCCTTCCCTTCCCCTTTTAAAGATATGGATGTGATTTTTGGGTGAGACCTCAAGGGCCCAGGAAGAAGGAAGGGCAATGGTCATGGGATTTGTGCTAAAGCCTATCCTGAAATAGCGAAGGATGGCATCTTTTTTAGTGCCTTTATCCTCTGAAAGAAGCTCAATTAGTTTTACGAAGCTTTCTAGGGTTGGATGTTCAAAAAAGGCCTTTTTTTGAAGGATTACTTTTTTTTCTCCATTATCAGAGGAATTATCGGTAGTTGGAGAAAACTCAATAGTTTTCTCCCCAAAAACCACATTAGAGCTAATTAGTATAACAGAAATTATTAGAAAAATTCCATTTCTTATGTTTAATGAGATAATTTTTCTAACTTGCATTTCTTTTAAAAATAAACCTGTGAACCTTTTAAAAAGCCTGATTTCAGGCTAGGGATAGATTCCAGGGAAAAGAAGGCCAGTGGTTTCATCAAGTCCGGCCATGATGTTCAGGTTTTGGACTGCCTGGCCCGATGCCCCTTTAAAGAGATTGTCAATGACTGAGATGATTATAAGCCTTTTAGTCCTTTGGTCCAGTTTCAACCCTATGTGACAAAGATTTGTTCCCCTTACGCTGGATACATTGGGCAATTTGTCCTTTTCTAGGATTTTGACAAAGGCACTTTGCTTATAAAAATCCTTTAGGAAACTTCTTATTTCATCCTCTATGATTCCATTTTCGACATTGACATAAATTGTGCTTAGTATTCCTCGTGACATGGGGACAAGGTGCGGTGTGAAGTTTATGGTGGTCTTTACTCCCGACGCATTTGAAAGTTCCTGTTCTATCTCTGGGGTATGCCTGTGGTTCCCAACCTTGTATGCCTTAAAGGCTTCGTTTACCTCACAAAAAAGCGTTGCCGCATTTAGCCCCCTTCCAGCACCACTTGTTCCTGACTTGGAATCCACAATAATACCCTTTGAGGAGACCATCCCTTCTTTTAAGAGTGGATAAAGGGGAAGAATGATGCTTGTGGGATAGCAACCCGGATTTGCCACAAGTCTAGAACTGGCAATTTCTTCTCTATAGATTTCCGGAAGGCCGTAAACGGCTTCATTTAGAAACTCAGGACATGAATGGGCCTGATACCAGGCTTCATAGGTTTTTTTATCTCTTATGCGAAAGTCTGCTGACAGATCAATTACCTTTAGCCCCTTTTCGAGGAGTCTTGGCACCGCATTCATGGCAGTTGCATGGGGTACACATGTAAAACAATATTCAGAATCTTTAGAAAGCTCATTGATATCAGGTTCTATGAATTTAAGGTCATAAAAACCCGTAAGCGAAGGAAATACATCCTGGACCCTTTGCCCGGCATGTTTTCTTGATGTTATTGCTACCACCTCAACTTCGGGATGAGAAAAAAGGATTCTTAAAAGCTCAACCCCTGTGTAACCTGAACCACCGAGAATAGATACCCGTATAGTCATTTTTACCTTCCTTGAAATCTAGTTTTCTGGGCTCTATCACAAAAAGATAAATTTGACTAGTATTTTTAGGGTTATTTCAGCGACTGCAAAAAGAAAAAAGGGGGCTTAATTTGCCCCCTTTATTGAAGGTATTTGTTATTTTTTAGGGTGAAATGGGGATATCTTTGAACCTTGTAAGCCGAGCCCTGCCATCAGGCCCTTTTGATTAAAGATAAATGCGTAGATGTCATCCTTTGCAGTGGTTGTGGTCAGACTTTTTGCAGTTCCTTTATCCACAATAACTATGCTTGGTCCAACACCTATTTCCCATCCTTGGCTGTTCAAGAGATATTTAAGGGCCTTGTCAGTCATAAAAAAGAGGGCATAACCATAGGCCTGGACGCCTGCTTGCAGTCCATAGGATGCAGCATAGGTCTTGTAGTATCCAACTATGTTGTTGTTAACTAATAAGGCTCCTTCACCATAGTAACCACCAACTATAAATCCACCTTTCCATATTTTTGGAAAGACAAGAATACCCTTTGCCCTTTTTGCAAGGACTTGTGCACTTGGGGTTGTTTTTAAAAGATTATTAAGCGCCTGTTGAACCCCCTTGTTTATCTCTTGCGCTGTGGCCCCAAAGCTTGCATTTACTCCAAGGACCAATGATAGAAAAAATACCATTGAGTATCTAATAATTAACCTTTTCATAGTTAACATCTCCCTGCTTTATCGTTACCAACTATAGGCTAACCCGATGCCGCCAAGCCACTGGTTGGAAGAACCTCTTATATCCACGACCGGGCTGTCGTCAGCATCAGAAAGCATCCTTCTGTATTGAAAGCCTGCGGCCAGATGCCAATTTAGATTTAAATGCATTACCACAACTGGATTTAGCCTGAAATCTTTTACACCGCTATCTGCATCAAAAACTGGCAATCCTGTCCTTAATGAGTCCTGTTTATCAACTCCAAAATAGGTGGACATGTAGTTATCACTGGCATAGACAATGGCACAACCAAGCCCAAAATCAAACATTTTAGAGATTGGATACCAAAAACGAGCATTACCAGTTATGGTATAGCCATTATGTTCGTCACCGATGTCGGTCAAAAAGTCCACGTCTGCAAGAAAGCGCTTTCTTGGATTTTGATCATCTACAAATTCAACCCCTGCAAAACCGCCTGCCTCAAAGGTCCCATCGATCTCTTTCATTTTTTTAACAACAGAATCTTCAACACTATCGTCCCTGCCAAATCTATAATTTAAGGAAGGTCCGATGCGCAACCATGGATGATCTATCAGATTAACCTGAATTTCATAGGCCCTCACAATAATGTACTGTTGATGTCCTTCAAGTTGAAATCTTGCAAAGGGGGCCGCGCCAAACATATAGTCATCTGAACCTTCATAATCAGGCACCATGCCGATACCTACTCCAATTACCCTCGGCATATTGTCAATTACGATATTCATGTCTTGACAATGGCCTTTTCCCTGGGAAAATATGATTATCATGGTTAACAGACCAAATGTAACAAAGAGCTTGATATTTTTCATAGCGGGTATCCTCCCTTTTTATTTTACCTTATAGCCTTTGCCCTCAAGGCATAAGGCCTTTGCCTTGTTGTAATTATCAAGATTTGCTTGATATTGACTAGCTGCCTGTTGATTTGCCTCGTTAGCTTGTTGATTTTGGCGCCTCTGCCTCATGCCGCCACCGATGCCACCTGCGGTAGCACCAATTGCAGCTCCTTTTCCTGCATCTCCGGCTATTGCACCAATTCCTGCACCAACCAAGGCGCCTCTAGCACCACCCCTTAATGCTCCGCCTCTTTTGGCGGCATTTTGCTGTTGAGGTGCTTGTGCCTTTGTGGGATCAAATCCTGTTTGCTTTACTGCCCAAAGATGGCATTCATATTCGTCTTTTTGTTGTTGCTCAGGACTCTGGCCCTTGGCAGGATAAATAAGCATATTTGCTTGAATGTCAAAGGCAATTACAAAGCCGATTAAACACACCAATAGAGCCTTAAGCCCTATTGGGCCCATTTTCTTAATGTTCATTTTTTCTCCTTTTTTGCTTTTTATTTAGGGGGAGGAAAATCCTTTAAAACTTCTTTTACTGCCTTTTGGATATATTTCATTCGCTCCTGTGGTGTCTTTAAGGTTGGCAATCTATCTGTCACTTTTCCCCTCCACAATATAGCCTT
>WFZZ01000027.1 GCA_015489315.1 Deltaproteobacteria bacterium | reverse complement strand
TTTGGGCCTCTTCAGCCTCTTTGAGTTTCTTTTGGTAGGCATTGAAAAGTTTAGAATACTTTTCGATCAACTGTTTTTTGGTCATATTGGTGGTAATTTTAAAATCTTCCATTATGAGGACTCCTTATAGATTAGGATACAAGGTATTCCCTGAAACCATGCTATTTAAAAGACAACAGGCCGTTGAGAAATTCGGATATAGCTAAAATTTGGCCAGATATGCTCCGTACTTTTTTACAGTAAACCGCAAAGAGGCCAAGGACGCAAAGGATACTTTTCTCATAAGGGAACCTGATGAAAAAAGTATTCTATCTTTCCAAAATAATCTATGGAGTTTTTCTCCCAGCTGCCGTTCCGATGGAAGAAAGAAGGTTTTTCTTCGCGTTCTTAGCGCCTTGAATCCGCCATAAGCGGATGGGCGGTTGTTTTTTTATCTTTTTGAACTGCAAATTTGAGGTTCTGAAGCCCATAAGGAGACTGACAACTTCAAAGAAGGATTCCAAAAAAAACAGATTATGGACATGAAAAGTGGAATACTAAGAGTCCTGTCCATGCACTTACGACGTTCCAGAATATGTCATGAAAATCAAAAAACCTCATTGGCAGTATCCCTTGGACTATCTCATCCAAGATGCCAATAAAGAAAGTGATGAGAAAACCCAAGGCCAGTCGTTTCCTGCCGCTAGAATGGACCCTCATTCCAGCCAAGGTCCACCCCGAAAGGTAGCCAAGGAGGGCGTATTGGGCAAAATGTAGTCTCTCCTCTGGGAGCTCAAGGGTTACATGTATGGTAGCAATCACTGTTATCAACAGGATTATTAAGGTGAGACCCTTTAGAGGTTCTAACAGGAGCCTTGGCCAGGACTTTTTTATAAAAAAGCCGAAGACAAGGCCCGTGAGCACAGAGACCCCCTTGGTCAAGACACCATGGGATCGTATGACCATCGCCAGGGTTCGTCCACAGGGGAGCATGACAAAGATGGCCAATACATAAATGCAAAAAACAATGGTGCGGCCTTTTAATGGCCTTTTTGAAACGCCCCCCATGTATCACTTTGCGTCTACGATCTTCTCCTTGTTAACCGCAATGAATTCCGCCAAAAATGCTGTAAAAATGCCCAAAAAGATGCCCGTAACAAGACTTACTGCCAATATCATAACAGATTTGGGCTTTACAGGTTTAATGGAACTAAATGGATGCTGCACCACCTCAACTGGCGAAAGGCTTTCCTTACGCGAGATGAGGGTCTTGATTTCTGATTCTATATCGACCTTTCTTAAAGGCAGCTCCTTGTCCCTTTTCTCCTCCAAGGACTTTATTTTATCGAGTATTTTCTTCAACTTAGTTTCTTGGTCCTTTTTCTGTAGTTGCAGATCAAATATGGATTTTCTCAAGTTGGTGATATTTTTTCTAAGTCCGATAGCATATGACATGTTTTGCTGAATGATATTTGTGTACATTAAAACCGATAATTTGTCTGCCTTTGGGTTTCTCGCAAGCTCATTTCTTAGTTTTATAAGTTCACTAGTATTTTGATTGATGTCTCTGACCTCCGCTGTCATGTCTTTGATAAGCATCTTGGTCTGATCAATCTTGTGTTCCATGGTCTTTATAGTATCTTTTGCCAGGGCAAGATTATCGTGTTCTAATTCAATGTCACGATTAAGTTTTTCTTGCTCAATTTTCAACTGCTTAAGGGCATTCCTTTTTTTCCTTATTGCCTCTTCAAGTACACTTTCACTGACCTTTAGGCTTTTATTAAGCCTTTCCCTACTGAGACCGGAAAGAGAATCGATAACGGTTCTTAATATTTTTCCCCCCTGCTCCTTGTCTGGCCAATAAAATTTCAGGCTCACCACCTTAGAACCTCTGGGAAAGCTGGCATTTATCTTAACCTGTTTTAGGAGATCCTCAGGATAGGTGCCCTCTAAGGTTGCCAGGTAGGCCTTTTGGTTGAACCAGGCCTGAAGGTCCTTGGGTGAAAGGTCGCGTTGAACCTTGTTGCCATTGTAGCCTGTGATTCCTGGGGAGATTTGGGCGGAGATCAGATATTTCTTTTCCGCTATTGCACAGTAGAGCACTGCCAAGCCAACACATAAAACCAGGGTTGCGAGGATTACCCCTTTTCTCCGCCAAAGGACAGAGAAGAATTGAGA
>WFZZ01000026.1 GCA_015489315.1 Deltaproteobacteria bacterium | reverse complement strand
TTAAAAATAGAAGGAGAAAAAATAGATTTTTCAGGGGCAAAAAGGCTTAATTTTCCCTGTAACAAAGAAACCCTCAAGGGCCTTATGGCTGGGGACTGGGTGCTAATATCTGGAACCATCTTTACCGCAAGGGACCAGACCCATAAAAGGATTTTGGATATCCTTAAAAAGGGGGAAACTCTTCCATTTGATCCAAAGGGCCAGCTCATCTATTATGTTGGCCCCTCCCCTGCCCCTCCCGGAATGGTCATTGGATCAGCAGGGCCCACCACGAGTTACAGGATGGATGCCTATACACCAGCTCTCCTTTCAACCGGTATCTCGGCAGTCATGGGAAAAGGAAGGCGCTCTAAAGAAGTAAAAAATGCACTTAAGAAAAATAATGCAATTTATCTTGCGACCATTGGAGGTGCCGGGGCCTATCTTTCAAAGACCATAAAAAAGGCCAAAATGCTTGCATTTAAGGACCTTGGGCCAGAGGCCCTTTTTGAACTAGAAGTCAAAGACCTTCCTGCAATTGTCATAAATGACACTAGGGGGAATGACTATTATGAAAAGGTAGGCCTCTAGTAGAGCAAAAATGGAGCCCTTTTTTCAATAAAAAGCCTTTCATCCCTTTGTAATACGGGTTTAAGTCCATCAATTTCCACACCCATTTCAAGGGCCTTTCTTATATCTTTATTTCCGATGATTAAATCCTCTGGAAGGTTATAAAAGTCATACTCATATGGTGGGGGGAGCCAGGAAAAGTCCTCCTTCTGGACTCTGTTTATGGCTGAGAGAAAGGCGAGGGTAAACCTGTAAGGCCTAAATTTTCTCTTATCAGTCACATGAATCTCAAACCCAAAACACTCCCTTCCTTGCCACTTGTTAAAGGTTGGCTCAAAGACATGCTCTCTTAAAATAACCCCTGGGATATCTCCAAGCTCCTTTTTTATATCTTTTTGCCTTAAAAAAGGAGCCCCAAATTGCAAAAAGGGCCTTGTGGTGCCACGGCCTTCTGAAATGTTTGTCCCTTCAAGGAGGACCTGCCCAGGATATACAAGGGCAGTTTCAAGACTCGGCATATTGGGAGAGGGTAGCACCCAGAAAAGCCCGGTATCATCAAAATACATCTCCCTTTCCCAGCCTTTCATCTTTATAACAAAAAGCTCAAGATCCAGGGAAAAGGTATCTTTAAAAAAAAGAGAAAGCTCGCCCATTGTTAGGCCATGTCTAATTGGAATCTCAGCCATACCGACAAAGGAAAAAAATTCCTTTTTTAGAAGATTTCCTTCTACCTCAGCTCCACCCAAGGGATTTGGCCGATCCAGTATTGCAACTGAAACACCTTTTTTTGCACAGGCCTTAAGACAAAGAAGCATGGTCCAGATATAGGTATAGACCCTTGTTCCGCAATCTTGAAGGTCAATTAAAAGAAGGTCAATGAGCCCAAGGGCCTCATCTTCTGGGGCCCTTGTTTTGCTATAGAGACTAAAGACAGGGATACCAAGCTCTTCATCAAAGTAGTGATCTGACTCCTTCATGTTGTCCTGTTTCTGAGAATATAGACCATGCTGGGGGCTAAAAATGGCCTTAAGCTGCCCTTTAAATGCCTCATTTATCAAATACCTTGAATGTATCAATCTTTTATCAACCGAGGCCTGATTACACAAAAGCCCAATCCTTTTATCAAGGGCCCAAGAAGGCCGCTCCTTTATAAATACCTCTAACCCTGAAATTATCATCTTACTTCCTTTTATACAATTTTGTTTAACTATTTTTTCAAATTTTATTGCAAAATTGTAATAACGAAATTAAATTTCCCACCAAAAAATACTGAAAAAGTTCACTTATGCCCAGAAGAAATTCAAATCTTGCACAGGATACTACAAAATACATATCATCTGAAAGCATTTCACATGCAAGGCAAATAGATGAGCTGTCATGTCTCTACGAAGTCAGCACTACCCTTTCAAACTGTACAAATCTAAAGGATGCCCTGTTCAAGGTCCTTGACATTCTGGCAAAAAGGCTCGGTCTTGTTCGGGGAACAGTCACACTTTTAAATCCAGATTCATCAGAACTCCAGATTGAAGTAGCCCACGGTCTTAGCAAAGAGGCAAAAAAAAGGGGGCATTACAAGCTTGGAGAAGGGATTACTGGAAGGGTTGTTGCAACCGGTGAGCCAATTGTCATCCCAAATATAAAAAAGGACCCAAGGTTTTTAAATCGAACAAGAAGCAGGAGGACGGATAAAGGCTCAGGCCCTATCTCCTTTATTTGTGTGCCAATTAACCATGGAAATTTTACAATAGGTGCCCTGAGTGTTGATAGATATTCAGATAGTGAGGTTTCCCTTGAGGATGATTTAAGACTTCTGATCATTGTTAGCAGTATCATTGCCCAGTCGGTTATAAGACTACATGAAATCAGTAAGGAAAAGCAGCTTCTTATCTCTGAAAATCGCACCCTAAAGATGGCCTTAAAAGAGAAATATCAGGTTGGAAACCTTATTGGGAATTCCAGCCAGATGCTTGAAGTCTTTGACCTTATTACAAGGGTTGCCGACAGCAATGCAACAGTCCTTTTAAGAGGAGAAAGCGGTACCGGAAAGTCAATGATTGCAAAGGCAATCCATTTTAACAGCAAACATGCAAAGGGGCCCTTTGTTAGTGTAAACTGCTCTGCACTCCCGGAATCTTTGATTGAAAGCGAGCTTTTTGGACACGAAAAGGGAGCTTTTACAGGGGCAGCACAGAGAAAAAAGGGGCAATTCGAGCTTGCCCATAAAGGGACCATATTCCTTGACGAAATTGGCGACCTTCCCCTTGGAATACAAGTAAAACTTCTGGGGGTAATACAGGAAAAGGAATTCCAAAGGCTAGGTGGCACACGCCCCATAAAGGTGGATTGCCGTATAATTGCTGCAACCCATAAAAACCTTGAAAAGGCCGTTGAAAGGGGCGAATTCCGAGAAGATCTCTACTATCGTCTGAATGTCTTTCCCATATTTGTACCCCCTTTAAGGGAAAGAAAGACTGATATTATCCTTCTGGCCGAACATTTTCTGGAAAAATTTTCAAAAGAACACGGGAAAAAGATAAAGCGCTTTTCAAGAACTGCCCTTGATGCCCTTATGCAATATAGTTGGCCTGGAAATGTAAGGGAGCTTCAAAACTACATAGAACGGGCAGTCATAATCTGTGATGACGAAATCTTGCGGATGCATCATCTTCCAGCAAACCTTCAACTTTTTGATGAAGACCCTGATGCCCTAAGCACAAGACCGAGCTTTGAAGAGGCAGTTGCAAATTTTGAAAAGGAATTGATCATAGAGGCCCTAACAGAGACAAAGGGAAATCAGACAAAGGCTGCAAAGCTTTTAAATACCAGTCTCCGGGTCATAAATTACAAGGTGAAAAAGTATAAAATTGATACGTCCGCCTTTAAAAAGGGCTTTTAAAAATGGCTTTAAAGGCATCTCGTCAGACAAAAAGGCCCAGGAAAAAGGTGGCAAAAAGAAACCTTTTTGAAATCCCCAAGGGGCCACAGGACTTTCAAAAGCCCCTTTTTGATGATATTGGAAATGGTCCCAATATAATCCCTAGGCCAAAACACTGCATAAGCAGAAAAAATATAGACAAGGAGGCCCTTAAGGTCCTTTACAGGCTAAAGGATCACGGATATCTGGCCTATCTTGTTGGAGGAAGTGTTAGAGACCTTCTTCTGGGGAAACGTCCTAAGGATTTTGACATTGGAACAGATGCAACTCCTGAGGAAGTAAGACGCCTTTTTCGATTCAGTCGCATTATTGGAAAGCGATTTCGCCTTGTTCATGTATATTTTAGGGGCGGAAAGATAATAGAAGTTTCTACCTTTAGAAAACAGATTGAGCTTGACGACAGGGAGGCCCAAAGAGAAGGTCTTGGACCAGACAGCATCTTTGGAACACCAATGGAAGATGCCTTTAGAAGGGATCTCACTATAAACGGGCTTTTTTATAATATCTCTGACTTTAGTATCATTGATTATGTGGGTGGGATAGATGACCTTAAGGCTGGTGTCATAAGGACCATTGGGGATCCAGAAAGGCGCTTCATTAGGGATCCGGTCCGCATGATGCGGGCAATAAGGCACGCCTCAAGGACAGGCTTTAGGATAGATAAAGTCACCTGGAAGGCCATCTGCACACACGCCCCGAAGATAAAGCTTTGTGCCATACCTAGAGTACGAGATGAATGGTTAAAGGACATTAAAAGCGGTTTTTCTGCCCATTGGATAAAATACATGTTAGAGTCTTCTCTCTTTAAAGAGGTCTTCCCAGGCCTTTGGCCCCTTCTTGAAAAGAATGAAGATAAAAGAGTCAAAAGGACCCTTGTTGCAATGATGAAAGAGGTTGACAAGGTGGTAAGAGAGAGCGAGTCCGAACATGGAGACGCCTTTTTTCTTGCTGCATTGTCTTACCCACTGCTTCATTTTTCCAAAAGATGGATTGCGCTTCAACCGGAAAAAATCAGGTGGCCAACCCACGAAATACGGGCGATTTTTGATGAAATATTTTTTCCGTACGATTTTAAAAGGTCTGATAGAGATCTTACTGCCCAGCTTCTTTCAAGCCAGTGGCCCATCTCCATTTGTGCCTCAAAGGGTAGATGGCAAAAAAGGGTCTATAACAAGGTCACCTTTCCAGAGGCTCTGACACTTTATAATTGCCTTAAAAGGGCCTTAAAGGAACCGGTAATTGAGCTTTCTGCCATTCCCCAAGTGCTAAAAAACAAAAAGGTAGCAAAAAGGGGCAGAAAAAATGGCTACAGAAAAAAGAGACATCCTCGTAAGGAGGTTTAAGGGTCATGAAATTAAAACAAAATGCAAGAGAGCTTGTGTTAATAGATATTGCCGGCGCAGGTCTTCTTCTAGGGGAAGTAAGATACAATAAGCAGACAGAGACTGTCTTTTTTGCCCTTGAAAAGTCGGCCTTTTTTGACCTTTATTTCCCATGCACAGTAAATTTTGACCCCCAAAGGGGGCCAGTTGTCCATCCCCATGTTATAAATGCAATGACCACATCTTCCATAAGGGTTCAAAGAGAAAGGGTAAATTTCTTTGTCCTTGCACAGGACATAGCCCCTTCTGTTAAGGCTCAATATATGGATATCATTCGGCAAATTATGGGCTTTCAGCAGGATAGCCCTAAAGAAAGAAAGGTTGAAGCTAGGGATGAAGCTAGGCCAAGACAAAAAATCGTTGAACTCATCAAATTAAAAAAGACAAAGGAAGACAACTCCAAAAAGAAATGATCCCCTATCTGCAAATTGACCCTGTAATTATTAAAATAGGCCCTCTGGCTTTAAGATGGTATGGGCTAATGTATCTTTTGGGGTTTCTTTCTGCCTTTTTCCTTGTAAAAAAGGAGATAAGGGAAGAGCATGAAAGGGGATGGATAAAAGATGTCCAAAGGGAACTAGAATTACTTGATGGCATTGTCCTTTATCTCATAGCGGGCGTTATACTTGGTGGAAGGCTCGGCTACGTACTTTTTTACAATCTTCCCTTTTTCATAAAACATCCTCAGGAAATAATTGCCACGTGGCATGGTGGCATGTCTTTTCATGGAGGAGCCCTGGGTGTTCTTATGGCAGGATACCTATTTTCAAAAAGGTACAAGACCGATTTTTTTTTGTGGGCAGATAGATTTTCAATAACAGCCCCAATAGGACTTGGTCTAGGAAGGATTGGCAATTTCATTAATGGAGAGCTTTATGGAAGGGCTACAGATGTCCCCTGGGCCATGATTTTTCCCCAAGGTGGATTAATCCCCAGACACCCATCTCAGCTTTATGAGGCCTTTTTAGAAGGCCCGGTCCTTTTTTCAGTCCTTTGGCCCCTAAGAAAAAGGGAGTGGAATAGCGGGAAAAGACTTTCGGTCTTTCTCATGGGTTATGGAATAATTCGTTTTTTTGTTGAATTTTTTAGAGAGCCAGATCCACAGCTTGGTTTCATTGCCTTTGGCTGGCTTACCATGGGCCAACTCTTAAGTGTTGCCATTTTTATCCTCGGAATGATCATCTGGCTTCTACGATCCAAGGCCCAAAAGGAGGTGCTTCATGTTAGTCCTTGATGCAAAGACTATGCAGGCCATGGACAAAATCACAATAGAGGAGATAGGGATTCCTGGATTGATCCTCATGGAAAATGCAGGAATTGGCTGTACTGATATCCTTTTAAAGGAGCTTAGTGACAGGGTTCAAAAGGGTGTTCTAATAGTTGCTGGGCCTGGAAATAATGGCGGAGATGGATTTGTAATTGCAAGGCATCTTTTCCAGAAGGGCATATTAGTCAGAGTAATTCTTTTGGTTAGTGAGGGGAAATATAAAGGTGATGCTCTAACAAATTTAAAGGCCATAAAGGGACTGGGCATAGAAATACTTGAATGTTCAAGCGCTGAAAGACTCATTGAAGAAAAGGAACTTTTTGAAGAGGCCGGGGTAATTGTTGATGCAATCTTTGGAACAGGTCTAAAAAGGCCAGTTTCTGGGCATTTTGAAACTGCCATTTCCCTTATGAATAAATCTGATGCAGGAAAGCTTTCTGTTGATATACCTTCAGGGCTTTCAAGTGATAATGGCACAGTCCTTGGAACTGCCTTTACAGCCCATGTCACATGCACCATGGCCTTTCCCAAAATCGGACATGTGAACTGGCCAGGAAGGTTATACACGGGAAGGCTTTTTGTAATTGATATTGGGATACCCCAAAACTTAACCAGAGAATTTGAAATAAAAGAGGAATATTTTGAAAAGGCTGATTTTTTACGCCTTCTAAGGCCAAGGCCTTCTGACGGGCATAAAGGGACCTTTGGGCATCTTTTGATTATTGGGGGTTCGAGGGGAAAGGTTGGAGCATCCTGCCTTTGTGCAATAGGTGCGTTGAGAAGTGGAGCAGGGCTGGTCACAGTTGCAAGCCCTAGAAGCAGTCAGTTCATAATCTCGCAAAAGCTTACTGAGGCAATGACAGAAGGTTTTTCTGAAACCCCATCTGGTGAACCTTCAAAAGAAGCCTTTGAAGACATAAGTGCACTTCTTGAAAAAAAACGTGCTGCATGCATAGGCCCTGGACTTGGCCTTTCAGAAGGGGCGAAAAAACTGTGTCAAAAAATGGCTGTCTTTTGCCCTGTTCCCTTGGTAATGGATGCAGATTCACTGACTGCAATTTCTGAATGTATGGAAGTTCTTAAAGAGGCCAAGGCGCCTCGAATCTTAACTCCCCATCCAGGCGAGATGGCAAGGCTTTGTGGTATTTCAACCAAAGAGGTCCAGGAAGATAGAATTGGCGTTTCAAGAAGGCTTTCAAAGGAAACAGGTGCAATCGTTTGCCTCAAGGGTTTTTCTACAGTAGTTGCAAGCCCGGACGGCAGGGTATCCATAAATTCAACTGGCAATTCCGGAATGGGCACAGGGGGCATGGGTGATACCCTTACCGGGATAATTGGAGCTCTTCTTTGCCAAGGGT
>WFZZ01000025.1 GCA_015489315.1 Deltaproteobacteria bacterium | reverse complement strand
CCCAGATTCAAAACGAGTATTACGAGCTTTTTGAAAATCCCTTTTCTTCAAAAAGCGTTCAACTATGTGCATCCTATTATATTGATGGAAAATTAATGGGAAAGAGCCTTGTAAAATTAAAAAAATTGCTCTATAACCTAAATCTAGGGAAGGAAAGCTCCTTTAGGGAAAGCGAGGATCACCTGGTCTTTTTGATTGATACCATGATGTTTCTCATAGAAGCAGAAAAGGGAGAAGAGGCTGTCAGCCCCCAGGCCGAGCTTTTCCACCACTTTCTCCTTCCCTGCGGAAAGGGTGTCTTTAAGTGTGTTAGTGAAATCCAGGGGCTTAAGGCCTACAGCACCTTTTCACAGGTGCTTAACGGGGCCCTTGAGCTTGAAAGTGTGATCCTACCAAGTCTTTAACTTTTAATAGGAGGGAATCATGGATAAGAAAAAATCCGGCCAGGAAAGAAGGGACCTTTTGAAAGGCCTTTTTCTGGCAGGAACCGCTGCCATTTTGGGTGCAAATTCCAAAAAGGCCGAGGCCCAGTCATTGTCAAAAGGTCATTCAGATGAAATACTCTACAGGGAAACAGAAGAGTTTAGGGCCTATTACGATTCCCTTTTGGACTCATAAAGGAGGGCTGTCATGGCTTTTAAAAGGGCAATAAAGGACAGTAAATCAAAGGCCAAGGTAACCAGAAGTTTTACTCTAAATCCAAAGGTTGCCAGACGTTCCTTTTTAAAGATTGCAGCAGCATCTGCTGCCTTTGCAGGCCTTAGCCTTGGCCCAAAGGTGGTTAGAAGGCTTGAGGCCGATGAAAAAAAGGCCCCTTATCCAGGCTCAAAGATAGTCCGAACCGTTTGCACCCACTGTGCAGTTGGCTGCGGGATAAAGGCAGAGGTGCAAAACGGGGTCTGGGTGCGTCAGGAAGTGGCATCGGATCATCCCGTGTCCCGTGGAGGCCATTGCTGTAAGGGCGCCGGGGCCATTGACATGGTCACCAGCGAAAAAAGGCTTAGATCCCCCATGAAGAAGGTTAATGGCAAGTGGCAAAAGATTTCCTGGAATCAGGCCCTTGATGAAGTATGCAAAAAACTTCTTGAAATAAGGGAAAAACACGGACCTGATGCTGTTCACTGGAACGGAAGCGCCAAGGTCTCCAATGAGATGGCCTACCTTCAAAGAAAGCTTGCAGCCTTTTGGGGCACCAATAACATAGACCACCAGGCCCGAATATGACACTCCACCACGGTGGCAGGTGTCGCCAATACATGGGGTTACGGTGCAATGACAAATAGCATGAATGACATTCGTCATTCAAAATGTATCTTTATGCTTGGCTCAAATGCTGCCGAGGCCCATCCGGTAGCAATGCAGCACATCCTTTATGCAAAAGAGGTAAATAATGCACCTCTTATAGTAGTCGATCCGCGTTTCACCAAGCTTGCAGCAAAGGCAACGGATTATGTGAGAATCCGCCCAGGGACAGATACGGCCTTTGTGATGGGCCTTGTCAATGAGATAGTTACAAACGGTTGGCACGATAAGGACTTCATCCAAAAAAGGGTTGCTGGCTTTCCTGAGATGTGCGAAAAGGCAAGCCATTATACGCCTCAAGTGGTGGAAGATATCACAGGGATTCCGGCAAGTGAGGTTAAGAGAATTGCAAGAATTCTTGCAACGCACAGGCCGGGAACAGTCATTTGGTGCATGGGGGCTACCCAGCACTCCATTGGCTCAAGTAACACCAGGGCCCTTTGTATCCTTCAGCTAGTCCTCGGAAACATGGGCATTTCCGGCGGCGGAACCAATATCTTTAGAGGCCACGATAACGTCCAGGGCGCAACGGACATGTGCGTCCTTTCTCATTCGCTTCCAGCCTACTATGGCATAAAGGATGGCTCATGGAAGCACTGGTGCAGGGTCTGGGATGTTGACTACGAGTGGATGAAATCCCGTTTTCATAGCAAGGAATACATGAATAAAAAGGGCTTTACCCTTGCCCGGTGGTATCAGGGTGTAATTCAGGAGGATAAAATAAGCCAGTACACCCCAATAAAGGCAGTTGTATTTTGGGGGTGTGCCTCTAACTCCCAGTCCCAGTATCACAAACTTAAAAAGGCCCTGGACCTTCTGGACCTTGTTGTGATAATTGACCCATTTCCAACAATGACTGCGGCAGCATGTGAAAAGGACAATGTCTATCTCCTTCCCTCTTCAAGCCAATACGAGACCGAGGGAAGTGTTACAAGCAGCTCCCGGCAGATCCAGTGGCGCTTCAAGGTGGTTGATCCAGTCCATGACTCAAAGGACGACTACTGGATAATGAACGAGATGGTGAAGCGCTTCGGATTCCATGATAAATTCTATAAGAACATAAAGAAGATTCCTGATGACATTACAAGGGAGCTTTGTAAGGGCTCCTTGACCATTGGCTATAACGGCGCTTTGCCAGAAAGGATAAAGAAACACACCCTTAACTGGGAGACCTTTGATGTAGATACACTTAAGGCTCAGGGCGGGCCGTGTGATGGCGAATACTATGGGCTTCCCTGGCCTTGCTGGACAGAAACACATCCAGGGACTCCAATCCTTTATGACATATCAAAGCCAGTTGCCAAGGGAGGTCTTCCCTTTAGGGCCCGCTTTGGCACAGAACACACCTACTGGAATGGCAGAAAGGAAAACCTCCTTGCTGCAGAAGGTGTTTACAATCCAGGGAGCCAGGTCAAGGGAGGCTATCCGGAATTCAAGAATATTGTGCCAGGCACCAACTGGAAGACAGATCTAAGCCAAAAAACCATAAAGGAGGCCATAAAAAGGGGAATGGCCCCATTTGGAAATGCAAGGGCAAGGTGTGTTTGCTGGAACTTTCCGGACCAGGTCCCTGTTCACAGGGAGCCCCTCCACTCCCCAAGGCCAGACCTTGTGGCCAAGTATCCAACATATCCTGACAAAAAGGATCAATACAGGGTCTATACAAGGTTTAAGAGTGAGCAACGTCCGGACCTTGTCAAAAAGTTCCCCTATGTCCTTATCACGGGGCGTATGGTCGAACACATGGGAGGAGGGGCTGAGACCAGGAGCAACAAGTATCTGGCTGAGCTAAAACCCCACATGTATGCAGAGATAAATGTCCGGCTTGCCAATAACCTTGGCATCAGGAACGGGGACATGATCTGGATCGAGTCTCCTGAACAGGGTCGAATAAAGGTCATGGCCAAGGTGACAGACAGGGTAGATGAAAAGACCATCTTTTTACCCTTTCACTTTGGCGGCATGTTCATGGGAAAAAGCCTTGAGGCAAACTATCCCCAGGGTTCAAAGCCCTATGTTGTTGGTGAGCCAGCAAACATTGTCACAAACTATGGCTATGACATAATCACACAGATTCAGGGGACAAAGGAAGGCCTTTGCCAGGTTTCAAAGGCCTAACTCGGAGGTAAAAAATGGCTCGCATGAGATTTCTTTGTGATATTGAAAGATGCATAGACTGTAATGGGTGCGTTGTGGCATGTAAGGAAGGAAATGGCGTTCCTGTGGGTATTAACAGAAGAAGGGTGGTCACCATAAACGAGGGCCGTCCTGGTGAAAGGAGCCTTTCCATTTCCTGTATGCACTGTTCAAATGCGCCCTGCATTGCAGTTTGCCCTGTAAAGGCCATATATCAAAGAGAAGATGGAATCGTCCTTGTAAACAAGGACATCTGCATAGGCTGTGGATACTGTTTTATTGCCTGTCCCTTTGGCGCGCCTCAATTTCCAAAGGGAGATGCCTTTGGGAAAAGGGGAGTCATGGACAAATGCACCTTTTGTGCAGGAGGGCCAGCGCCCACCTTTAGTGAAAAGGAAAGGCGCCTTTACGGGCAAAATAGGATCGCAGAGGGCAAGGTTCCCCTTTGTGCGGCCATGTGTTCCACAAAGGCCCTTCTTG
>WFZZ01000024.1 GCA_015489315.1 Deltaproteobacteria bacterium | reverse complement strand
TTTAAGGAGAGCTAGGAAAGAAGACTTCCTATTTCATAAACTGCCACCATTGGCACAAATAGAAGGAGCTGGGAAAATATGTCAGAAGGAACAAGAACAGCAGAGGTCAAAAAGATAAGGATATAGGCATACTTTCTATTTTTCCTGAAATAGCCCTTTGGAATAAGGCCAAGCCTTGAAACTCCTGCCATTAGAAAAGGAACTTCAAAGATTATCCCAAAAAGAAATATGCTTTTTAGGGTGAAGATAAGATAGTTTTGGAGGCGGGGTAACGCCTGAAGGGTATCCGAGGAATATCCAAGGCTTATTGAAAGGATTGTGGGAAGGATCACCCAGTAACCAAATATTGCTCCAAAAACAAATAAAAGACCGCTTAAAAAGATTATCTTTCTTAGGGCCCTTATCTCCTTTTCATAAAGGGCAGGTAGCAAAAAACGCCATGCCTGATAGATAAAAAATGGGGCAGTGATTACCACTGCACTCCAAAAGGCCACCTTTAAGTAGGCCATAAATCCCTCTGTGAGGGCTGTAAAGACCATGGTGCTTTCTGAAGGAAGGCTTTCCCTCACCGGTAAAAATAAAAAGGAGATAAGGTAGTCGGAAAGAGCATAGCTCAGTGCAAAGGTGATGACGAAAAATATCACGCACCTTATAATCCTTTGCCTGAGTTCCCTTAGGTGGTCATTCAGGGTATATGGTCTAGTCTCCATTTCCTTCTTTTTTGGAGGGTCCCTTGGCCTCTTTCCAGTCTGAACCAAGGCCTCCTAGAAGTTCGCCCTGGGACGATTCAGAACCCTTTAGAAACTCAGGTGTGGAAAGATCCTTTTTTATATCCTTTAGTTCGTTAAGCTCTTCGCCCAAGAGATTTTCAAGTTTAACTGGGTTTTTGATATCATCTAGTTTATCAAGATCAAGCTCTTTTTTAAATTCATCTGTTGCCCTTTTAAGATCATTTATAAAACGGGCAACCTGTTTTGCCACTTGAGGCAACTTTTCAGGCCCAAGTACTATAAGTGCAAGGACCAATATGACTATTAATTCTGGAAGGCCAATTCCAAACATGCTTTAAATAAAATATCTCCTGTTAAGCTTACCTATAAGGCATAGAAGTTCATAGCTTATTGTTGATGCAGCCTTTGAAAGCTCTGTAACTGTAATACCTTCTTCAGCCCTTCCTATCAATAACACATCATCCCCTGGTTGACACTTTTTTAATTCTGTAACATCCACTAGCATTGTCTTCATACAAATAGTTCCTACTATCGGGCACTTTTTTCCATTAATAACAACATGGGCCCTATTTGAAAGGGCCCTTGGGTATCCGTTATCATATCCAACAGGTATGAGCGCAATCCGCATCCTTTTTCTTGTTATAAAACTATGCCCGTAACTTAGGCCTCTTCCTGGGCCAAATTCCTTTACTTCTACCACCCTACTCCAAAACCGAAGGGCAGGCAAAAGGCCCTTTTCGGGAAGATTATCTCCTTTTTGGGAATAGGCCCCGTAAAGGGAAATCCCTGGTCGGACAAGATTAAAAAGTGACTCCCTGAAATTAAAAATCCCACCTGAATTTGCCAGATGAACGTATTTTGGGGTAACTCCCGCACCCTTTACTTCTCTTAAGATATCCTTAAAAAGCGCAATTTGAGACATATTTTCAGGGTCCGCCAGGTCATCGGAAGAAGAAAGATGGGAATATATCCCTTCTATTTCAATATTTTTAAATTTTTCCCTTTCTAAAATTATCCTTAAAAGCGCTTTAGGGGTGAGACCGAAACGGGACATTCCCGTATCTACCTTCAAATGCACCTTGGAGATCCTTTTCATAGCCCTTGAGGCCTCGTTTATCTCATAAATCTCTGACTCTTTCACAACGCCAACTGTTAGATCAAGCTCAAGGGCACGCCGTGGATCATCACCAAGAAGACCAGAAAGTAGAAAAATGGGGCAATCAATTCCCTTTTCCCTTAAAAGGGCTGCCTCTTCAATTTCGTAAATTCCAAGCCCCCAGATGCCTTCTTTCAATAAAACATTTGAGACCTCAATAAGGCCATGCCCGTAAGCATCTGATTTAATTACGGGCATAATACTTGCCCCATTTACTCTTTTTTTGATTAATGAAAGATTTTTCCTTATGGCTGAAAGATCAATGGTAACCCAGCTCTTTCTGCTTTCAAAAAAGGACACTTCCTACCTGTTAAGATTTGAATTTTGAATGGCCTTACTTTTCTTTAAAAAAGTAAAAAGGGTCATAAAGGAAGTCTCACAAGCTCAATTTCTGCCTCTTTTAGCATCTTCTTTGAAAGGTCATCCGGATATCCTTCTTCATAATAAATCCGTTTTATACCCGCATTTATTATCATTTTGGTACAGATTGAACATGGAAGATTTGTGCAATAAAGGACCGAACCTGAGACTGCAATACCGTGATAGGCTGCTTGTATCAGGACATTTTGCTCGGCATGAAGGGCACGGCAAAGCTCATGTCTTTGTCCACTTTTTATACCAAGCTTTTCCCTTAGACAGCCAATTTCAAGGCAGTGTTTCAGTCCTGCTGGCGCACCGTTATACCCTGTGCAAAGGATGCGTTTATCCTTTACAAGGATTGCCCCCACCTTTCTCCTTAGACAGGTGGAGCGGGTGGCCACAAGCCGTGCAATGGACATAAAATACTCGTGCCAGCTTGGCCTTCCGTCTCCTTCATTCAATGGCTCAAGATTTTCATTTGTGGATTCTTTGCTTTTCACATTCTTCAAGACTTTTTTTATATCGCTCAAGGCGGGAGGTGTAAAGGGGATGTGCCTCGCAGATGGCCTTTATCTTCTTCCTTATCTCCCTGACAAGATTATCATCATCTGGCTTTAAAAGTAGGTCTGAAATGTAGTTTGCAACTTCTTCTACATCCTTTTCTTTAAGACCTCTGGTTGTGATGGCCGGAGTCCCAATCCTTATTCCACTTGTAACACTTGGTGGCTTTTCATCAAAGGGGATGGCATTTTTATTTACTGTAATTCCTGCCCTTTCAAGAATATCTTCGGCCTCACTTCCTGTAAGGCCCTTGTCTGAAAGATCTACCAGGATGAGATGATTGTCCGTACCCCCTGACACCAAACGAAACCCTCTTTGCTTTAAAACCCTTGCTAGGGTTGCTGCATTAGCCACCACCTGCTGACAATAAAACTTGAACTCATCCTCAAGGGCCTCCTTGAATGCCACTGCCTTTGCAGCAATTACGTGCATAAGTGGACCGCCTTGAATGCCCGGGAATATCTGGCTGTTTAAAAGCCTTGAAAACTTTTCAGTTGAAAGGATAAAGCCTCCGCGCGGCCCTCTGAGAGTCTTATGGGTAGTAGAAGTGATGAAATCTGCAAAGGGAACTGGAGATGGATGAATTCCTGCTGCAACAAGCCCTGCAATATGGGCCATATCAACCATTAGATAGGCCCCCACCTCATCTGCCACCATCTTGAAGGTTGAAAAATCTATAGTTCGAGGGTAGGCACTTGCCCCGGCCACAATGAGTTTAGGCCTGTGCGTTCTAGCAAGCTCAAATACCTGATCAAAGTCAATGGTTTCACTTTCCCTATCAACGCCATAATGAACCACATTAAAGAGCCTACCGGAAAAACTCACCGATGCGCCATGAGAAAGATGACCTCCGTGGGCAAGGTCCATGGAAAGGATGGTATCCCCTGGGGAGAGGACTGCAAAGTAGACCGCCATGTTTGCCTGGCTTCCTGAATGTGGCTGAACATTGGCATATTCTGAGCCAAAGAGCATATTTAGCCTGTTTATGGCAAGCTCTTCCACCACATCCATGTTTTCGCAACCACCATAATATCTCTTTCCAGGGTAGCCTTCCGCATATTTATTCATAAATACGCTACCTTCTGCCTGCATGACCGCCTCACTCGCAAAATTTTCAGAGGCTATCATCTCAAGCTGCCCTGTCTGTCTGTCGATTTCTGACTTTAATACCTGAAAGACCTCAAAATCTGTCTCACAAAGCTCTCTCATGGCTACACCCTATTCTTAATCCTGACACATTGAATCATCAGGGTCTATCTGGCAAAGCCTCCTTTCATGGCGTCCACCATCAAAAGGGGTCTCTA
>WFZZ01000023.1 GCA_015489315.1 Deltaproteobacteria bacterium | reverse complement strand
CCCTGTAAGGTGCCAGTGCCGATCTTAACTCAAAGGGGGCATAGGCAAGGGCCTCCCTGGTAATATCCCCATGCATTGGGGTATACCAGGAATAACAGGCCCTTGAGTCACAAAAGAGCCAGGCCATAACAAGACACAAGCAAAGTAGAAAAGCTCTTATGTCAAGACGGCCTGGCTCTTTCATCATTAAAGGCCGGTATATGTGTAGCCAAGACAGGACCTGTCAAAGGTAAACCTGCCTCTGTTACCTCCCTTTGTGACATCCATGGTGCCGCTTACCGGGCTGTCTTCACAAACACTGGGATTCACTTCCATGTTGTTGATGGTAACCTGGTAGTTGTAAATAGTCGCCGGGCTGACGGTACTCACAAATATGTCAGAGGGTGATGAACCCTGCCTTACAGTGAAGCTACCAACAACCGGCCCATCACTTGTTTGCAGGTTCAGATCAACCTGCCCTACTCCCTGTGATTGAGACCTTACGGATATGGTTCCAGACACGCGGTCCGGCCCCTGAGCAACATTGTTCAAGTTTACGTCGATACTGCCACTGCTTCCCACTACCTGCAAAAGGTTTGTGAAGGATAAGCCTCCGGAGCCGGTGGCCGTCTGAAATAAGGGGGCAATGTTAATATTCGTGAACCTCAGACCTATCTGACCAGTCAATGGCTGATGGTCAACGCCTGTCATGTTGAGATTTATATGGCCTGTGCCGCTTAGGAGATCGGAAGAACCGCTCTGGGCAAGATCCAGAACTATGGAGGTGGTGCCGCTTCCCAGAAACAGACCATTCCTGGTTAAATTATTAACGGACACGCTTGTATCCAGGTGCATGCTGGAAGCACCAAGGGTTACGTTTATTGGGGCACTTATACCCCCGCTCCAGCTATTTCCATCGTTATCCGTGCAACCACTTCCAAAGTCAACCCTCAGGGGAATATGCATTGGCCCGGAAAGATTCAGATTGCTTAGATCTCCATAACTTATCCTGGGGCACGTAGATGACTTGATGTTTGAAAGGTCCAAAGAACCAAGGTCTCCTGTAAGTCCCCCAAGCATGTCACCGGTGTCACTAAACACACCCATTACCTCGTCAACTGCCATTTCAAGGTCCAGCTCCTGGTTGTTAACCCGGCTGCTAAGCAACGTCACAGGGGATGCCGGGCGTGACCACGACGAATTCATTGGCGCTGGTAGGGTTATATTCACGCCTATGGTTCCATGGGTGGAATCGCTGAAACTCCTGGTGATTGTACCGGCTGGCGCCGAGGTAAAGTTTGTGCCAGAGCAGTTGGGGCAAGGGCCAAAAAAGACTATGGCCGGGACCGATGCCTGGGAAAGTACAGACCCCTGAGAGGAGTTTAGCGCCCACCTCGGCTCCCCCTGGGAATCATAAAAATAGGCCACTATTGCCACTGTGTTCCCCTGGGTATCTATGGAGTACCCGTAACCCGGTTCCGAGCTGTTATACCACAGACCCGTAAGGTTGGTCTGGGGTACATGGTCGGCCATTGAGAAACGTTCAAGGGGTTCGCTTCCGCTTTGACCGTTGAGATTCCATCTGAATGTGGCCTTTGTGCGGTTCTTGAATTCAAGGGTGATAGTGCCAACAGGGCTTGCAACCGCAGAGGTTCCGTTCCAGTGGTACTTATTGAGGGTGGCCGTCCAGGTACTTTGCCCTGAATATGGACCTATGGCAAGGTACCACGTGGGGGTTGAATCAGGATTGTAGGTGTACCAGACTGCTGCAAGGTTGGAACCGGACTGTTCAATGTCCACGCCGTGCCCGGGCTTGCTCTTATTGTACCATAGACCCACCTGTGGCCTGAAATTGGGATTCGTCCTGCCTGAGGTGGGCTGAGATTTGGTTGTTCCTCCAGGCCCGTTGGACCCGCCACCGGCTGTACCCGTTGATGTCTGGGATGAGACACGGACACGAACCGAAACAGATTGGCTGTTTAGATTCACGATTGTGATGTACCACCTGCCAGCGGACAGTGGTGGATTGGTGGAACTGTTAATGGTAATACGCTCTTGCCAGGATGGGGACTCCGAAGCAAAATCGGAATTGATTTTCAGTTCCGAACTGCTGCTTCCCTGGGCAGGTGTACCCTTTCTCACGTATAGATCAATGTCACCCGAACCATTGATTATCTCAACGGTCACGGACCTGTCGCTAGGCTCCACGTCTATGGGCCTGATGGTATACGATTTAGGATTCAGGGTCACGCTAAAATTCAGGACATTTGCAAAAACACTTCCGGAAAACCACACTGTGCACAAGAAAAATGTCAAAAAGGACAAATAATGTTTCCCCCTAGTCATGTTCCCCTCCTGTTTTTTTAGAAATACTTAAACTGGCTGCCAGCAAACGGTCAAGTTGAAGCAAATTCAGATTTCGCACCTAAAATAAAGCAATTACCGTTCCTTCAGAATTATTTTCATTTTTCTTGAGGCTATGTAACTCAACAAGGTTTTCAATAGCTATTTTCAAAAAGGAAATATTTTTCTCAGAATGGAAAAATTTTTCCATTTTTTTTATATCATGAAAAGGGAACCTAAAATTAGCGGGGGAAAAGTGATACGAACTTATCGCTTTTTGGCTCAAAAATGTAAAGGGGGGCCTTGCGCCCCCTTATTAGAGCCTGTTGTAAACCGTAATGGACACTATTCTTCGAAGTATTTTTCTTCCACCTGAATTCCAGCCTCTTTGAGCCGCTTATAATCCTCCTTTAATCTGGCATTTGCAAGGTTCCTGCATGCCATTTTGGCCTCGAAGGACTCGGTTGCAAACTCGGTGGCATAGGTCTTTCTCACAATGTAATTTTTGCCATCTATTTCAAAATGGAAGTCTGCCGTATATAAAAAGGCCTCCATCTCCTCTGTAATTTCGGCCTCTGGGTGCACAAGATATTTAACAGGCTGCTTAAAAAGGGTCACAGAGCAGCTAACCTTCTCTGCCCCTTTTGCCTTCTCCAATATTTCTTCTAGCCTGGTCTTTAGTCTTTCCATTTTTTCTTCCTCCCTTTTTATGTTTAAAATCAGCTTGTTACATGCAACGTTTCTGCTTTTATAATTCCAAGTTAAGTATTAGTGCCTGTGAGTCAAGGAGAAAAAAATGAAAAAGGCGGCCCTTTTGAGCCGCCTTTTTGGCCAGGTCATGCCTGACCAGTTTCTTTTTTCTTCAATTAGAAGGAAAAACTCAGTGTTGCCCCTCCATATACGAAGTTATTATCGCTGCTTCCAAGTGCCCTGTGGGACATGTCCTTTGAGCCATCGCCACTAAGGGGAAACACCCAGTCCACCTCGGGCGTTATGGAAAAATACTTTGCACCCTCTGCCTTTACAAAGGTGGATAGGGGAATGCACATGGACAGGCTGGTCTTACCGTGATGGAGGCCGGAAAATTCATCGTTTGGGTCGTCCGGGTCAGGATATGCGTCTGCATCGTCTGAGAAGAGTGCGCTTCCAAGGAGTGAGAAATCGAGGCTGATATCCTGTGCCAACGGAAAGCTGTGGGAAACTTCCAGGGTGATATAGGTGCTGGAATAGTGGGCGAATTCCCTGTAAACCGTAAGCGTTGGTGACAAAAAGGTATTCAGGGCGGCAGAGACATAAAATTCCTGGCTGTCAAGGGCCTGATCCAGGGCATAGTAAATATAGCCCACGGATGCACTGACCAATCCAAAGTCGTGATCATAGCTCAAGGTGTAATCTGTCTCAGTCAGGTTATCCAGGGACTCTATGTCATCGTAGAGGTCGGTATCGTAATTTGCCCAAATATTTGCAGAAAATCCCTTGTAAGAAAAGGTAGCAGAAGGCTGTATAACAAGGGAATTCTTGCTAAGCTGCTGGCCCCTCCAGATATAAGCGCTAAGCAAGCTGACCGAAAGGTCTGCGCTGGGCTTATCCTCTTCGCCAAAGGCAGGTACGACTCCAAGAAACATGGTGACCAAAAGTAAAACCGTAACAATTCTTTTCATCTTCATTTTTTCCCTCCAGATTTATTTTTTTGCAAAAACGGGCTAAATGGCCTCTTTCCCCCTCTCACCCGTTCTTACTCGCACAACTTCCTCAACAGGCAAAACGAATATCTTTCCATCTCCAATCTTGCCCGTCCTAGCCCTAACACAGATTGTTTCCACTACCCTTTTCACATGCTCTGTGTCAACAATGATTTCCAGTTTTATTTTAGGGAGAAAATCCACCACGTATTCTGCGCCCCTATAAACCTCCTTGTGCCCCTTTTGCCTTCCATGCCCTTTCACTTCTAAAACCGTCATACCGGTAACACCCATCTCATAAAGGCCCTCTTTGACGTCATCGAGCCTAAATGGTTTGATAATGGCCTCTATTTTTTTCATTACTTCCTCCTGCTCTTTAATTAATGACCTGGAAGTCGTTGTAGGCGTGACCGCCGTGCTCTGCTATATCAAGTCCTTCCAATTCCTCTTCCTCGCTCACCCTAAGACCCACTATCATGTCTAATGCCTTGAAAAGGATAAGGGCCATTCCAAATGCCCATACGAAACATGCACCAATACCAATCAACTGAGTGGTTATCAGCTTCAAAGAGGTACCTCCCATGTTAAATATCCCGGCAGCAAGGGTCCCCCATGCACCGCAAACACCATGGACAGATACCGCGCCTACCGGATCATCTATCTTCAGCATGTGATCTATAAAAAGAACAGACAGCACAACCAAAACACCTGCTATGAGGCCTATTATGATGGAACTTCCAGGAGTCACGTTGGCACAACCGGCGGTTATGGCAACAAGCCCTGCAAGTGCACCATTTAATGTCATACCTATTTCCGGCTTCTTGAAAAGTATCCATGAAACTATCATGGCAGAAAGGGCACCAGCCGCCGCAGCCTGGTTGGTGTTCACAAATATCATGGCAATGGATGTATCAGCAGTGGTGGTGGAGCCTGGATTAAAACCAAACCAGCCAAGCCATAAAATGAATACTCCGAGGGCTGCTAGAGGTATGTTATGGCCTGGTATGGCTCTTACCTCTCCATTTGGGCCGTACTTTCCAATGCGAGGTCCAAGAACCATAGCTCCTGCAAGGGCACACCATGCCCCAACGGAGTGAACCACGGTTGAACCAGCAAAATCTATAAAGCCCAGTTTTTCGAGCCAGCCTCCGCCGTGAAATAGGCTACCCCAGGCCCATGAACCAAACACCGGGTAGATTATGCCGCATATAAACGCGCTGTAACAAAGATAGGCCACGAACTTCGTACGCTCTGCCATGGCACCTGACACTATGGTTGCCGAGGTCCCTGCAAAGACCACCTGGAACATCCAAAAAGCGAGAATCCACTGGTCTCCATCAGGGCTCCAACTGCTTAAGAAAAAATCGGACGTGCCGAAAAATCCGTTTCTGGTTGCTCCGAACATTAACCCAAAGCCAATAGCCCAGAAGATTATAGAGCCTATCGAAAAATCCATCATATTTTTCATCATAATGTTTATGGCATTCTTTGCCCTGGTAAAGCCCGCCTCCACCATTGCAAATCCTGCCTGCATGAAAAACACCAAGGCTGCTGCTATCAAGGTCCATAGATAGTTGGCATGTGTCTGGACAAGCTCAATGGCCTTGCGATTGGACTCAACGGTAATGGCCTCCTTGGCCTCCTGTGCCAAGGCTCCAGAAATCAAGATCCCCGTCAGAAATAGAAACGACACCAGAATCAAAAATGACCCTCTTCTCAACTTCATGTTTTCCCCTTTCGTTTAATTTTGCCTATTTGCTTTTACATAAGCAAAAAGAGGGCCAACATCCCTTTATGGCAATAACATATTGATATGGTTACCACTTTTTCATTCAAACAAAAGTGGCAAGCCAAACTTTAAACAAAATTGTAATAAAAATTCCTGTTTTCTGTTACATTTTTGTAAAAATAAAATATTGATGTGAAGTGAGGGTCAGGGCCGGCAAGTTCATGGAGCCGCGTTCAATCATTTTCAGGATGCAGCTTAACCCTACTGGCTGGCTGGACTGTTTTGTGATCTTTAACTCTTTG
>WFZZ01000022.1 GCA_015489315.1 Deltaproteobacteria bacterium | reverse complement strand
GGGTAATAGATTCAATGGAAATCCTGGATTCAAGGGGTAATCCAACTATAAGGACCTTTGTGGAGCTTGAAGGTGGCACCGTGGGAGTTGCTTCTGTGCCATCAGGGGCCTCTACTGGAGAAAACGAAGCCCTTGAGTTAAGGGATGGTGATCCAAATAGATTTGGTGGCAAGGGTGTTTTAAAGGCAGTGGCTAACGTAAAGGAGGTTATTGCACCAAGGCTTAAGGGGATGGACCCAATAAAACAACAAGAAATCGACCAGATAATGATTGAGCTTGACGGCACAAAGTTCAAGAAAAACCTAGGTGCAAATGCAATCCTTTCCGTATCAATGGCAGTTTGTAGGGCTGCTGCCAAAAGCCTTGGCCTTCCCCTTTATGAATATATTGGAGGATGCAGTGCTAACAGGCTGCCTGTCCCTATGCTAAATGTCTTAAACGGTGGTGCCCATGCAGATAGCAGCGTTGATTTTCAGGAGTTCATGATAGTCCCCCTTGGTGCCCCCACCTTTGCCGAGGCTATGAGATATGCAGCCGAGACATTCCATACCCTAAAAAAGATACTCAAGGAAAAAGGTCATGCCACCTCTGTTGGAGATGAAGGGGGCTTTGCACCAAATACCCTTAAGTCCAATGAGGAGCCTTGTGAGCTTATCGTTGAGGCGATCGAAAAGGCCGGATATAGGCCCGGAGAGGATATAGCCATAGCCCTTGATCCTGCGGCAAGCTCTTTTTACAAGGACGGAAAATACGTCCTCAGCCGTTCTGGTGCCGGTGAAAAGAGCAGTGATGAAATCATAGAAATACTTAAGGACTGGGTCTCAAAGTATCCAATCGTTTCCATTGAAGATGGCCTTGGAGAAGAAGACTGGGATGGATTTAAGAAATTGACTCAGGAAATTGGCGACAAGATTCAGATCGTTGGTGATGACATCTTTGTTACAAATACAGAATTTATAAAAAAGGGTATTGAACTAGGGACGGCCAATTCTGTTTTGATTAAGCTTAACCAGATAGGAAGTGTAAGTGAGACAGTAGAAGCCATAAGGCTTTGTAGAGAGGCAGGCTGGACCTATGTGGTATCCCATCGCTCTGGTGAGACAGAGGATGACTTTATTGCAGATTTTACAGTTGCTATGGATGGCAGACAATTGAAGACGGGCTCTGCATGTAGGAGTGAACGTCTTTGCAAATATAACCGCCTTATGGAGATAGAAAGGGAACTTGGAAAGGCCGCTCGCTATGAAAATCCATATTCTTAAAAAGAGTTGTCTATAAAGCTACTAGTGCAGGTGGTAGATTTTGCCACCTGCTTTTTTGTCTTTTTTAATGTAAGAACCCGGTCGAGTGCCATTCAATTTATTGACAATAAACCGTTTGGTATTTATACAAATTGTGTCGGGACGTGGCTCAGTCTGGTAGAGCACAGCGTTCGGGACGCTGGGGTCGGAGGTTCAAATCCTCTCGTCCCGACCAATATCGTTTCCCACCATTTGGTAGCTATCTAGCCAAGGAGAAAACCATTTTAATCCAGAAACTAAAATTTTATTTGCCTCAAATCCCATACCTTTTTAGAATCCCGGGATTAACTATTCTTTCAATAAGGCTAAGCAATGGGTGATTTTAATACCTCTTCAAAGGCACGGTCTGCCATTTTACCAGCCCTTGTCCTTATAGCCGGATTTGTCCTGGTCCTGATGGGCATGAACCTTTTCAAATACTACAAAATGAAGGGTTCTTTTTCTAAAAACCTCCTTTCTTCAATGGAAGAGAAGGAATTTCAAAGGCTTGATTCTCTTTTTAAGGAGATCAATGGAAAGCTCTTGGTCATCAAGGATATGGGAGAGAATCAGGCAATAGAACTTTCGGATGTGAAGGGGCTTAACAGCAAGTTTGTGGCCTTTATGAAAAACCAGGACATCTTTTCAGGTGTGGTCTTGGCAGATGTAAAGGGGGACGAATATTACCTATTTAAGAAAGACGGAAAATGGATATCACGGATTGGTAGGCCATCAAATGGTGGATTTGAATTTACATATTTTGAATGGATTCCACCAGATAAACTTAAAAAGATTGATGTCAGAAGGTCAGATCACGATCCAAGAAAACGCCCTTGGTTTCAAAATGCCCTAAAAAAACCAGGTGTCCCTTTCTGGTCAACTGTTTACAGGTTTTTTGAAAAAAAGGCCATGGGCATTACCGTATCAATTGGCTGGAATACCAAGAAAAAGGGCCTTATGATTTGTGGGCTCGATATATCTTTAAAAAGGCTTCAAGAATTTCTTGATTTCGATAAAAAGGGTAAAAATAAGGGCCTGCTGTTACTCATAAATCCAGAGGCAGACTTTTATATATCAAGTAAAAAGGCAGGAAGGATTTCTGACCTATCAAGCAATGATGCCCCAGTAATAAAGGGATTGTTGTCAAAAATTAAGACAAATCAAAGTCCATCCAAGGAAATAGATGGTTTTCAGATAGGAGACGAGAAGTGGCTTTATTCGTTAAGGGCCCTTTCTGATAAAAATTCAGGTTTTTTTCTGGCCCTAGCTTTTCCTGAATCAGAACTTACCAGTGGATTAAAAAGGGGCCTATTTCATCCTGATGCCACTGAGATTCTTGTAGCCATCATAGGTGCAGTCTTACTTTTGGGGCTTTTGTGGAAGCTTGGTCTTTTGGATCGCTCCGGGAAGGCCCTAAGAGAGCCTGCCATATTGAGGGTAAAAAGGTATCTAGATCAAGGTGAGGGGCCAAGGGTGGAATTTAAATCCACCGTGAGAAAAAATCTAAAGACCGGAAAGCCAGGAAAGGAGATAGAGCTTGCCTGGCTTAAGGCAGTAGTTGCCTTTTTAAATTCGTCTGGCGGTGCACTTTTAATTGGGGTGGATGATTCTGGAAAGATAGTCGGCATTAAAGAGGATGGCTTTGAAAGTGAGGACAGGTGTCTTTTACATATCAAAAATCTAATAAATCAGCATATTGGCCCTGAGTTTTCTGGCTTTATTCATGTAAAACTAGTGGACATAGCCCCACATTTGGTGGTTCTTATCGAGTGCGATAGGGCAAGGTTCCCTGTTTTTCTAAAGATTGGAAAGAATGAGGAGTTTTATGTAAGGTCCGGCCCGTCATCCATGAAGCTTTCTCCAAGTCAAATGATTAGCTATATATTTCAGAATAAAAAAAGGTATAAGGACCTTAAGGGGAGAGGATAACATGTCAAAAAAGGCTGAAAATTTCTTTGAAAATAACGAAAAGGGGCTTCCCTGGCAAAGGCCAAAGCCAAGGGAAGAGGACCCTGGCGCCTATCAACTTGTAAAAAGGATAATGGAAGACCCTGGTTATCGTCTTGCCGAGGAAGATACTGATTTTATAAAGTCTTCAAAGACTAGGGGGATAAGGCTTCAGCTTGACTATCTAAAGGCGGAGCTTGCCCTTCAGGAATTAGGCGTTGAGCACACAATCGTGGTCTTTGGAAGCGCCAGGATATGTGAAAAAAAGACGGCCCTAAAAAGGCTTAAAAGGATTCAAAAAAGGATAGATGAGGAAGGGAGCACCCCTGAGCTTTTAAAAAAGCTTATCAAGGCAGAAAGGCTTTTGGAAAAAAGTGTCTATTATGATGACGCAAGGGAGTTTGGAAGGCTTGTTGGAAAAAGCGGACGGGGGCCCAAGGATTGCAGGGTGATTTTGGTAACAGGTGGTGGACCTGGCATAATGGAGGCTGCAAATCGGGGTGCCCACGATGTTGGCGCAAAATCCATTGGCCTAAACATAAAGCTTCCCCATGAGCAGTATCCGAATCCATACATAACCCCTGGGCTTTGTTTTCAGTTTCATTACTTTGCCATGAGAAAGTTGCATTTTCTCTATAGGGCAAGGGCCCTTGTGGTCTATCCCGGGGGCTTTGGGACCCTGGACGAGCTTTTCGAGACCCTGACCCTTATTCAGACCGAGAAACAGGATCCTATGCCAGTTGTCATGGTTGGAAGAAGGTATTGGGAAAGGCTTATAGATTTTGATTTTCTTGTGGAAGAAGGAAGCATTGCAGAAAGGGACCTTGAGATCTTTAGCTATGCCGACAATGCAGTTGAGGCCTGGCAGACCATTCTCACATGGCATGAGAGGAAAAAAAGGCCCCTTTTCTAAGAAAATTTTTGGTAAGAAAGCCCAAGGTAAGGCCTTTTTTGAGGCCTGATTTTTGCTGTTTTTGGAAACCTTTCATGGACGGATTTGGCTATTAGATAGTCAAGATGCCCAATGGACTTTGGTGTCCTTCCAAAGACCTCTTTCCAGACATTCCATCTTTCCATGCAAAGATAGGTGAAGCATTCACTTGCACCTGCCTCCCTTAAGGCAGCCAAAAGGTGTCTAAACATCTCTACCCTTATGGGTCTCGGATATCTGAATTTGTTGTCATCCCCAAGGACAAGCTCCTGGGCGGTTATTCTTGAAAAGGGGTAGTTGATCTCTATCTTTTTTTTCATCTCAGGGTTAAATCTTAAGGCCCCAATGGATATCCAGATTACATTTTTAGGGCTTATGGCAGAAAATATTTCCTTTATAAGCCCTTCATAGGCCCTTTCCCAGCCCTTAAAAAGGATCAT
>WFZZ01000021.1 GCA_015489315.1 Deltaproteobacteria bacterium | reverse complement strand
GTTATGTTTTTAAAAATTATTCTCTAGAGAAATTTTTCATATTGAATTCCCAAAGAAACTGATATAAAAAATAAGAACATCATGAAAGAAAAGACTACAGATTCCAAAAGACGCAAGGTCTTTATTTCAAATCCACGAAGGATTGCTACGGCAGGTGCAAGGATAGTTTGCCCTGAGTGCGGTAACGATCAGGAATTTTTTGAAGTTGCTCAGGAAGTAACCATTACAACAAAATATATCCAAAATCCAGATGGTAGTTTCACACCTACCAGTGATGAATCAACAATTCTTGGCGAGATAAATCTTTATTGTGGCGAATGCTATGCCGATCTTTCCCAATATTATCAACGTTTTTCCAAAATGATTTTTTAAGGTGGACTCTCCCTTAATAGTCACCAGTAATTCACAACTTAAGGAAAATTATAATACCCTTAAAAGTGGGGACCTTGTGGCATGTCTTCTAAGAGACAGTGAAAGCCTTGAACATCTCATAATAGACCTTCTTGAAAGGGGAGTATTAATCTTTCCATCTGCCAGGTCTCAAATAGCTACAAGGTCCAAGTGTTTTCAGGTAAGGTTATTTGGGAAGTGGATGGTTCCATATACGAAAGTAATTTCCTCAAAAAAAGACCTGGTTCTTGCAATAAAAACCTATGAAGAAATTGGAATAGGCCCTGTTATTACAAAACTTGACAGAGGCGATTGTGGCCTAGGAATCAACAAGTGGTCAAACATAGAGGAACTTTTTAATGCAATAAATTTTACAAATTCACCTCCTTTTCCTTTTGTTCTTCAACCCTTTGAAGAAGACGCCCTAGATATCAGGGTAGTTTGGCTCGGAGAAAGATATATTGAAGCATATACTAGAAAAAACCACTATTCTTTCAGAAACAACATGCACTTTGGTGGGGAAAATTCTTCTTATGAACTTGGTGATGAAGAAAAGTTCCTTTGTAAAAGGGTTATGGAGACAGGAGGCTTTCCCTTTGCACATATAGACCTTTTAAAGGTTAAGGAAAAAGATATGGTCTATCTTTCCGAGATTAGCCTCTTTGGTGGGTTAAAGGGGGCAAGAATTAGTCAGAAGGAATGTAATTTTCAAAAAGTAAGGATTATTGAGGAATTCATAAATAACTATAAAAAGCGACAAGATGGACAAAGATGCCATTAATGATGCAATCTCAAGTTTAGAAAAGCGTCTTGGATATTCCTTTAAGGATAGGGAGTTGCTTCTTACTGCAATAACGCACAGGTCCTTTGTTCCAGAGGGAAAACTAGTCCGAGAGCACAATGAAAGGTTAGAGTTTCTAGGGGATGCTGTCCTCGAGCTAATCATTAGTGATATTCTTTTTAAAAAGTTTGGAAAGGACTATAGGGAGGGAGATCTCACCAAGATGAGGGCCTTTTTGGTGAGTGAGGCAAGGCTATTTGAGCTTTCAAATAAACTTGGCATTGGAGAAGTCATCCTTCTTGGTAAGGGAGAGGAGAAAAGTGGAGGTAGAAAAAGGCCTTCCATTTTGGCAGATGCCTTTGAGGCAATAACTGGTGCTATTTATCTTGATGGCGGTTTTAAAAGCGCCTATTTTTTTGTCGAAAAGCAGTTTAAAGACCTGATTAAATGTGTTGTGGAGAGGGGGCTAAAAAATGATTATAAGACCAGACTTCAAGAACTTACTCAGAGATATTTTCAGGTTCTACCATCATATAGGCTTCTTGAAATGAAGGGTCCAGACCATGATAGGATTTTTAAGGTAGCCCTTTTTTTTAACGATGAGGAGGTGGCCCAAGGAACTGGTAAAAGTAAAAAGGAGGCAGAACAGCAGGCCGCAAAGATTGCCTTTGAAAAATTGAAGGAACAGGTAGAAAAGGATGGAATCTGACAGTAACACATACAAGGAGAAGAAGGGTTTTAAATCTGGTTTTGTTGGAATTGTAGGTGCCCCCAATGTTGGCAAGTCAACTCTCTTAAATGCGATTTTAGGAGAGAAGGTGGCAATTACTACCCCCAAGCCTCAGACTACGCGGACCCAAATAAGGGGGATACTTACAGGGGAAAATTTCCAAATCGTATTTGTAGATACACCCGGCATTCATCATCCCAAAAAGCTTTTAAATAAAAAATTGGTAGAGGCTGCAGAAAAGGCAGTTGAAGATGTGGATGTCCTTGTATTTTTGATTGATGTTACCAACAGAAATAGAAAGGAAGAGTTTGCAGTAATCGATTTAATAAAAAGGTTAAAAAAGCCGGTTATTTTAGTGCTAAATAAGATAGATAAGATCGCCAAGGTGAACCTCCTTCCAATGATAGATGAGATGAAAAATATCTTTCCCTTTGAGGCAATTATACCTGTTTCTGCTAAATATATGGATGGCATAGATATCTTGCTTGAAGAGATTCTCAAGTTTCTTCCAGAGGGTCCAGCCTATTATGACTCTTCACAAATTACGGATCAGTCTTTGGAATCTTTTGTTGAAGAGCTTATAAGGGAAAAGATTTTTGTACTAGCCAAGCAGGAAGTTCCCTATTCAACTGCGGTGAAGGTAGAGGAAATGAAGGAGGAAGATGGTGTGATAAAGATAAGAGCGGTTATTTATGTGGAAAGACCGTCTCAAAAGGGAATTATAATAGGGAAGGGCGGAAAGTTCATAAAAAAAGTCGGGACTTTTGTTCGTATGGAACTTGAAAACGCTTGGAAGAAAAAGGTTTTTTTAGATTTATGGGTTAAGGTCCTTAAGGATTGGTCCAGAGATGAAAAAGCCCTGAAACGTCTGGGCCTAAGTGAATAATTTTTTGTGTCTTTTGTGACACACAATTTTCGCCCTCTTAGTGTGTCTAAAAAGTCATATTTTTTCTTTCCTTCTTAACAAAAAATTCCTTTTTCTTATAACTTCCTGTTTTTAAAGAATTTTCTTTTATGTTTTTTATGGCACAAGATATGCTTTCATCCAGATGCTTGAAATGAAATGGGAGAAAAATTTTCATATTAAAATGATGCACTTTCAAAGGACTTTAAAAAAGACGGTAAGACTGGATGGGATAGGGCTTCATACCGGGGCGCAGGTGTCCATGGCAGTGCTGCCTGCGCCTTCTGGTTATGGAATTCGTTTTAAGAGAGTGGATGTTGACAAAAATTTGGAAATAAAGGCCAATGCACAAAATATTGTAAGTTGTCTTCATGCAACTACAATTGGTTGTAAAAAATGGCAAATATCCACAATAGAACATCTAATGGCAGCCTTTAGTGGCCTTGGTATAGATAACGCCTTAGTAGAGCTTGATGGCCCTGAGGTACCTGCCCTTGATGGAAGTGCATCTGTTTATGTGGTCCTTTTTAATGAGGCCGGGATCGAGAAACAGGAAGACCCAAAAAGATATATTCAGGTTATAAGAAAAATTTCAATATGTGATGGTGACAAAAAAGTCACACTTCTACCGTCAGATGAGCTTTTCATTGATTTTAAAATAGAATTTTCACACAGAGTTATAAGATCCCAACGATTTAGGTCAAAAATAGATCAGGATATTTTTTCAAGGAAAATTGCTCAGGCAAGGACCTTTGGATTCTTAAGGGAAGTAGAATTTCTTTTTAAAAATGGTCTTGCCAGAGGTGCTTCCTTAGAAAATGCCATTGTTATAGGTGATGATTCAATAATAAATGAAGAGGGCCTGAGGTTTTCAGATGAGTTCGTCAGGCATAAAGTTCTTGATATTCTTGGTGATTTTTATCTCCTGGGTGCTCCTTTAAAGGCAAAGGTTGTGGCAGAAAAGTCAGGCCATGAGCTTCATTGCCGCTTAGTAAAAAGGTTGCTTGAGGATGAGGAGGCTTGGAGATATGTTACCGCAAGGCCAAAAGTTACCCATCTAAGGCCAGCTGCTATAGACATAGGTGCTTCAAGCCCCCTTTCAGTTGGTTTTGGTGGCATTTAATGGATTTACGTATTGTTTTTACTTAACCTTTCCGCCTCTTCAACGGCTTTAATATCCACCTGATATCTCGAGACAAAGGAATCAAGCTCCCTTGATGAATCAACTACAGCATCCCTTGCATTAACAATCTTTGTGGTAACCCCTGAAAGTTTCTGTGCCTGATCATAGAGTCTTTTTGCAGTTTCATTGAGATTAGTGACCCTTTTTGCAGCCTCATCTAGATTATGGACGATCTCTCCTATGCTTGTGTTTTGTTCATCTGTTGAAAGTGCCACTTCATTAGATAGCTCTGATGCCTGGGCAATAACGCCAGTTATTTCATCTACTGCCTTCACGGAGGCCCTTGTATCATTCTGGATGCTTTCAATCATCTTGGTGATTTGATCGGTAGCCTCACTGGTCTGTTTGGCAAGTTCTTTTACTTCATTTGCCACAACTGCAAAGCCCTTTCCGGCTTCTCCAGCTCTTGCTGCCTCTATAGTAGCATTAAGGGCGAGAAGGTTCGTTTGTTCTGAGATACCTTTAATTACCTGAATTATATTACCAATCTGCTCAGAGCTATCATTCAGCCCATGGATTATATCTGTAGTAAAAGTCGCCTTTTCCTGGGCATTACTTGCAATGGATGCAGTTCTTGTGACATTTTCGCTGATCTTAAGGGATGTATCCTGAAGTTGACGTGTTGCCTCTTCAATTAAGACAAGGGCATTTTGGGCCTCTTGGATCTCTCTTGTGACATTAGACGCGATATCATTAAGGTATTCAGATTCTTCGTTAAGGGTCTTTGTGCTGGCATCAAGATCTGAAGCACCATTTACAAGCTTTTTTATATCCTTTTTTACTTGCCAACAGAATTTTCCCGTCCCTGCCATGACTGCATTTGCCATTTTGTGAAGCATACCCAGTTCGTCTTTTGCTTCATAATTGGAAGGACGCAAAAAACGTCCGTGGCTAAGTTCCTTCATAAAATCCATTAGCCAAAATAAAGGTCGGGTTATGAATGATATTGATACGTTCACTACAAGGGTTGAAATAAGGGCCACTAAAAAGAAGCCAATCAGAAGCCTCCCCATTGCAGATTTAAGGGTGGTCCATGCCTTAGTGTTATCAACGGTGATAGCTACTTTTAGACCACTATCTTTTCCATCAAAGGTAAGGGGCATTATTGAAAAGGCCTTATCACCTGTAGTTACCAATGCTTTTTGAGGACCAGTTTTTTCAAAAAAATTTGAAATATCAATATCTTTTTCCAAAAAGCCCTTAGTCTTTTCTCCAATTAATATGTGGTCATTGTTGCCAAAGGGATGTGCTTTTAGTCCTGTCCTTTTAGCAAATTTTTTTGAGATAAACCACGCAAAGCCAATATTTTTTGCATCTCCTTTAAGCTTTTTAAAGACATTGAGGACTGGTATGTCATATTCTAAGACTCCGGCAAACATACCATTATATGTCACAGGGGCTAAACATCTTAAAAATAACCCATCTTTTCCACCTTCAAGGCCAGATACAGATTTTTTTAGGCCAATGACCCTTTGGAAAAGGGGGCGTTTATCAGCCTTTATCTTTGAATCTTTCAGGCTTGCCATTGAGGAATATATTATATTCCCATCTTGGTCGTAGATTTTAAAGATTCCTGAAATGTTTTTGGCTAAAGAAAGGGATTTTAAGATCGGTTGGAAAAATTTTCCAATCATTCCTTTGTCTTTTAGGGCAACTGCAAACTGAAGATCATTTAATTTTGAAAGACTGGTTACTAAGACGTTTCCAGGTGCAGTTATGTCTTCCATTTCTACCTGGACTCGCTTTGAAAGGATATTAAGTTCTTCCTTAAGTCTTTTATGTTCATGGGAAGAAAGAGTCCCATTTAAAAGGTAGGAAAGGATTCCAGCAAACATTATAAAAATTGCCAGAATTGGTAAGACGATCTTGGTCTTACAAGAAAAATCACCCAATTTTTTAAACATTTTAAAACTCCTAAGACAAAATTGTCTTTTTAAAAACAGGCTACTACCAAGAGAAAGTTTTTTAGTATTATTTTACTGGAATTGAGACACTAATGGCCCCCCTAAGGTCTCCTATCTTATATCCCTCCTTTTTGTGACCTGATATATCCTTTGCTCCCTTTGGCTCTCCATGGCACTTTAGACATGCCTGGCGGATATAGATTGGTTTTAGATAGCGATAGCGTCCATTTGTAAACTCTCCGTAGCCCTGGCCCTTTGGATAGTTGGGATTTTCAAATTTAGTTAATATTTCTTTTTCAAAACTATCCGGCTGATTATAGGCATTCCTAAACTTAAAGGTGGTTTGTTTTATGGCAATATCCGTTTTTGCCTTTAGTATCTGTCCTGTTTCCCTGCCAAAAACTGCAGGGATATACATCTTAAATCCTACTCCACTTTTATTAATCCGTGGTTGGTTCATCTGAACGCTCATCTTTGCAGCAGCTATCACTTGTTTTAAAACATTTTGAACTTCTGGATCTAGTTCTGACATGTCTTTCCCAGTGATTTTTTTAAAGTTTTCCAACATCTTTTTCTCAACATATTCGGGTGTAAAACCCTTATTTCCTTTATTGGGATCGTTAATAAGGTTTTGGTGTTGGGCCACTACCCCTCGTCCGGCAATTATCATAGATGCCACATAATCAGCTATTTCTTTGGCTTTATTCTTTGGAATGGTCATAGAAAATGTCAGGTTAGACATAAGAACAAAAAAACACACAATAAAAACAGCAAAAATCCAAGATTTCTTCATGGTGACACTCCTTTTTCGTTTATTCTGGTATTTCTTCTTTGTATCGGAAGTGATTTTTGTTTTCTTAATAATTTTTTAAAAAAATCTTACTAAAAGAAAAAAATCACAAATATTTTGGAAGGTTATTATACTTCTTTTAGTTTCTAGCGAAGGTCCTTGAAATAGCCTCTTCGGTCACTTAACATGGCGTAATGTTTCATTACTTTCAAAAATAGTTTCTGAGGTTGGTCTTTTGGAAAAGGAAAACAAAGACAAGGGCTATTCAAGCCTTGAAAGATTAAAGGTTTTAATAAGGCCCTATGCTAAAAGGGTCATTACAGCTGTTTTTTTTAGCTTGGTTGTATCAGGTCTAAATGGTGCCATCGCTTGGTTGGTTAAACCGGCAATGGACCTAATATTTGTGGAAAAACACTATGGCTACATTATCTATTTACCCCTTGGTCTGTTGATTCTTTACCTTTTAAGGGGAGGGGCAAGTTTTATTCAGGCATATCTTATGCGAACAGCAGGTTTTCAGCTGGTAAGGGACCTTAGAAACAGGTTTTATGCCAGGATGATTACTCTACCTGTTACAAAGATTTTGAGTAAAACTAGTGGAGACATGGTCTCACGCTTGATGAACGATATAGGTATCCTCAGTGCTATACTTTCAGATAGTTTTAGGACATTTCTTGTTCAAGTTCCCTCAGTAATAGTTTTAATCGGAGTGGCAATTTATAGAAAATGGGACCTTGCCCTTTTGAGCTTTCTTTTATTTCCGGTTATTGCCTTTGGAACAAGGCTTTTAAGCAAATATGTAAAAAGACGAAGGAAAAAGGTTCAGCTGTTTTTGGCTCTTTTAACACACAGGATGAATGAGACGGTTACGGGGATAAAGGTTATCAAGGTCTTTGGCATGGAAAAAAGAAAGATATCCCAGTTCCAAAAGGAAAATCAAAGTGCCTACAGGCAATTTGCTAAGGTTGTAAGGCTTAAAGAAGGAACAAAATTTTTAATAGATGTCTGTTCTGGAATTTCTGTAGCAGTTATCCTTGGTTATGGCGCAGTACTGGTTGTAAGAGGAGAAATGACATCTGGAGATTTTTTTTCAGTCCTTGCAGCCATTGTTATGGCGTTTACCCCCCTAAAAAAACTTGGAAGGGCCTATAGTACAATTCAAGAGTCAGTGGGGGTTCTTGAAAGAGTTGATAGATTCCTTGAACTTGAGCCAGAGTTTTCTGCGGGAAAAAGGATAGAGGGCCTTCATGAAGGAATAGAATTTAAGAGTTGCTATTTTTCTTATAATAAAAAAGAAGAAATATTAAGAGATATTAATTTATTCGTACCAAGAGGAAAGGTAGTCGCAATAGTAGGACCAAGTGGTGCTGGTAAATCTACCTTGTTGGATCTGATTCCTCGATTTATTAGTCCGACTTCTGGCTCTATTTTGTGGGATGGAACGGACCTTGATGAAATAGAGCTAAAGAGTCTAAGAAGGCAAATTGCAGTTGTAAGTCAGGATATCATTTTATTCAGTGACACCATTAAAGAAAATATCCTTGCTGGTAATCCTGAGGCAGATTTTAATGATGTTTTAAGGGTGGCAAAACTGGCACATGCCCATGAATTCATTGAAAAATTGCCCGATGGATATGATACGGTTTTAGATGAAAGAGGACTTAATTTGTCCGGAGGTCAGCGACAACGGATCGCCTTTGCTAGAGCACTTCTAAAGGATGCCCCAGTCCTTATTCTTGATGAGGCTACCAGTGCCCTTGATTCTGTTTCTGAACATGCTGTTCAAAGGGCCCTCCAAAATGTTATGAAGGAAAGGACTACCATTGTGGTTGCTCACAGGCTCACTACAATACAAAATGCAGATATCATTGTAGTTATGGACCAGGGGACGATAGCTGAAAAGGGAACGCATCAAGAACTTTTAGAGCGTTCAAAACTCTATAAAGAGCTCTATGCAAGCTATCAGTAAAGGGCTAGAGAACAGTGGTTCTTAACCTGAAAACAGATATCGTTTTGTTGATTCTTTTGGGAATTGCAAATACAAGTCCAATTGTTGCAAGGCATATTTTTAAAGAAAGGTTTTCCTTACCAATAGATTTCAACAAAAGTTTTTTTGATAAAAGGCCGATATTAGGAACACATAAGACTTGGCGCGGGCTTTTTTCAAGTCTTTTGGTTACGAGTCTTATTGGGCCAATGTTGGGCATAAAGATTAAGTTTTCATTTTTGCTTGCCTTTTTGTCCATGTTGGGAGATATGATTTCGAGTTTTATAAAAAGGCGGCTAGCGTTAAAAAGTGGTGCAAGATGCAGGGGAGTTGATCAGATTATTGAATCCCTATTGCCAGTTTTATTGATGAGAAAGGTATTATCAATTTCCTGGCTTGATTGCCTATTAATAGTTTTACTTTTTTCATTTTCTGATATTCTCCTTTCGCCAATACTTTATAAAGTGGGTTTTAGAAGAAATCCTTATTAAAAAGAAAAATGGAACCACTAAAGGCCGATTTACACATTCATACAAGTGAAGATCCAAGGGATCTTATAAGATATAGTGCCTTAGAACTTATTGACATGGCCCACGAGGCAGGTTTTAAGGTCCTTAGCATCACAAACCATGATACATGCACATACAGTCACTATTTGAGGGATTATGCCAAGGAACGAGGAATAATATTGCTCCCAGGCATGGAGGCAACTATTGAAGGGAAGCACGTTTTATTGATTAATTTTCCCTTTAGGGAAATGACCGTGTCAACCTTCAAGGATATTTACAGGTATAAGAGTGAAAATTCCCTTATTATTGCTCCGCATCCCTTTTATCCAAGTCCAGTTGCTCTAGGAAGAAAATTTTTAAAACATTTTTCTCTGTTTGATGCAGCTGAATGGTCTCATTTTTTCTCAAAAAGGATCAATTTTAATCTTAAAATGGAAAGAATTGCCAAAAGACGGGGACTTCCTATTGTTGGAACCTCCGATGCCCACCAAAGAGTCCAGTTTAATAATACCTATAGCATTGTTTTTTCATATCCAGAAAAGGAAGCTGTAATTCAATCCATTAAAAATGGCATGGTAAAGGTAAAAACAAGACCATTAAAATTTTCCACCCTTCTTGAGATCAATTTCAAGATGTTTTTTAGAAATCAGCTTATTAAGCGTTTTGACAGCTTTTGGTTGCCTAAGGATGCTAAAGTTGGTTTAAAATAGTTTATAACTTATTGATATTACGATCAAAAAAGAAATTTTTAAATAGGTCAAGATTTTGTTTGACTATTTAAAACAATTTAGATAAACTTTATTTAATTTAATTTTTTAGGAAAGGAGATATAGATGAATAGAGTAACTAGGAGT
>WFZZ01000020.1 GCA_015489315.1 Deltaproteobacteria bacterium | reverse complement strand
GTTAGATCAAATCTATAGGCCAGATAGAGGCCTAAAAAGACAAAAATAAGGTTTAAGATGATGGACTTTATCATCATTTCAAAAAGGGAGCTTGAATATCTTTCCGATATAAATGGGGCTATGGAAAAAAGGGCCATTATTAAAATGAGCCCAACCACCCTTATGGTTATGACAACGCAAAGGGCCACAAGAATCAGAAACAAAAGATGAAAAGGTGCAACCTTTACGCCTCGAACCTTTGAAAATTCAAAGTCATAGCTTATGGACAAAAATTCCTTGTAAAAATAGATAACTGTCCCGATTACAATCAAATTTACCAAAAGCATTATGGAAAGATCCGAACCTGGCACAGTGAGGATGCTTCCAAAAAGAAAGCTCATGAGATCCACATTATAACCCGGACTTAGATCTGTAAGGATTATCCCAATGGCCATCCCCACTGCCCAAAGGACCCCTATCATGGCATCAAGCCTCTGTCTCTTCTTTAAGGTCAATACCCCAATTAGAAGGGCCATAAAGGTGCTAAATCCGATAATGCAAGGAAGGGGCGGAAGGGCCAGGAAAAATGCCAAACCCACACCTCCGTAAGCGGCATGTGCAATGCCACCTGCCAAAAAGACAGACCGGTTAATTACCACAAGGGAGCCCATTATCCCGCAGGCAATACTTGCAAGGATCCCTGCAATAATGGCATGCTGAATGAATGGAAGACTTAATATCTCCATCATCTTTAATGTTTTCCTAGAACCCTGTGTGGAAATCCATGGGCGACAAGCTCCATTGGGCAGCTTTCTGCCATAAGAAGCCTTGACATGTCCTTTGTTATTTCAGGGGCATTGTGAAAATGGACCCTTTGATTTACACAAAGAACGGACTTTACATATCTTGACAAAAGTCCCACATCATGGGTAACAAAGACTATTGTCACCCTTTCGTTAAGCCTTCCCAAAAGGTCAAAGAGCCTTTCCTGGCCGCCAACATCTATACTTGCCATGGGTTCATCCAAAAAGAGTATCTCAGGGTCACTGACAAGTGCCCTTGCAAGAAGGACCCTTTGAAGCTGACCACCTGAAAGATCCCCAACCTTTTTCTTTGATAGGCCATCCATGCCCACAAGCTCAAGGGCCTCTTTTGCCTTTTCAATATCTGCCCTTGAAAAAAAAGGGCCCTTTTTGGTAAGTCCAAGCCTTCCAAGAAGAACTGCCTCAAGGACTGTTATTGGAAAGCCCTTTTCGCCAGTTGCATACTGGGGCATATAGCCAGCACGAAAGGAGGTCTTTTCAGGACTATCTCCAAGAAGAAACACATGGCCCCTTGTAGGCTTTAAAAGCCCCAATATCAACTTGATAAGTGTAGTCTTTCCCCCACCATTTGGGCCTATAACGGCCACAAAATCTCCCTCAAGGACCTTTAAATTTACATCAATTAAGACAGGGGCCTTGTTGAAGGAAAACTCCACGTTATCAAGCTCTATAACCGTCCTTTTACCCATATGATCAATTTGCATCCCTTATCTTTCTTGCAGCCATTAAGAGGTTCTCCTCCCAATTAGGGGCCAGAGGATCTAACTCTATCACCTTTAAATTAAGGGAATTTCCAATGGAAAGGGCATATCTTTTTGAAAACTGTGGCTGGAAAAAGACGGCCTTTATCCCCTTTTCCTTTATAAATCTTGAAAGCCTTACAAGTTGAGCGCCCTTTTGGGCCTTCCCCTCCCTTTCAATAGCTATCTGCCTAAGCCCATAGGCCCTTAGAAAATATCCCCATGAAGGGTGAAACACCAGGACGTATTTCCCCTTTAGAGGCGACAGAATCCTTGAAATCTTTAGATCAAGCCCTACAAGCTCTGACATGAAAGATACATAGTTTTTCTCAAACTCCCTTGAAAATTGGGGGTATTCCTCCTTTAGGGCCATAAATATCCTTCTTGCCTGAAGCATTACAAGGTTTGGGGCTAGCCAAATATGGGGGTCAAGTATGCCCTTTTTCGATGAAGATTCGTAAGAGACGGGGAAAAGCCTTATATCTTTTTCTGTATGCACAATCTTCATCTTGGGGTTTATGCCCAAAAACCTCTTAAGCCACTGCCTTTCAAATGGAACCCCTATTGCAAAATAAAGCCTTGAACTTAAAAGGGCCTTTAACTCACTTGGCCTTGGCTCATAGGTGGCAGGGCTTGCCCCTGGAGGGACCATAACTACTACCTCTACCTTGTCACCTCCAATTTTTTCTATGAAAAACCTTTGGGGAAGGATGCTGGCACATACCTTGATTGTTCCTGTGGATGCCTGTGTAAAGGATGCAGCTAAAAATAAAGCAAAAAAAGGTGCTAAAAACACCATAGAATTTTTTAGCTTAGATTTTGATCCCATTTCCTTTTTGGCCTTTTTTAAAAAAATCTTATTGAAAAAGATTCTCAAGAACAGGTTAAGACAATAGTCTTAAGTTTGAAATTTTCAACCAAAAAATCAGATCTCAACTTTCGGAGTAAATTTTCTGAAAATTTTCGAGGATAATATATTGAAATAATTTAAAT
>WFZZ01000019.1 GCA_015489315.1 Deltaproteobacteria bacterium | reverse complement strand
ATTGAAATCTCTTTTCGGGTTCCTTATGGGTGGCCTTTCTAATAATATCATCAAGATCTTTGAAAAGCCCAGATATCTCATCCCTTTTAAGCCCTACTTGTGTAAATGGAACTGCCTTGTCGGTGATTTTGCCAGTGATTGCCTCATAGAGTATTTTCCCAAGGGCGTAGATATCTGTCCTGTGGTCAGCCCTTTTAAAATCAATAAACTGTTCTGGAGACATATAATTTGGAGTACCTTTAATATCTAAAGAACAAGTCATTGAGCCAAGTTTGCAAGAACGTGCAAGCCCAAAATCAGCAATTTTGGGTATATCTCCATCCATGAGAATATTTTCAGGCTTTATATCCCTGTGAAAGATCCCTGCCTTGTGAATAGCCGAGACACCTTCAAGGACAGGGAGAAAATATTTTTCTATCCAGTCAATGAGTTTTTTATCATCAGGATAAAATCCCTCTTCTTCCATTGTATCTCTCAGGGTCCTTCCAGGGATATATTCCAGGGCGATATAGTCAATCGCAATTTGTTCTCCATTGATATCGAGTTCTGCAGAATCAAAATCATAAATTTGGATTATATTTGGGTGACGGATCTGGGCCATTGTAAGCACTTCTTGCTTAAAGCGCCTTATGGCCATCTCCTTTTCTTCTTCATCCTCAGATATATCTTCAAGCCATGCCTTAGAAAGTGTCTTTATGGCCACATCCCTTTTAAGGTTCAACTGGTGGGCCCTATAGATTTCACCCATGCCGCCTTTGGCAATAAACTCAAGGATTACCCACTTTCTGTTTAGGATGGTCCCTATGGGGAGTGTATGTTGTTCTGTCATAGTTTTTCCACAATTATTACCGTTATGTTATCCTTACCACCCCTTTTAAGGGCCTCTTCAACCAATCTTTTACATCTTTTTTCTATATCTTCATCCAAAACGAGTATTTCCTTGATTTCGCTGTCATTAAGAAGGTCATGAAGACCATCTGTACAAAGAAGAAAAGTGTCTCCTCTTTTAACGCCTCCGGCCTTCTTATATACCTTTTCAATCCCAGGTCCCAGGGCCTGCATCAAAACATGCCTCATTGGGCTTTTTTCTGCCTCTTTTTGGCTCATCTCTCCCATGTCCACAAGGTCCTGAACAAAGGTATGATCAACTGTAAGGAGACTTAACTCGCCGTTACGTAACCGATAAATTCTGGAATCCCCGATGTGACAGATGTAATAGTGCCTATTCCTTAGGATAAGGGCAGAAAGGGTAGTGCCAAGCCCCTTGCAGCTTCCATGCGAACATTCATAGTTGCAAATGGCCTCTTGTGCCTTTAAAAAACCAGCCTCTAGCCTTTTAATAAGGGGGTCAGTGCTAAAAAAGGAAGAAAATCTTATAAGTTTTCTTTCCATGGCGCTTGTAACATAATAGGTTCTACAAAGGGTTTCACAGGCAATTTTACTTGCAACATTTCCTGCTGGATGTCCTCCCATACCGTCTGCAACCACAAAGAGCAGGCCGAGGTCTTCCACTGGATAGTTTTTTGAATTTTGATCAACTACAAGAAAATAGTCTTCATTTCGCTTTCTTTTAAGTCCAATGTCTGTCTTTGTAGCGTATCTAATCATCTATTTTCTACTTGTCCTTAATGCTAATTATTGTAATGATAAAATATATGTTTCTAAAAGGAAAATTAAAATATCTTCTTGCCATTGTGGGCCTTATCTTTGGAGCTGTTATAGTCCACCCCTACGTGATGGTTGTATATCTTTTTACTTCTCCACAAGAAAATTTATCCCTATTGTCCCTTTTAAAAGATACCTTTTCGTCAAAGATGTTGCCTATGGCCATTGCCTTTTCCTTTTTTTCCATGGTCATTGGTTTTTTAATTGGCGCCCTTTTTGAAAGAAACTTAAGACTTCAAAGGCTTGAGTTAGAAATCGAAAAGGGAAAAGAGATGACCATTGCATTGAATAAGCTTATATCAGTTTTATCACATTTTGTCATGAATTCTACCTTGGCAATCAAGTTTGCCATTAAAAGACTCAAAAAAGAGATCGGAGAAGATACTACTATCAAAAATTATCTTCACGATATAGAAAAAGAGACCAAGATAAATGAAAAGGCATTAAAGGCTGTAATGGATAAATCCTTTTTAAAGGAACTTGAAAGGCCAGATACCTCTATAAAAAAGATTATTGAGCTTACAAAGACGATAGAAAAAAAGATAGGCTCATAGCTTTCCAACTCTTTTTTTCTTATGGACTCTTTGGCCTCAAGAAAAAGTCCGTAGATTATTGGAAGGGCCAGAAGACACAAAAGCGTGGTACTTACCATTCCCCCAACCATTGGGGCTGCTATCCTTTTCATGGTCTGAGAGCCGGCCCCTGTTCCGAACATTATTGGGATAAGGCCAAGGACAATGGCCGTGGCCGTCATGATTATGGGGCGGACGCGTTCAGAGGTTCCAAGAAGAACCGCCCTTTTTATCTCTTTGGAGGAAAGAAGGGCATTGTCTCCTTTTGCTTTTCTGACATTTTCTACCTCATGGTCTATGAAGGTAAGGACAAGGACACCAATTTCTGTCGCAACCCCGGCAAGGGCAATAAAACCCACTGCCACTGCCACTGAAAAGTTATACTTAAGGATATAAAGGAGCCAGATTCCACCCACCAGGGCAAAGGGTATGGACATCATGACTATCAAGGGCTCTGTTACGTTTTTGAAATTGAAGTAGAGAAGGAGAAAGATGAGGACAAGGGTTGCAGGGACCACAAATTTGAGTTTTTTCATGGCCCTTTCCATATATTCAAACTGGCCTGACCATGAGATGGCATAGTTTGGTGGAAGGGTTAAACTTTTCCTTAAAAGGGCCTTTGCCTTTTTTACAAACCCTCCAATATCAGAGGTATTTATGTCAATATAGACCCAGGCGTTTGGCCTTGCATTTTCTGTCTTTATGACAGGGGCACCCCTTGTAAATCTTACCCTTGCCACATCCTTTAATGGGATTTGGGCTCCACTTGGAGTTGGGATAAGGACCCTCCTTATGGCATCTAGGGATTCCCTGAAATCCCTGGGATATCTTAGATTGACAGGGTATCTTTCAAGCCCTTCTATTGTCTCCGTTACTTTCATGCCTCCTATGGCGCTCATAACAACAGATTGTATCCTTTTTACACTAAGGCCGTATCTGGCAGCGCTTTTCCTGTCAATATCGATATCCACAAAATAGCCTCCCTTGACCCTGTCTCCATAGGCAGAAACCGTTTCGGGAAGCTCCTTCATCAAGGATTCTATTTTCTTTGAAAGGCCTTCGAGAACGCCAAGGTCTGGCCCGCTTATCTTTATGCCAACAGGGGTCTTAATCCCAGTCGAAAGCATGTCTATCCGTGTTTTTATTGGCATGGTCCACGTATTTGAAATGCCGGGAAGCTGAAGCTCCTTATCCATCTTTTTCATGAGATCAAGCGTTGACAGGGACGGGTCTGGCCATTCCTTTTTTGGCTTTAGCTGGACAACGGTTTCTATCATTGAAAGTGGGGCAGGGTCAGTTGCAGTCTCTGCCCTTCCAATCTTTCCGAAAACGGTCTTTACCTCTGGAAAGGTCTTCAGGATTCTATCGGTCTGCTGAAGTATCTCCTTTGCCTTTGTTATGGATATGCCAGGAAAGGTGGATGGCATGTAGAGTATGTCTCCTTCATCAAGGGGAGGCATAAATTCAGAGCCGATATGTTTTAATGGATAAAGGGTAACAGCAAGAAGTAAGATCATGAGAAATAGAACTATCCACCTGAACCTTATTGCCAGATTTAAGAAGGGGTGATGAATGGCAAGAAGGAGCCTATTTACTGGGTTTTTGGCCTCCTTTATGATGCGCCCCCTTATGAAAAAGCCCATAAGGGCAGGGACAACGGTTATTGCCAAAAGGGCGGCCCCAGCCATGGCGTATGTCTTTGTAAAGGCAAGGGGCTTAAAGAGTCTTCCTTCCTGTGCCTCAAGGCTAAAGATGGGCAGAAAGGAAAAGGTGATTATGACTAGGGAAAAGAAAAGGGCAGGGCCTACCTCCACAGCTGCCTCTCTAATCACATCCCACCTCTTTTTGGGGTAAACCCTTTTTCCATCCATCATGTCATGGGCCTCAAGCTTCTTATGGGCATTTTCTATCATGACGATTGCCCCATCCACCATTGCCCCAATGGCAATGGCAATGCCTCCAAGGCTCATGATATTTGCATTTATTCCCTGAAGGCGCATGATGATAAAGGCAAAGAGTATCCCAAGGGGAAGGGTCAAGATGGCAACAAGGCTCGAACGGACATGGAGTAAAAAGACTATGCAGACAATGCTTACTATGATGCACTCTTCAATGAGCTTGCCCCTCAGGCTTTCAATGGCCCTTTCAATGAGAGCGCTTCTGTCATAAACCGTAACTATTTCAACCCCCTTTGGAAGCCCAGGCTTAAGCTCGTTCAGCTTTTCCTTTACCTTTTCTATGGTGGTAAGGGCATTTTCCCCTGTCCTCATGAGGACGATACCCCCCACCACCTCACCTTCTCCGTTCAACTCGGAAAGACCCCTTCTTATCTCAGGCCCGATTCTAACATCTGCAACATCCTTCAAAAGGACAGGGATGCCGTTTTCTGTAACCTTGAGCACTATGTTTTCAATGTCCTTTACCCCGTGAAGATATCCCTTTGAGCGGACCATGTATTCGGTTTCTGAAAGCTCAATGAGCCTTCCGCCAGTATCCATGTTGGATGCCCTGATGGCAGCCTTTACCTTTGTGATGGGGATCTTATAAAAGGAAAGGGCATTTGGATCGATAACTACTTGATATTGCTTTACAAAACCTCCCACAGATGCGACTTCGCTCACCCCTGGGACGGTCTGTAACTGGTATTTCAAAAACCAGTCCTGGAGGGAGCGAAGTTCGGAAAGGTCGAGTTTTCCGGTCCTATCGACGAAGGCGTATTCATATACCCATCCAACCCCTGTGGCATCAGGGCCAAGGGCAGGGTTTACACCTTCTGGGAGCCTGTTTTTTACAAAGTTCAAGGCCTCGAGTACCCTGGACCTTGCCCAGTAAAGGTCGGTGCCATCTTCAAAAATAATATAGACAAAGGAAAGGCCAAAAAAGGAATATCCCCGTACCACCTTGGCCTTTGGAACCGAAAGCATTGCAGTTGAAAGGGGGTAGGTGACCTGGTCCTCCACAACCTGTGGAGCCTGGCCAGGATACTTTGTAAAGACAATGACCTGGGTATCAGATAGATCGGGTATTGCGTCAAGGGGAATGGTCTTTAATGCCCATAAACCAAGGGCAAGGAGGAAAAACGCCCCAAGAATAACAAGGACCCTGTCACGAATGGATGAATTGATGATGGCCTTTATCATTTCTGGCCCTTATCCATTTTTTCCATCTTCATTCCCTTCATGGTCTTTTTCTTTTCCTTTTTAGGCTCCATCATCTTAAGGGCAGCTTCCTTAAGGCTTGATTCTGAATCAATCAAGAACTGGCCTGAGACTACTATCTCTTCTCCTGGCCTAAGCCCCTTTTTAACCTCGATGAGTTCATCAGATTGTATGCCAAGAACAACCCTTCTTGGCTCAAACTTTCCGTCCCCAAGGGCAACAAAGACGTGTTCACTCTTTCCTGTCCTTAAAACCGCCTCCCTTGGTATTGCAACGACCTTTCTTCCACTCCCAGCCTTTAGAATCACCTGTGCATACATTCCTGGCCTAATGGAAAAATCGCTATTTTTTATGACAATCCTTGTCTTTATCGTCCTTGTCCTTTTATCCACCCTTGGATAGATGTAGTCTATTTTCCCAACTATCCTTTTATCCTTTAACCCCTTAATGGAAATGTCCACCATCTCGCCTTCCTTGATCCAGGGAAGCTCGTCTTCAAAAAAGTATGCATAAATCCAGACCGTGGTGAGGTCGGCTAATTCATAAAGATTCGATTTTGGCGACAAAAAGCCATTTGGGCGAATGTTTACCTTTGTGATGAAGCCAGAGGAAGGAGAAGTCACCGGAACAAGGCGCCTTTTCTTTCTTGTCCTTTCAATGTCACTTACAAACCATTTTGGCACACCCAAAAGTAAAAGCCTCTTTCTGCTTGCCTCATAAAGCCTTTTTGCATCCTCTAAAAGCTCCTTTGGCCCATTTTTTACCGAATCAAGGTTTTTTAATGACAAAAGTAGCTCGTCTTCTGCCGTAAGGACTTGAGGCGAATAAACATATAAGAGAATTTCCCCCTTTTTGACCCTTTGTCCTGTCTTTTTGACAACCATCTTTTCCGCCCATCCGCTAAACTGGACATTTACTCTGTAGAGTCTGTCTTCATCAGGGGCAACAATGGCGTATGTCGTGATCTCTTTATAAAGGGGGCGCATTTCCACCTTTGCGGTCCTTACCCCTATCTTCTGGATTGTGACTGGATCAATCTTTACTGTTCCCGGGTTTTTAGAGCTTCCTCCTTCAAGGTCCTCAGGATATACAGGGATATAGTCCATTCCCATCTCATCCTTTGCAGGAACCGGGGATGTAATGGAAGGATTCATTGGATTTCTGTAAAAAAGGGGCTTTCTCTCCTTTTTGGCCTCTTTTGAAGGGATGTTTTTGGGGGTGTTTGGTCGTACCCTTTGAAGGATATCCCTTCCAAAATAACCCAAAAGAATTCCTGTGATCAAAAGAAGGAGGCAAGGAATGATCTTTTTCATTTTATTTCCTCTTCGCTTCTTCCAATAAGGGCATAGATATCTGCCTTTATCTTTTTTGCCCGTGACAACACGTTTATATGGGCCTCTTTGAATCTATAAAGTGTAAGCTCTGCCCTTAAAAGTCCAAGTATGTCTGCCCGCCCTGCTGAATAGGCATCTTTTAGGGCACTTAGGGTGGATTCTGCCTTTGGAATAATGCTTTTTCTATAAAGCATATCCTTTTTTAAAAGCCCTTTATAGGTGGAAAAAAGGCCGGAAAGCCTGTCCTTTACTTTTATTTTTTCGTCTCTAAGCTCATTTTCTATGGCCTTTTCTTTTTGAAGGGCCGATATCACCTCTTGTCCCTGCTTGGCATTAAAAAAGATTGGAATATTCAAAGAGACCATAAAGGTCAAAAAATCCGCCCTGTCATCCCCGTTTGGATTTGTTCCAAACCTTTTGCCGTATGCGCCTGTAAGTGAAAAATCAGGGTAATATTCCCTTTTCTTAAGTTTATGGATGAAATTTTTCCTTTTTAAAACCGTCTCCTTTTCCAATATGGAAGGGTTTTTTAAAAGGGCCTCCTTTTTTAGGGATTCCATGTCCTTAATTTTTGCAAGGCGCACCACCTTCGGCCTTTTTATATCAATGCATCCTTCTTTTTTCCCCAAAAGGAAAAGGAGCCTTGATTCCGTATCCTTCATCCTTGTCTTAAATTCTATTTCCTTATCAATGAGCTTTGTAAGCTCAAGCTGTGCCAAAAGGACATCTGACT
>WFZZ01000018.1 GCA_015489315.1 Deltaproteobacteria bacterium | reverse complement strand
GCTTGATTGAAAATATTAGTCGAATACTTATTTTATTTTTAAATAGATTTAAGGAGGAGGTATCATGAAAAATCTAGTTGTTTATTCCTCAAAGACTGGAAATACAAAAAAACTGGCAGAGGCCATATACAATTATATACCGGGTGAAAAAGAAATCTATGAAATAGATAAGTCTCCGGACCCCAATGATTACACATTTGTGGCCCTTGGTTTTCACATTGAAGGTGGTATGCCAGACCCAAAGAGTCAGGAATATATGAAGAAATTTAACGAGGATCACGAGCTCTTCCTATTTTTTACCCATGCAGCCGACCCTGAATCCAAAGAGGTAAAAGACGCTATTTTAGAGGCCAAAAAACTGGTTAAGAAGGCAAGATTGGTCGGATTATTTAACTGCCTTGGTGAGGTGCCAGAAAAGGTAGTTGAAGAAGCCAGGAAAAAAGAGCCGGTTCCAGAGTGGGTGAAAAATGTTGATTCCGCAAAAGGACATCCAAACGAGGAAGATATAAAGAAGATGCTAAAGTATTTGGATAGCCTGGACCTACCGTGGTAAGAATTTTGATCCCTGGTGTTTGGTTGTGTCTTTAATGATTTTTTCATACCAGTTGAGCAGTTGACTTTTTTTAATTCCTATTTAAAATGAATCATTATTCATTTAGGTGCCCTTTCAGGGAATCTGGTGAAAATCCAGAACGGGCCCGCCACTGTGAGTGGGGACGAAACCTGAAGATGGCCACTGTCTTAAAGATGGGAAGGCCCAGGGAGTAGGTCGATCCACGAGTCAGGATACCTGAAGGGTACTTTCAGTATTCCAAGGCCAGCGGGGGACCTGGTTGCGGAGCAAAAGGTTGCGGCAAGCGGGCAAACCGCATCCTGGAAAATCAGGGTGCGGTTTTTTTATTTACCAGTTCTGAAATCTGTCCCCCTCCAAAATTTAAAAAGGAGGTAATTTTATGAAACGGTTAACCTATGTTTTAGCAGTCTTAATGTTTCTTTTTGAAATGTGCTTTTTTTCTCAAATTGCTGGTGCAAGGGTTCTCAGATTTTTAAAACCTGTCAAAAAGGACCTAAAACCTGCCATTGTACTGACCGCCTTTGGAACAAGCACAAAGGCACAAAACACCTTTGATTTCATTGATAAAGAGATAACAAGGGCCTTTCCTGGATACGAGATAAGATGGGCCTTCACCTCCCAGATAATCAGGGAAAAAGTAAATCGAATCTGGGCAAAAAAGGGGATTAAAAAGAGGCTTTATAGTCTTCCCCAGGTCCTTTCTGATTTAAAGGCTAAGGGCTATACAAAAGTAGTTGTTCAATCCCTGCATGTGTTTCCAGGAGAGGAATACCTACACATGATGGAAGAGGCAAGCCTTCCAGGTGTTAAAATTTCCATTGGCGAGCCGGTCATGGCCACATGGGAGGATGCCAAAAGGCTTCTTGAAGGTATATCGGGTGAATTTTTGACAACCGAAAAGGGCTGTAATGTCCTTGCTGGGCATGGCTCACCAAACACATATTTTGCCCCTTCTACTGCTGTTTATCTCGCCTTTGACAGGCTTTTAAGCGTTCATTATCCCAACTGTTTTTTAGGTAGTGTTGAAGGGGTGCCAGATAGAAAGGATGCCCTTGATAGGGCAAAGGCATGTAAGGGCAAGGATATTCGCATAATACCCTTTATGATCGTTGCCGGCGATCACGTGATGAATGACATAATGGGTAAAGAGAAAGATGAGGAGGGAAATATATCCTGGGCAATGGAACTTGAAAGGGCTGGGAAACAGGTAAGTTGCCCTACCATAAACATCAAAGGGCAAACTTTTTACAAGGGGCTTGGTTTTTATAAGGTTACAAATGAGATAATCATTGAACACATAAAGCAGGCTCTTAAGGACTTTAAGTAATAAGAAACTAAGAAAGGAGGGGAATATGAAGTCAAGGTTCGTTATCTTTTTTATTACCTTTATTTTTTTCTTTGGAGGAACAGGTTTTTCTGGTGGTATTCCGGATAGGGAAAAAAGGCTTGAAGAGCTCGTAAAAAGGCTTATCGAGGAGAACAAAACCCTTAACAAAAGGCTTCAAAGTGTAGAAGAAGAGCTTTCTAGGCTAAAAAAGGAGAAGACATCTTCTCAAGAAATTACAAAGAAAGTTTCCTCATTGAATGAAGAGGAAACTGAGAAAAAATGGTATGAGCGATTTAGTATTGATGGAGGTGTTACGGGAGCCTTAATGGGGACATTTGGGGATGCTAACAGTATTGAAAATGTTCGTTCACAACAGGATGTGTCTTATACAATGGACTTGAACATAAATGCCGATTTTTCTAAATGGGGTTCGTTTTTCATTCATCTTGAAGGAGGAGATGGAGATGGCCTAAATAATGATGTGCCAAGCTTCAGTGTTCCCAACTACGATGCCTATAAGACCACAATTGGCCTTGATAAGGCGGCAATTACCATCTCAGAGGCATTTTATGAATTTAATTTTCTTGACGATCGTTATGGATTCGATGTTGGAAAGATGGATATAAGCGTGCTATTTGACGAAAACGAGGTGGCTGGAGACGAAACTACCCAGTTTTTGTCAAATATCTTTGTAAAATCGATGGGGATGAATATACCTGAACCCGACAGTTTTTACTGCCCTGCATTCATGGTCCGCGCTAACCCAATCGATCTTGTTGAATTTAGGGTGATAGGAGCAGGTGTTGCAGAACATGGTTCAGATTCGGTCTGGCATAACCCCTTTGACAATGGAATGTTAATAATGCAAGCCAATTTTATGCCAAGGCTACTTGGAAAAAATGGAAATTTTAGATTTTATGGCTGGATAGACAAACGTGAATATCTAAAAAATAAGTATCTCGATGAAATAGATGAGCTTCCACATGATAAAGTC
>WFZZ01000017.1 GCA_015489315.1 Deltaproteobacteria bacterium | reverse complement strand
CTATAGCACTAGCAATAGTCTGTCCAATTATGCTTTTTTATGGATTTTTAAAAAAAGACTGGAATTTTTTAGGGCCAAAGTGGCTTTTAATAGCTATAGGTTCATTTTTAATAATTAATCTTCCTTGGTTTTACCTAATTTTTAAAAAGACAGGAAAAGAATTTTTCGACACCTTTTTTGTCACCCAGAATCTCAAAAGGTTTACCACTGCCTTTTTGGGGCATGGAGGCGGCCCTCTTTTTTATTTATTGTTAATTCTGGTTGGCTTTTTCCCCTTTAGCGGGCTTTTACCCATATCTTTTAAGGTAAAAGATAATGAAGAAAACGGAATCTTTAAGTTTTCACTCCTTTCTTCCCTTTGGATACTGACAATACTGACAATTACTGCCACCAAACAGATAAATTATATCCTTCCCATTAGCCCCTTTCTTTCCATAGTAATGGGTTATATCTTTTTTACCTTTTGGAAAGAAGAAAAAAGGCCAACCTGGCCCAAGTCAGTCAAAATAACGGTTATTTTAGGTGTATTTGTTATTTTTTCGGTTTTTTTTATGGCCCTGTTTTCATATCAATTCTGGGAAAAATTTCTTTTCATTACTAAATTTAAAACCACCGCCTATGCCTTTCCTGACCCTCCCATAAAAATAACTAGATGGGCCATCCTTTTTATGATCTTGATACTTTTTATTACATCTAAGTTTTTCTATTCAAAAGAGAGAATGATGGTAATTGCAGGTGCTCTGACATTTTCTTTTATAGTATCAGTCCTTTTTCTCCCTTCCCTTTCAAATACTATTGATGGGCCTTCAAAAAGTCTTAGTCTTAAAATAAAGAAAATTGCCCTCACCCACCCTGAAGCCAAAGTACACGCTGCATTTATTGGGCTCTGGAAGCCTTCAATGATATTTTATACTGGGATGAATTTTGAAAGATATAAAATTAAGAGGGTCTTTCTCCTAGAAAAAAGACTCCAGTCAAAGGAGCCAGTATTTGTGTTTTCAAAAAGACAATTGCTAAAATTTTTAAGGAAAAAGTGCCCCCATTTTTACCCCATTGAACTTAAAGGAGGCTATCTTTTGGGTGGAAATATTGCGGCCAAAAACCTCTTTAACCCCAAACCATTATAAAGCCTTATATGGATTCACGCCTTCCCCTGTGAAACCTCATTTCTATCTTTCTCCACTTCCACATGAATTTTGCCTTTAGGTCCTTTGGAACCATATCCGTCATTATCCTGGAAAGATTACTGACCCTTGGATAGAGATAGGATTTTGCTAAAAGGGGACTCTTATCAGGAAGCGTCAAGGTTAGGATAAATATTATGATTGCAGAAATCAAAAGGGCCTTTAAAAAACCAAAGGCTCCTCCAAGGATTCTATCCATCCATGAAAGATGAAGTACTCGAAAAAGACCTTTTATAATTATCCCTGCTATGGCAAAGACCAAATATACTACCACAAAGAGGAGAAAAAAGGCCAAAAGATCCCGCCACATCTCATTTTTCATGAATATCTGAAGCTTTTGTGAAACAAAATAGTACTGATTTGCCGCAACCCAGAACCCGCAGATAACCCCCAAAAGACCGGAAATTGTCCTGCTAAAACCTACAAATAGACCCCGGATCACTGCAATAACAAAGATAAAGCCTAGAACTATATCGAGCCAATTAAGGTTGAATGATGAAATGAAATTCAAGTTATCCATGACATGATGATAATAATCAGATCCTTCCCTTTCTTGCAAGAAATCTTAGTTCCTTTTGGGCAGGCTTTGTAAGCTCATAATAGGTATGGTTCATGTGCTTTGGCCTTCTAAGGCCACGTTTAAACAAAAAGGTGCCCTGCACTCTTTTAAGCCAGCCAATTTTTTCAAGCCCTGAAAGAAGGAGCATGGTTTCTTTCAGTTCCCTTTTTATTCTTCTGGATAAAAATTTTGCACAATCCGGCCCATTTTTCTTTATATCAAGTAAAATATCTCTTTGAATCTCATCGAGTTCATCCCAGCCCTTCATTTTAATCTGCTACTTGCTCCAGAAATTTTTCTGGCCCTTTCGGTGGCCTTGTTGAGCTCTTGTTGCAAAAGAAGTCTTTTTTCTTCAAGCTCCTTTCCCTTGCACTTCTTTTCCACATATATTGGTGGCCTATAAACCATGGAAACCCTTGAAAATGGCATTGGAAGTACCATTTTATCCCAGCTATTAAAATAATAGGCCCATTTTGCACCAAAGCCAACAGGGATAATGGGGTAACCCGTATCCCTAGAAAGTATTAATGCCCCGAGTTGGGCCACCTGATTTGGGCCCTTTGAACCATCTGCCACTATCCCTGCAGAAAATCCCTGTTCTCTTAGCATCTGTGTCATCGCTCTTATGGCATGAAGTCCACCCTTTAGGCGTGAGCCTCGGACAGGATGCTGGCCCCATATCCTTAGGGCCCTTGCCACCCATTCGCCATCTTTACTAGGGCTAACCATTATGGCTGCGGGAAACTTCCTGAAATGATAGAGAATATAAATTAGCCCAGAGTGCCAGAGAGCAACTATTACCTGTTCCTTTCTGGAAAAAAACCCCTTTGACTGTTCATCTGCGTCAAGTGTCATCCTGCAGGTTGACAGCCAAATCTCAACAAATCTTAGGGCAACCCTTAAACTTAGAGGGTTCTCTTTCTTATCCACTGATTTTAGCCTCTACTATGCCAAAAGGGGTTATTATTGAATTTTTAAAGTTTTTGCTTTCTAGAACTATTGTATTGGGCCAGATGATGGAATTTTCCAAAATTAGACTTCCTCCTATCTTGACCCCTTCCCCAATTACAGCCCTGCCCCTAAGTTCCATTCTGCCTTCGATCTTGCACCCTTCCACCAGGGCCTCACTTTTAAGCTCTCTTTCCAAAAGATCAAAGTTTGCACTAAGATAGCCATGAAATGTGCCTATATCGTACCAGAACCAACTACTTCCCCCTCTAAAGTTCTCTTCGCCTCTAACAAAAAAGACCCTTCCACCCTTTTTCATATAATCTTCAAGGACCGTTACAAGAGAGATTGAGGACAAGGGGACATCCCTAAAAACCTGCGGAGAAAAGATCCCTATTCCTGTATAGGCAAGACCACCTTTGCCTTTGTTTTTAAAAGAAAATACCCTGTCTCCTTTAACTTCAATCTTATTGAATCTAGTACAGTCATGAAGACACAAAAGGACCTTTGCCCCTTTTTTTTGATACTCAGAAAAAAGGGCGTTTACATCAACATTTGAAACTACATCTGAATTATAAACTAGGATTGGAAGTTCATATCCAAGGTTTTCAAAGGCATTTTTAAGGGCACCACCTGTATCAAGGAGGTTCTCTTCGCAAAGTAATTTAATATCTTTTTCAATGGATACGGTCCTTGCCCAACCTCTAATTTCTTCTGAAAGGTGATAGAGATTTACTGAAATTTCATTTGGATTGTAAAGGGCCAAATACTCAACAACCCTTTCAATGGCAGGACGATTCAGAATGGGGAAAAGGGGCTTAGGAATACGTTTGGTGAGTGGTAAGAGGCGTGTTCCTTTTCCGGCGGCCAAGATAAGACAATTAAAGGAAAACCCCTTACCCATCAATTATGAAGGCTCAGTTTTTCATCAAGCTGCGGATTTTTTCTGTTGCCCGTGTTCTAAACTTGCCTTTTCTCCCTCCATCTTTTCTTCCTTAAGCTCATCCTCTACCTCACTAAGGCCCTTTTTAAAGGCCCTAAGCCCCTTACCTAGGCCAGCCCCGATTTCAGGAAGCTTTTTTCCGCCAAAAAGAAATAGAGCAATTACAAGGATAACAATAAGCTCTTGAGTACCTAGTCCAAACATGATTTCCTCCTTTTGGTCCCATTAACTGGAACCATAACTGTGAAGGCCTGATAACAAAAAGTTTACTCCAAAATATGTAAAAATGACAGATATAAATCCAATTATGGATAGATAGGCTATTTTCTTACCTGCCCAACCCCTTACAAATCTGGCATGAAGGGCGGTTGCATATACAAACCATGTTATAAGTGACCAGGTCTCCTTTGGGTCCCAACTCCAGTAGGTCCCCCAGGCCTGATTTGCCCATACCGCTCCGGTAATTATTCCAACTGTAAGCCACAAGAATCCAAATATAATGGTCTGATGCATAAGGTCATCGATCACCCTTCTAGTGGGGAGAGCATCAAGCAAATAATTTCCACTTTTGACCTTGTCTCCTCTAATGAGATACATGATTCCCAGCCCACAGGCCACTGCAAAGGATGCATAACCCAAGAAACAGGTTATGACATGGGCCAGCAGCCAGTTACTTTGAAGGGCAGGGATAAGGGGCTGTATGCTATCTTCCACATTGGGGCTAAAGGATGCATATGCAATTGCAAGACATGCAAAGGGGGTAGCAAATGCACCGATTACCCGGTTCTTGGTCTTAAATTCTATTACAAGATAAACAAGGATTGTAACCCAGGAGAAAAAGACCAAAGATTCATAAAGATTTGAAAGAGGCGCATGGCCATATCCCAATTTGTAAGATTCCATCCATCTTAGTATAATACCTGCTGTCTCCAATAAAAAACCACCTATAGTTATTATAGTTCCCAGAATTCCAACCTTTTCCAGTCTGAATATCCAATAAACCAGATATATTGCCGCAGCACCTAGATATACAAAAGTTGTCAGACTGAGGAGATAAGAACTGTTGACATCCATTATGCCTCTCCTATCCTTTTTTGAATTTCATGGCTTAGCTTCTTAAACTCCTTTTCAAAGTGAACCTTATTTTTATTGGTCTGACCTGCCAGGATAACATTCAGTTTTTTCCCATCTTCACCAAGCCACAACCAAAACCTGTTATGTCCGACCCAAAATACGATGGCAAAACCAGCAACCATCATGAAACAACCAAGCCATACCACAAAGACACCGGGGTCTTTTTTAACCTGAAGGCCAGTCATATATCTTTCCTGGGCCTCCAAAAGGGAAAGCTTAAGATTTAAATCACCAAATTTTTCCTCTCGTTCATGCCCGGAAAGAAGCCAAATGGCATCTCCATCCCTTCCGCCAATATCTCCAATATAGAGTCTTACTGCTGGTGCACCATGGACCTTTGGCAAAAATTTCATCATTCCAATTAGAAGTCCCTTTTCCTTCCATGTCTCTCTGTCCCTAAAGGCGCTAAGGTGAACAATCTTTTGCATCCCATCAGAAGAGACCACCTTAATCTTTACGTCAGGCACTGACTGATAGGAAGATTGATAAAAGGTAACACCTTGATATGTCAAAGGGTCATTTACAAGGATGGATTTTTTTAGGACCTCTTTTCCATTATTCAGAATTACTAAGTCGGATTTAAAGAGCTTTGGGGCACCATTTGGATAAAAATTAACCACAAACTTTTCACATTTAACCTGAAATCCAAGGGGTATCTTTTTTATATTGCCGTGGGCATCCGTCTTTATGGCATGATCAGTGATTTCTCCTTCAAGAAGCATCACCCTGCCCTTAAATCCCATAAAAGAGCCTATTATGGCTCCTGCAAAGATTACAAGGACACTTACATGAATAAGATAAACACCCCAATAGTTCCACTTACCCTTTTCTATAAAGTGGAGTTCCCCTCCATCTACATTTTTTGATCTGCCCTTTCCAGCCATTTCATAAAAAAGCCCTTTAAGCTCTTTTTTGATATCAACAGGATTTGTCCTTTGAGGAACTAGCCAGCTATTTTTAAAGGGCCTTCTCAAAACATCCTCTTTACTGAGATTAAGTCCATCTTTCCTAAATAACCTGAGTGTATATGGAAGGCGCTTTATAGTGCAGACAATGAGATTGACACTAAAAAGGGCCATGAGAGACAGATACCACCAGGCATGATAGGTATCATAAAGATGAAGCGTCCTTATGACTTTGAACCAGAAAGGGCCATAATTTTCCAGATAAAATTGTAGTGACTCTCCCTGGGGAAGTATAGTGCCAATTATTGAGGTTATGGCAAGGACAATAAAAAGAAAGATAGCAAGCCTTACAGAGGAAAAAAATCTAATCACAATATTTCCATCTTGACTGGACTTATTTGATTTCATGGCCTATGACTCTAAATGGAAGTTATTTTGAAGGGGATTGGAATGATCAGGATTCGTCTTTTTGGGTATTATCTTTTTCTTGGTTTGGGCTGTCTTCGTCATCTTGTTTTAGCGACCTCTTAAAGTTACTTATTCCCTTTCCTAAACCTTCACCTATTTGGGGCAGTTTACCTGCACCAAATATTATCAGGATGATAAAAAGTATTACTAAAAGCTCCGGCAATCCCAGCCCAAACATAAATTCTCCCCACTGTTACTTTGGTAAAAAACCAAAGAAAATCTAAAGATGGAGCTACTTTACTGCTCGACTTGTCATCTGTCAATGTAGCGAATTAGCCCTCTTTTTTGTTTTTAGAAATTTTTTAATATTAAATAGGAAAAAATAACTACATGAGTTAAAAATATTTTTAAAATTTTTTAATTTCTGCCTTAAGGATAGCCCCTTCTTTGCCGAAAAATACGAAAAAGGAGATTTTCCAATAGGTAAAACTTTCAGGTAAATCAAGGTCACAATAATTTATTCAAAGCCAGGAGGAATTTATGCTAAAAGGCCAAAAAGAGGCAGGGATTTTAGGAAATTGTCATATACAACACCTTTTTATTTTAAGTTTAACTATCTTTCTTCTAAATCTTTGCACAATCTCTTACGTAAAAGCAGCCCATCACAAAAATATTTCCTCAAAAAAAGAAAAAATAGAGGTCTTGGCAATATCAGGAAAGATTACAAATCCTCATGGCACTGGTGTGGATGATGTTGAGCTAAAGGTCTTTTTGGACGGAAAAGAACTGAAACCATTAACTTCTGGAGGACAGCATGGCCATGAAGGTGGCGGCCTTAAAACCGAAGCCGATGGAACCTATCAGGCAATTTTGGAACTTCCAAAGGGTAGCATCAAGGGTGCCTCAATAGAAATAGAAGCATATAAACCAAGTTACGCACGGGGAAAGGTTGTCATTGACAACTCAAAAATAGGCTTTGATGGTGAAAGATATCTAACTCGCATAGATATGACCATTAAAAGAACATTGGGGCCTGCCTTCTGGATTGCAACCATTATCTTTGTCCTTGCTTATATATTAATTTCATTTGAGCTTCTCCATAGAACCCTTGCAGCAATGCTGGGAGCCTCCATAATGCTTGTGGTAAGCTATACCATTGGAACCATTAACCCCGAATACCATATTCTTTCCTATGAAACTGCTATCCATGCCATCGACATGAACGTGATTTTTTTACTTATGGGCATGATGATAATAGTTGGTATCTTAAAACACACAGGAGTGTTTCAATGGTCTGCATATAAGTGTTACAAACTTGCCCGTGGAAATGTAATTTTTCTTTCAATTATTTTAATGACATTTACTGCAGTAGCATCTGCATTTCTGGATAATGTAACCACTATGTTGCTATTAACTCCTGTAAGCATTGAAATAGCATTATCCCTAGGGATAAATCCTCTTGCTCTTCTAATCCCTGAAGTTCTCGCATCAAATATAGGAGGAACAGCAACCCTTATTGGCGATCCTCCAAACATTATGATTGGTTCCTATGCCGGACTAACTTTTCTGGAGTTCGTAAAGGAGCTTACACCTGTATGTATTATCTCAATGATAATTCTTTTCGCTTATTCAAAGCTTGTGTACAAAGGCGAATATTCCAAGGCCACAGTAAAGGATATTGACGCCTTTATCGAAAAACTGCGCCAAGAATATCAAATAACAGATTCAACCCTTCTTACTGTTGGAAGTATAATTATGGCAACAGTAATTGCCATGTTCCTCACCCATGGATTTTGGCACATGGAAGTTAGCATAGCTGCACTTTTTGGTGCATCCTTGCTATTCACCTATGGACTTATCAGTAAAAAAGTTGATCTTTTGGAGCTTATTGAAAAGGACATTGAGTGGACAACACTCCTTTTTTTTATGTTTCTTTTTATTCTTGTCGGAGCAGTTGAAGAGACAGGACTATTAGATCTTATTGCAGATTGGGTACTTCATTTATCACATGGAAACCTTGTTGCATCCATATGTCTTATTCTATGGGTATCGGCAATAGTAAGTGCCTTTGTGGATAACATTCCATTTACAGCCACCATGCTTCCCATAGTGGCTTATCTCACCCAGGTAATTCCCGGTGCAGAAAGTGGGGTTTTGTGGTGGTCACTTGCCTTTGGGGCTTGCTTTGGTGGAAATGGAACAATGATTGGTGCTAGTGCCAATGTAGTAACCCTAGGAATTGCTGAATCGGCAGGACATCCAATGAAGTTTTTTGGTTTTATGAAAATCGCCTTTCCATACATGATCATCTCGGTAGCAATAGCAAATGTATGGCTATTAGTGGTTTATTAAAAAATAACTGGAAACCAGTCTTTTAATAAGGAGACAAAAATGGAACAAAAAATTGACCCCTTAACCAAATTTTTACTCCCCATAGACGGTGAGGGAACCTATAATTATTCCTGCCTTTTGGCTGGAAGACTAGCAAAGGTACTTGGCTCAAGAATAAATGAAATAACCCTGCTCCATGTATTGGGTGGGAGATATCTTAGTTCCCACATGGAAAATATTGATATAAGAGCAAAACTACTAATTGAGACAGAAAAATTCCAAAGGTTTAGAGAGGAATTTCTTCAAAAGAAAATAATTCCCCGGCTGCAAGAAGCAAAGGCCCTTTTGGAGAATATGGACATCAAGGCACCCATTGACATGGAAATTTTGGATGGAAAGCCTTCTTCAGTAATTCGAGAATTTGCCCAAAAAAATAAATATTCCACAATAGTAATGCAAAGAAGATGTATTGATCCAGTAAAGGGTTCTTTTGTTGGCAGTGTAACATCTGGTATTCTTTATAGTGATATCACATGTTCCATCTATCTTCCAGGAACAGAGCTAGAGAAAGGAAAAAGTATTTCCTTAAACAAATTCCTTGTTCCCCTTGATGGCTCTCCTGGCTCCTTTTCAGCACTCAACGAAGCATCTATATTGATGAAATATGTCAAAGACTCATCTATTTGTCTTCTTCATGTACTTGATGTTGCTGCTATTGCTGAGGCCGTGAATGACGAATCAAAACCAAGTCCTTCTGACAGCATTGACGACATCTTTACTCGTGCAAAAGAGATACTGTCTAAAAACAATATCCCAGAAAATCGTATCGAAGAAAGGCTTGAATCTGGAGAGCCAGATAAAGTAATAGAAGAGTATTCGGAAAAAATAGATGCGGATATTATATTTTTGGGGAAAAGTACTAGAAGCACCTTAGGTGACATAATTATTGGAAGTGTTGGCAGGGCAATTCTTGGAAGATGTGAGAAAAAAACCCTTGCAATAGTTACCGAATAAAAAAGGACTATCCCTTTAGGGATAGTCCTTTTCCTAAGCTATTTTTTTCTTGTCTTTTTATTCGCCCGCTCCTCCAAGGACCAGAGGTTTTACAATAGCAAAGGCAAATTCTAACAGCAGTAGGAATAAAAGTCCTTTGTAGGGTCCTTTAGCCTTTAAAGCGGCTGCTAAAATACTAAATAGCGGGACCGAACCCAAAATAGCAACTCCCGCAATACATAGCATATCCATATAACCTAGATGAGATAAAAACCAAGAATAGCCATGAACCGTCATGTTATTTACATGTTCCCAGAACTGTGATGCTGGCTCTCCCCAGTGTGCTGCGACAAGATGAACATCGGTAAAGGGACGCACTCCAAAGAGATATATAATTCCTGGTATCAGCATGGCTGCAAGGCCAACGTATGTAAGTATTTCCATTGTCTTTCCAAATGCCAACCCCATTGGGTCAACTTGAAAGTCATTATTATTAGCCATGATAACCTCCTTTTTTTCCTTATCCTAAATAATCTTTGGAATGATGCCCAAACCACCAAGGCCTTTAATAACATCTATCACACCAGCTGCCAAAAGGATGAACATAACCAGATAACGAACAAAGGTGGGTTTGGCCTTTTCGGCAATCTTTGCACCAATCTTTGCACCAATGGAGATACCCAGAACTGCCGGAATCAATACCAGTGGTAAAAGTGCACCCTTTGAGATATATATCCAGCATGCGGCAGCGTCATTTACAGTGATTATGGCCATACTGGTGGAGGTGGCAACCTTTATTGGTGCTCCCATGATCATATTAAGGACTGGAACGTTTGCCCAACCTGCACCAAGCCCAAACATACCGGCAATCATTCCAACAAGGGCAAATGCAACAAAACCAATAGGCATTTTAGTAGTGCGGTAATGAACTACCTTATTGAGATTTGGTTCAAACCATGCTCCTGTAATATCTAGTTTCTTTGATATTGGATCAACATCCTCTTCCTTAACCTCAGGGAATTCCAATTTTTTTGCCTTACTCATGACAACAAAAATGATAAAAAGAACAACGCCAAGGGCTATGGTCAGATAGTATTTTCCAAGTGGAAATGCATTTGTAATCCAAAGCCCCAAGACACCGCCAATGATGGAAAAGATTGTGGAAACAATAAGAATCGGGGTCATGAGTTTCAGATTAGCAAGGCCCTTTTTCATCAGGTACGGAGTAGAAGAAAAGGCACTCATCATAGCCATGATAAGCCCTGTTCCCCTTACAAAGTCCATACTGAACGGAAAAAAGGCAGTAGCAATTGGGACAAAGAGTACGCCTCCACCAACACCTGAAACAGGAGCAATCAAACCGATTGTAAAGGTAAAGAAAAACATACAAAGAGGCCAAAACCACCATGCAGTTCCACTAGAGGTATGGGCGGTTTCAGCAGCAATGGCAATACTACTTACACATGCCAAAACAGCCAGCACCATGAAGGCACTGACCAGCCAATGTTTGTTAAATTTACTAGGTCCTTTCATGGCCTCCTCCCCAAAAAAATTTTTTCGCTGCAACTAGTTCGACAGCACATAATTAAAGACTTTGTTAAAACAGTTACATGGCTAAAATGGGAATATAGCACTAATGAATAGTCCGTCAAGAATTGAAAGGTGATTCATTTTTTTTGAAAGCCATTTCCCGTACTTAAAGACTATTTGGTGGAGGTTTACCGGTATGCAACTTGGTTTAAAAATTATCCTTTTCCTAGTTTTATAAATACAGGTATGGTATTTAATTTCGAATCCACCATTTGTGTGCTACCAATTTCATAGCCTTTAACCGTCCAATCTGGTAACAGCCTTTTCCCTATTTCCTCAACTATTCCCTTTAAATTTATAATGGGGTGTCTGAGAAATACCTGGGGGAGCCCATAGGTTAAATTGCAGGCCATGCATTTTCCTGGCCTTTCAGTCAAAACAAATTCTATTATTAATGTATTGTTATTTTTATTAAAGCCAGCACATCTTAATCCAATATCAAAAGCGCCAGTCTCAGCTCCCCCATAAAGGGCTTCAAAAAATTCATCTGCCCGCTCTGGTGGGAACAACTTTAAAAGAAGTTCATCTGTAATCTTTGATTCTGGCATAACTTCCTCCTAGACCACATTTTTGCGAGCAAAAACTAGCACGTTAGACCCTATTTTGAAAGCCCCAGAGGCCAAAGGAAATTTCAAGGCTTGAAATATACCTAAAGCTCCATTATAAAAAGAGCCAAAATAAAAGGCGCCCGTAGCTCAGCTGGATAGAGCGCCGGACTACGAATCCGTAGGTCGGGGGTTCGAATCCCTCCGGGCGCGCCACTTTTTTTATCACAATCTATAAATAATTCCAGTCTATTAAAAATCCACTTACCTGCCCACCAAGAAAAATTTTTTTTAGCCTGTCCCACTTTTGTCCCACTATTGAAAAATATATTGAAATTTTTTCCAACTTTTGCACTAAATCCGATTGCCTGTTATTTTTAATACTTAACAATTTCAGATGATTAACTACTGTGGGACAAAAAAAGAGCAGCTAAAAAAAGCTGCCTCCTGCCCTTTCAAGATTAATCTAAAGAAATACTATTTTGTAAAACATCCCGTAGATTCCCGATTTTTTATAAAAATATAAAGAAAATCAACAAGTTAAAAAAAATAAATAAAAAATACAACCTTTCTGTGTTCTTGATTTTTTCAAAAATCATCGTTGTCCCACTTTGTCCCACTTTTTAGCGTATAGCCAAAACTATTTTCATTGTAATATCAATAAATTAGATGAAAAGAATTTTGAGGCCACTGGATTTTTCCCTATCTTCTATCCCAAAGTAACCCGCATATTCCCGTTTATTATTATCATAATATTTGAAAATGAAACATATTCATATATAAGTCTAAGCTGAAACAAAAAAGGGAAGGTCGCCCTTCCCTTTTCATGCTTTGGTATGAGTGTAACTTTTTTGTTAAAATTAAACTATATCCATCTCTGCCGAAGCCATTCCCTAAGTTCTTCCTTTTCAATCAGGGCGTTTCTCCCTCGGCCGAGACGTACAGGACCCTTTCCCGAAGACAGAATATTATTGAATGTTTTAAGACTCATCTGGCATATTCTAGCTGCCTCGGGAATCTTCAAAACAGGGCCGACGTCCTTGAAAAGTTGATCTAATACCCGATCGATAATTTTTAGTTTTTCGTAACTTACTGCCTTCTTTTTTCCATTTTGTTTTTTAAACTTTTTCATTTTATACCTCCTTTATTTTTAAAAAAAAAAACAAAGGTTATTTTTTGATTACCAGGGAAAATTTTAGCTTTTACCGTTCTTTTGGATTGTAATTAAAAATTATTATCTGACATTTTTTTTGATTAATTTTCCACCAGTTTTTTTCTTAAGGCCCCTTTAGGGGCCTTTTCTTTTTCTAATTCCACCGCACCAAAAATTTTTTCTCTTCTCTTTATGGCGAGGGAAGCTTGCCATCTCCGAAGGATGAGTTTTTCCCACGCACCCTCAAAAAAATTTTTTTTCTTCTTTTCTGAATAGGGAGGTCCCAACACTCCCCAACTATGACGCTCAAGAGAGAGAGAAAATGAAGGAAAAAGTCGTAATAAGCGACATAGACTTTTTTAACAGCCTCTTTCCTCAAAAGAAGGGCTATATCATGGCCCGTGGCGAGCCAGGAGTATATCCTATAGACCTTTCACAATTATTATATTATCCTGACTTGCTGGATGACCTCGACAGCGTTAAAGGGCAATACTATCTAAGCTATGCCGTTTATCGTTCTCCAAAAACCCCACCCGATAAGTTTTCCTGCCTAAATGCCCTGGTTGTTTGTTAAAGTCACTTTAATTTCCCCACCTTGGGGTCCTTAAAAATCCCCACTTGGTTAGCACAGGAATAATTAAAGGGTTACCCTATCTGAGGATAGTAAAAAAACCAGATAGGGGCCTGAGATGAAGGGGATTGAGATGTATTACAC
>WFZZ01000016.1 GCA_015489315.1 Deltaproteobacteria bacterium | reverse complement strand
ATAATATCCTTGATTTGTTCAGGTGTCCTAGGCCCTGGTATCACTCCGTCTATCTCATCAAATCCAAGGATATAAAGAGTGATTATTGATACAGATGAAATGGGACTTGTTTCAGCCATTGAAAAAAGGTCCTTAATATATGGCTTCAGAGTTGGCTCATTGAAAAATGGATTTCTGCTCCTTATGTCCTTTTTCCCAGGGCTGTTTTTAAGGAATCTAGGATCTATCAAAAGCCCTTGTTCAAAGGGAGATACTGAAAGGTTGATGGTCCTTCTGGTCTTTTTCCCAAATCGAAATATTTCAAGGTTTTTTATCCTTAATGGGTTAAATGGCAGTTGAAATGGAATAAATTCCTTTTCCTTTACCGCCTTTTGGATATGAAAAATATTAAGATTTCCTGCCCCGTAAAATCTGATTAGCCCCACTTTTTTTAAGTCCCTTAGGGCATCAATGCTTTCTTTTACATCCACTTCGGGGTCAGGCCAATGAAGTTGATAAAGGTCCAGGTAGTCTGTCTTTAAAGTTTTAAGGGAGATCTCAAGCTGTTTTTTGAGATCCTCTGGCCTTCCCCTGTGTAGGACCTTTTTCCCCTCCCAGATCAGCCCTCCTTTTGATGAGATAAAACAACTGGTCCTTTTTGGGGAAAAACACTTGGCAATGATTTCTTCTGCCCTACCCCTTCCATAAAAGTTAGCCGTGTCAAAGTGTCTTATCCCGAAGTCATAGGCTATCTCAAGGGTTTTTTTACAAAGGCGTTCATCTGCCCTTCCATAACCCACGCCCGCCATGCTCCAGGTGCCAATCCATAGAAATGGATAAGGCACATCTGAATCCTTTAATGGAGTAAGGCTTTTAATGTCCATTTCATATACTTTTAAAAGATCTAAAAAGTCTTTGTTAAGAAATTGAAATCAAAAAAATGCCATCCAGAATGAGGCTTGCACCCACCATGATTCCTACATACCAATAGGTGCTATAGGGCCAAAAGAGTATAAATGCCCCTGCAAGGACAAGGGACAAAATCCCGCTCGCAAATAAGAGCTTCCAGCCAGGAAGGGGCCTAATTTCATAGGCAATGGTTATGGATGCCAGGGCATCAAGGATAAAGTAAAAGAATACTGAAAAGCCAATTACCATGACAAGGGCAAAGGGTTTTATGGCCAAAAAGAATCCGAAAAGCAAGGGGGTAAGGGCCTTCATCCATGACCATTTGTCCTTCTTTTTGAATAAAATGCAGTAGCTAACAAGGACAATCCCTGTAAAGATCAGCATCATGGCAATGATAAGAGAAATGGCAATGGATGTAACCTTTGGCATCAAAATACCCAGAAGGCCGATGGCACAGAGTACTATTCCTAGGGTAAAAAGAGGCCTAGATCTATTCCTTTCAAATCCATCCATGGAACTATCGTTTTTTGTAGGTAAGTACATGGACCTCTTGGAGGGTAATCATGCCGGCCGGGATCATTTTATCAAGGCCCAGAAGGACCTTTTCAATCTTAATAGGGTCATCAATGACCTCCACAACGATCGGAAGGTCAACGGAAAGGCTTAGAAGATTTACGGTTCTGAAATAGCTATTTGGACCATAACCTGCTATTGCCCTATAAACCGTTGAGCCTGCAATGTCGCTTTTTTTCAAAAAGTCAAGGATTGCCTTATAAAGGGGTTTCCCCTGATATTTGTCCTTTTCTCCAATATAAATCCTCATGCATATCTGGTCCCCTTCAAGGCGTGTGGTAGTCATGGGTGGTCTCCTTTAGCTTAAAATCCGACTGACAACAAAGCCTAACCATCCAGAGGTAAGACACAAAAGGAAATTCCCTCCAATATTTAAAAAGGCCATTAAATGGTATCCGTCCTGGAAAAGAGAGAGGGTTTCATAACTGAATGTGGAAAAGGTGGTAAATGCCCCGCAAAAGCCAACCGTTATTGCAGCTCTTAGCTCAGGGGATATGTTGTAGGTTTCAATGCTTAAGGGAAGAAAGAGGCATAGAAAAAAACTTCCAAACACATTTACAAAAAGGGTTCCATAGGGAAAGGAAGGGCCAAGAAGCTTTTGTAGGGAGCTTGCTGCAAGAAATCTTGCGATTGCGCCAAAAAATCCACCTATTCCAATATAGATAAGTTCCATTCAATCAGTCCCCTTTGCCCTTCAGTCAACTGGGTAAAGGATATGGGGCAATTTATGTTTAAGGTTTTCCTGAGAAAAGTAAAAAAGGGAAACATCATAAATTTAACCTCTTGGCCACAGAAGGGAATCTTTTTAGATCCGTATGGGGCAAAAAAAGCGCCCCGGTAAGCTGATTCATGAAGTCTCCCCTTACGTTCATTTCAAGATAGGTTATCTTTTCACATATCTCTTCCACCTTTTTCATGCTGGATTTTTCAAGAAGGAGGCGAACGGCGCCTTTCCCTGCGGAATTTCCAAGGGGCTTAAACCTTTCTAACGGTATATCAGGAAGCATACCTATGGTTATTGCCCTTTCTGGGTCAATATAATTCCCAAAGGCCCCTGCAACATAGAAGGCATCTATATCTGAAAACTCAATTCCAACGCTTTGAATCACTACATTTAGGATAGTGTACATGGCCCCTTTTGACCTAATGAGGTTCTTGATATCACTTTGAGAGATATAAATGGGCCTTCCAGAGGCCGAATCCTTTTCGGGAACAAGAATAAAGGCAGGCTCCCCATCTATTTCCTTTATCCTTTGGGGCATTCGATCCCTGACAAGCTTTCCTGTGGGTTCAACCAGACCTGCCTCAAACATGGCTGCCAGAAGGTCAATGATGCCTGAGCCGCAAAGCCCCCTGGGGGGCTTATCATTAATGGTTTTATACGTGATAGTAAGGTTTTCGGGGTCTATCTTCACCCTTTCTATGGCGCCGTCCTGGGCTCTCATGCCACAGGAAAGGATTCCACCTTCAAGGGCTGGGCCTGCTGCGCCTGCACAGGCAACAAGCCAGTCTTTGTTTCCCAGAACCACCTCTGCATTGGTTCCAACATCCACAAGAAGGGAAATCTCCTCCTTCTCTGCCATTTGGGATGCAAGGATTCCAGAGATGAGGTCCCCGCCAAAATAGCTTCCGACATTTGGGAAGCAATAGACTAGCCCGTGCGGATTTATGTCTATATCAAGGGATCCTGGCTCCAAAAGGTCAAAGGAATTTGCGGTTGGGATATATGGCTCCTTACAGATATGGCTTGGGTCAAGGGCAAGAAGAAAGTGACACATGGTGGTGTTACCGGCCACAGAAATATAGTAGATGTCATAGGGGTTTATCCCTTGTTCTTCTGATAACCTCTTTATTGCAGAATTTATAAGCTCAATTATCTCCCTTTGAAGGATCAAAAGTCCTTCTTTTTTTCTGGCAAAAAGGATCCTTTCCAGGATGTCTTCCCCATGAGCTCTTTGAGGGTTTTCTAGGGAAAGGGTGGAGACGGTTTTGGAGGAAAAAAAATCTACCAGATAAAACACAACAGAGGTGCTTCCAAGATCTATGGCAAGGCCAAAGGCCCTTTCTTTTTCCCCATTTTTTAGGCAATTTGAAAGCCTCCAGCCCTGGCCGTTAAATATGCAAAGGGCCTTAATATTGTAGTTTGACTGAAGGAGACATTCTGGAAGTGCCCTTAATACATCAAGGGGAATCTTTATATCCTTTTCGTTAACTTTTTGTTTTATTGCATCTTTAAGGCGCTTTTCATGGCTTCTGTTATCACCAAGGGCTGGCTTAGGAAGGTCAAGGGCCAGCCTTTTAAGGACCGGATCATTGGCTTCCATGATGATACCTTTTTACTGATGTGATTTTTCTTCAAGCTCCGGTGTGATATCTATGATGATTTCTGACTGATCTTGCCATATACAAGTATCTTTTTGTTTTAGAAGTTCTTCTTCAGCCTTTTTTATGGCCTTTGTTATACGCCAGGCCATAAAGGCGGCAAACCCTCCAAACACAACCAGTGCGGCAATTAGAATAGGAAGTGTGATAAAAAAGGCTGCTAGTGCCAGAAAGGCAAAGCCCAGAGCCGCAAAGGGAGTGAGGTTGCTGTAGTAATAAAATTGTCTTTTTCTCATTTGTTTTTCTCCAAGGCCTTACTTAGGAGGCCGAATCAAAATTCAGTTGATATTTAACTATTTCTTCATCGATCCTGTCTGGATCTCCAGAGTTATAATATAAGATGTTTTTAAGATGAATAAAGGCATCAAGGTCCATAGAACCGAAAACTATGGCCATTCCACTTTCATCTTTCCTTACCACCTTCCCGTCAATCCTGAGCCAGAGCTCTGAGCTTGTGCCAGTTAGCTGAAGTTCAACAGCGCAAGGGGTTTCAGGCTCAAGGGGGCTATCTGTAAAGCAATATATCCCCTTCATCGAAATATCCTTGGAGTCAAGATCCCTCAATACGGTTCCCTCTGATAGGTCTTTAACCATAACATTTGTTTCAAAAGGGACCCTTAAAAAACGTCTTCTTTCCTTATTTTCTTCAAGCTTTATTTCCACCCTGGCCTCCAAAATAATTCTTTCTATCTACCCCTTTTCTCCTTTAACATGGCCTCTATCCTAAGTCTCAGGCCCTGAAGTCTAATAAATCCTTCTGCATCCTTTTGACTATAGACCGAATCTTCTTCAAAGGTAGCAAAATCTGGCCTATAAAGGGAGTTTGGCGATTTTCTGCCAACCACAATACAGTTTCCCTTGTATATCTTGAGCCTTACAGTGCCAGATACGTTTTCCTGTATCTTATCCATCATGGTTTGAAGCATTTCTCTTTCTGGAGAAAACCAGAAACCATAATAGACGAGTTCAGAATATTTTGGCACAAGGCTATCCCTTATATGAATGACCTCTCTATCAAGAGTTATGGATTCAAGGGCCATGTGGGCATGGCGAATAATTGTACCCCCAGGAGTTTCGTAGACCCCTCGTGATTTCATACCAACAAATCTATTTTCCACAAGGTCAACCCGTCCTACACCATTTTCAGCCCCAATCTTATTAAGGGCGGTTAGCATCTCAGCCGGGGTAAGGGGATTTCCGTCCAGGGCCACTGGGTCTCCCTTTTCAAAGGTGATTTCTATGTAGGTTGGTTTGTCAGGAGCATCCTCTGGGCTTTTAGTCCACTGAAACATGTCATCTGGGGGCTCATTCCACGGGTCTTCAAGGATTCCACCTTCATAGCTTATGTGAAGCATGTTTGCATCCATGCTGTATGGCTTTGCCTTGGTCACTGGGACAGGAATTCCGTGTTCATTGGCAAAGTCAATGAGTTTTGTCCGGGAGTTAAGGTCCCATTCCCGCCAGGGGGCAATAATCTTTATGTTAGGGTCAATGGCCATATAAGTAAGCTCAAATCGCACCTGGTCGTTGCCCTTTCCCGTGGCCCCGTGGCTTACTGCATCTGCCCCTTCCTTTTTAGCAATTTCCATCTGTTTTTTGGCAATAAGGGGCCTTGCTATGGATGTACCCAAAAGATATACGCCTTCATAGATGGCATTTGTCCTGAACATTGGGAAACAATAATCCCTTACGAATTCTTCTTTTAGATCTAGAATATGGACAGAAGATGCACCGGTCTTTAGGGCCTTTTCCCTTACTGCATCCCAGTCTTCATCCTGGCCAATGTCGGCAGAATAGGCAACAACAGGGCAGTTATAATTAACCTGAAGCCATTTAAGTATAACCGAGGTATCAAGCCCTCCAGAATAGGCAAGAACTATCTTTTTCACATCTTTTTTCATGGCCTTTTACTCCGCTAATCCCTTAATTTCATGGCCCATTCCAAGATGGCCTTATGTATGTGCATCTTGTTTTCTGCCTGATCCCAGGCCACGGACTGGGGCCCTTCAAGGACATCTTCTGTTATTTCCTCATTCCTGTGGGCAGGAAGACAGTGAAGGATTATTGCATCAGGTTTTGAAAGGGCAATAAGCTCTTTGTTGACCTGATACGGCATAAAGACCTTTTTTCTTTCCTGGGCCTTTTCTTCCTGGCCCATACTGGCCCAAACATCCGTATTTATGACATCGGCATCCTTTACTGTCTCCTTAGGGTCAGTCACTATTTCAATTGGAAAATCCGCCTCTTTTCTGGCCTCTTCTATAATATCTTTATCAGGGAAATAACCTTCGGGACACGCAAGATATAGAGGAAACCCGATCCGAGACGCTGCCTGAATCCAAGACTGGGCCATGTTGTTCCCATCACCTATCCAAGTAATCTTAAGCTTTGAAAGGTCCTCACCCTTTTTTTCGATAACGGTCATTATGTCAGAAAGTATCTGACATGGATGATGAGAATCTGTGAGTCCATTTATGACAGGAATGTCCGACCATCTGGCTAGCTCTTCAACAATACCCTGGCCAAAGGTCCTTACAACGAGACAGTCAAGATATCTTGAGAGCACTCTGGCAGTGTCTTTCAGGGGTTCGCCCCTTTGAAGCTGAAGGTCCCTTGATGCCATAAAGGAAACACTTCCACCAAGCTGATACATGGCCGCTTCAAAGGATATGCGAGTCCTGGTAGATGGTTTCTCAAAAAGCATACCAAGGACTTTTCCTACTCCAGGGCGTTCTTCCAGTCCCTTTTTTCTAAGCTCTTTAAGCTCTATGGCCCTTTTAATCAAAGAGATAAGCGTTTCTTTATCTAGGTCAAATACCTGCAAATAGTGTCTGACTTCTTTGGTCATGATTTACTCCAGAAAATTACTTTTTAAAAAAATCTTTTATGGCCTGTATAAGTGCATCCATATGGCCTTCTTCAACCTGAAAGGGTGGAAGGAGCCTTAATATCTTTTTATGGGAAAGAATGGTCAAAAAGCCCTTTTTTATTAAAAAATTGGCAATCTCAGGGACTTCATGATCAAACTCGATTGCCTGTATAAGTCCCTTTCCTCTAATCTCTTTTATGGTATCTATTTCGTTTTGTAGATTCAGAAGTTTTTGGCGAAAAAGCACTCCCTTTTCTCGAACTTTTTCAAGCTGGCCAGGCCTTAACATAATTTCCAGAACCTTAATGGCAGCCTTACATACTACAGGGTTTCCGCCAAAGGTTGAGGCATGGGTTCCGGGGGTAAAATGAGACATGACGTTTTTCTTTGCAAGCATTGCACCAATTGGAAGTCCATTCCCAAGAGCCTTTGCAAGACACATGACATCTGGTTCCACTGGGGTTTGTTCATAGGCAAAAAGGGTTCCTGTCCTTCCCATGCCAACCTGAACTTCATCAAAGACAAGGAGGCAATTGTGATCGTCACAAAGCCTTCTTGCTGCAAAGAGAAACTCGTCATCAAGAGGTCTTACACCACCTTCACCTTGGATTGGTTCCAGGATAATGGCACAGGTTCTTGGTCCAAAAGCAAGCTCAAGGGCCTTGATGTCATTTATGGGTACATGGGTGAAGCCATCTGGCAAGGGTTCAAAACCCCTTTGATAGACGGGCTGTCCTGTGGCCGTTATAGCAGCAAGGGTCCTTCCATGAAAGGAGCCCTGTAGGGTGATTATTTCATATGCATCGCTTCCCTTGGTGTCGTGACCAAATTTTCTGCAAAGTTTTATGGCTGCCTCCACTGCTTCTGCCCCAGAGTTACAAAAAAAGCACTGATCCATACAGGAGTTTTCACAAAGAAGCCTTGCAAGTTCAAGTTGTGGACCTGTCCAATAGAGATTTGAGATATGAAAGAGCCTTTCTAGCTGTTCCTTTACGGTCTCTATTATTTCCTTATTTGAATGACCTAGGTTGCATACGGCAATGCCAGAAGTAAAATCCAGATACTCCTTACCATCTTCATCCCAGAGCCTTATTCCACTGCCCTTTTCGATGAGCACAGGGAATCTTGCATAGGTATTGGCAATGTATTCAAAATCCTTCGCGTCTTTTTTGGACTCTATCATATTATTTTTAAGTAAACTCCTGAATCGCTATTCAGAAAAGAAAATTTCCTTATAACATCTTTTGATCGATTAAAAAAGGGGTTAGCTCACAGGAAGGACTATTGTTTGGAAACCGGAGTTACTTTTTGAATTGTGTATCTGGGAGATGATTGATAAGTTGATCTAAAGCCTTAGATAATTCAATATTAAGGATAAAGTTAGAAAAGTTAAAAGGAGGGAATTATGCGTAAAAAGAGTCTTATTCGCTTAGTATTGATATTTCTATGTATCTTATTGTTTTTTAAGACTTCTTGGGCAGGTCTAATTATTGAAAAGGAGTTTACCTTCAAGGTGAATGGTCCACAGGTCGAAAAACAGAAGGCTGTAACCTATTTTCAAAATAACAAGGTAAAAACAGTTCGGGGAAATGAGAGTTATGTGATTATTGATCTTAATAAAGGCACCATGGCTATAGTGAATCCGGTCAAAAGGGAATACTCCCTTCAAAAGATTGAAGAGATGATAGCAAAGATGAAAAAAGGCATGGAGAAGATTAATGCCAAGTTGAAAGCTCTTCCGCCTGAGCAAAGGGCAATGATTGAAAAGATGATGGGGATTTCAGCTGATAAGCCCAAATCTAATTTGAGAATCAAGGATACGGGAGAGAGGAAAAAGATAGCAGGCTATATGGCAGAGCACTATGTGATTGTGGATGGCCCGACAAAGGTTGGAGATTACTGGGTGTCAAGGGAGCTAAGGGAGCTTATAAAAAAAGAGATATCAGAAAAAAAGATAGATGAATTTGAAAAGGCCATGGAAGGCATGTCAAAGAATATGGAAATGTTCGGGGCATCTGATATCTCAAGGCTTATTGATCTTGAACAGGAACTTAACAAAAAGGGCGAAATAGTAAAACAGGTGCACCATCAGGGGAAATTTAAGATGGTTGGAAGGGACATGGAAGAGATTGTAAGGGTTGAAAAAAAGGACATCCCTTCTTCATTTTTTGAAATTCCAAAGGGGTTTAAGAGGGTTCCAGGCTTTGAAGGGGTGCAAAACACAAAATAATTTTAAGATAAGGGTCTTTTTTCTTCACCTTTTGGCCTTTTTTGCCGCATGTCTCCTTTGCTCCTGCAGTAAAGGCACTGAAGAGCATAACAAAAAGGGGCATGACAATACCGGGATAAAGGCAAAGGTAACCTACAGGCTTAAATGGCTTTTTAATGCCAGCACAGCAGGAGATCTATGGGCCAAAGAAAAGGGTGTTTTTAAAAAATACGGGCTAAGGGTTCACCTTAAAGAGGGCGGTGCGGAACACGATGCCATTGAAGAGATAGAGCTAAAAAGGGCCCAGTTCGGGGTTGCCTCTGCAGATCAGGTCCTAAGGGCAGTATCACGCGGTGCAGATTGTCTGGTGATAGCCCAAATTTTTCAGATAAATCCCCTTTCTTGGATATATATCAAGGAACGGGTAAGGCTTGATTCTTCAAGGCTTGCCGACTGCCTTAAACACTTGACCATTGGAATAACCTATGGGGGAAATGATGAGGCCATTTTCATGGCCCTTGTAAAGGGCCTTGGCCTTGACCCTGAAAAGCTACATATCTATGCTATTACCTATGATTATACACCCTTTTGGAAGGGCGAGGTGGATCTATGGCCCTGTTACCGAAATACCCAGGGGATTACCCTTTCAAAAAAGATAGAAAGGCAGGGCCAGGAAGTAGGCTTTCTGGATCCATCAAGATATGGAATCAGATTTGTGGCCAACTCCCTCATAACATCAAGGGCCTTTTGGAATGGACATAGGGATATTGTTGAAAACTTCAAAAAGGCAGTTTTGCTCTCATGGCAAGAGGCCCTGAGGCCAGAAAACCTTGATGCCACCTCAATGATTCTTTCTAGATATGAAAAGGGGCTTGATCTCGAGACAATAAAAGAGCAGGTCAAGGCAACCAAAAGACTTGTTACAGAAAATGGCAAAAGGCCAATAGGTTATATTGACAAGGCAGCGTGGAAACAGACAGAAAAGATTATGTTTGAAAACGGCCTTTTAAAAAGGTATGTGGATATAAATCGGCTTTTCCAATAAAAAAACCCGCCCTGATCAAAAGTCAGAGCGGGTTTTAATTTACAGGGCTTTCTTTTAGCGGCCCCTTGAGGCCCTTTTTGCAGCCTTTAATGGGTTAATGGCCTTTCCTTGGGCATCCTGTTTTATTTCTGGCTTTACGTGGCTTGCAAAGTTACAAACGCCCCTTTTCCATTTCATCTCTGGATGAGGGAATACTGCACAAAAACGGCCAGCTTCTGTTTCAACAATTTTGTTGCAACCTTCACACTTTTCCACTATCTGAAAGCAGGCGCCGCCAATAAATGTGCAGCCCTTTTTACCCATAAATTTACATTCAGCACCTGGTCTATTAGTAGTACACTGCATAGTATTTACTCCGACAATGAATTTTGGCTGCAAATATAAATCCCGCTGATTTTGTTTGCAACCAAAATTAACCTATGAAAGGGGAGAAAAAGATGGTTAAGTTTTCCTTGCTTTTGATAATGGGTATTCTAGTTGGGCTAGGGGCCTCATTTTCAGGTCTTGGAGGTGGATTTCTTGTGGTGCCTGGCTTGCTTCTTTCAGGATATAGTGCCCAGAAGGCAGTGGGGACAAGCTTTATGGCAATACTGGTAATAAGTATTTCAGCCCTATTTGCCCATGGAAGACTGGACAATGTGGATTTTAAGACAGGGTTTATTATTGGGCTTGGTGGTATTATTGGAGCGCAAATCGGAGCAAGGTTACTGGAACAGATTTCAACTGGCCAATTTAAAAGGGTCTTTGCAGTTATCCTTTTAGGACTTTCGGGTTATTTGCTATTTAAGGGTTAGAAAAGTCAGCTGTCATGAAGGTCAAAAGATATTTTTTACTTATTAAGGAATTGATTGGTCAAAATCAGGAAATATATGTTGCAGGCGGCCCTGTAAGGGACTGGCTTCTCGGAAAACCTGTGACTGATATAGATATTGTCTTTAAAAAAGGCACTCTTTTACTGGCAAGGGCCTTTACTGAAAGAGTAAGTGGTGCCTATGTGCCCCTTGACGAAGTCAATGAGGTGGCAAGGGTGGTTGTTTCAGGCTTAAGTTTTGATTTTAGCTCCTTTAGAGAAGGAGGCCAGGATATTTTTGAAGATCTTTCCAAAAGAGACTTTACCATGAATGCAATGGCCATTTCCTTTGATAATGTAATAGAAAGATTAGATGAAGTGGACGGAGGAATAATAGTTAAGGATGTTAGTGGCTTAATCGACCCTTTTGATGGCAAAAGGGATATTAGAGAAGGGATAATCAGGGCCGTAGAGATTGAAAATCTTCGCTCCGATCCCTTAAGGATGCTAAGGGCCTTTAGATTTAAGGCCCTTTTAGATTTTGAGATAGAGCCTGGAACCCTTTATTTTATACGGTCAAATTCGTCCCTTATAAAACATTCTTCCCCTGAAAGGGTTGATTACGAGCTTGAAAGGATAATGGGTTCTAAAAAGGCAGGGGCAGTGTTTAAGGCCATGAAAGAGGCCACCTTATTGGAAGAGATAATCCCTGAAATAAGCATAATGGATGGGGTTGAGCAGCCAGGCTTTCATCACCTGGACGTACTAGGGCACCTTTTAGAGGCCATATGTGCCATGGATATGCTTGTGGAAGAGCCTGGGGAAAAATTTTTAAATAGTCGCCCCTTTTTAGACTGGATTAAAGCAAACAAGAAAAAAATACCCTGGCTTAAGTGGGCGGCCTTTATGCATGATTTTGGAAAACCTGCCAAAAAGGGGATCAGGGAAGATGGAAGGGTGACCTTTTATGAGCATGACAAGGAAGGGGCCAGGATGGTTAAGGCCCTTTCAAAAAGGCTTAGATGGTCCAAGGAAAAGACAAAGTTTATTTCAAATCTAGTAAGGCTTCACATGCGCCCCTTCCACCTTTTAAATGATTTAAAGAGGTCAGGGCCTACAAAAAGGGCAATGAGGCGCCTTCTGGAAGAGACCGAAAGTGACTATCCTGCCCTTTTCCTCTTGGCAATGGCGGATAGCATGGCAGGCTGCGGACCAATGAAGCCAAAGGACCTTGATGAAAGGTTATCTATACTTTTTGATAGGATACATGACTTTCACGAAAAGAGTATGAAGCCAGTGGAAACGAATCCTCCCCTTTTACGGGGTACTGATGTAATGGAGATTTTGGGGATCTTGCCTGGCCCAAAGGTCGGTGAAGCACTAAAGTTTATAAGGGAGGCCCAGGTGGAGGGCCTTATAAACACGAGGGAAGAGGCAATAAAACTTTTAAAGAAAGACTTTGAAGCCGCTTTATCTAAGTCTTAATAGGTTTTTAAAAGAAAGATTTGGCAAAAGGGTTCAAAAGATACCTCTTGATGCTGGGCTTGGATGCCCAAATAGAGACCCTTTAACCAGAAAAGGAGGGTGTATATATTGTAATCCCCAGGGCTCCGGAACAGGTGCTTTTTTTAAGGGGCTTTCCATAAAAGAACAGATGGAATCTGGTATTAAATGGGCCAAAAGGCGCTATAAGGCCAAGGCCTTCATGCCCTATTTTCAGGCCTATTCCAACACCTATGGAGACATCGAACATCTAAAAAACCTTTATAGACAGTGTCTTGAATTTCCTGGTATGGTAGGTGTTTCCATTGGCACCAGGCCAGATTGCGTAACACATGAAGTCCTTGAGCTTATTTCAGATATCTTTAAAGACAAAATGGTCTGGATGGAATATGGACTTCAAAGCGCTTCAGACAAGACCCTGAGCCTTATAAATAGAGGACATACAGTAAAAGACTTTGAAGATGCAGTAAAGCTAACCAGAAAATTCCCCTTTCTTATCTGCGCCCATGTGATTTTTGGTCTTCCTGGTGAAGGTGAAAAGGAGATGATGAAAACAATAGAATTTTTAAGGGATATCGGAGTTGATGGCATAAAATTTCATGAGCTTTATGTTGTAAAGGATACCCCCCTTCACAGGCTCTATAAAAAGGGAGAGTATAAATCTATTGAACAAAGGGAATATGCAAGGTTTGTTGCAAAGGCCATCTCATATCTTCCTGAAAAGACAGTTATTCAAAGGCTTACTGGCGACCCTTTAAGGGAAGAGCTTGTAGCACCAGACTGGGCAAGGGATAAACAGACCACAATCAAAATGATAAAAGATTTCCTGAAACAGTTTAAAAGCCCTTGACCTTTTGGGCCTTTCATATTTACAAGGTCAAAAACAAAAAAGTATTCATTATGACCCTTCAAAAAAGAATTTTAAAAATTGGCGCTTTCCTTATCCTCTTTTTATCCCTTTTGCTTTCCCTATCTATGGCTAAGGAGGTCAAAAAGGATAAGGTCGAAAAGGACAAGGGAGGGAAAGAATTTCATATTCTAGATGAGTATAACAGGGTAACTCCCCGATCGACCCTTGAAGGTTTCTTTTCTTTTGCTGCAAAAGGTGACTTCAAAGAGGCAGCAAAATATCTTGACCTTAAACATCTACCAGCCAGAATAAAAAAATATCCAGGCCCTGAGCTGGCAAGAAAACTCAAGATAATCCTTGATAGGTCGATATGGATTGATTTATCCACCATCAGTGATGATCCCAAAGGGGATCTTAACGACGGACTTCCTCCTTATAAGGAAAGGGTTGGAAGGATAAAGACTCCAAAGGGAAGTGTGGACATAATTCTTAGAAGGGTTCCAAGTGGCGACGGAGTGAGGATATGGAAGTTCTCTAGCCGAACTCTTTCCAAAATTCCATTTCTTTACAAGTATTATGGATACAGACCCCTAGAGGAAAAACTTGGAAAAATATTCCCGGATTTTCAATTCATGGGCTGGCAGCTATGGCAATGGTGTGCCTACCTTCTTTTTATTATAATTTGTTACATTATCGCTTGGGTATTAACCCACCTTTTCGCCCTTTTTATAAAAGAAAGACACGATGATGATTTCTTCTTCGCATTAAAAAGATTCATAAAGGGTCCTCTAAAAATAGTTCTTTGGCTTAGTCTAGGAAGGGCTATTGTATATTATTTAAAGCCCTCTCAAGAGATTCAAAGGCTAATGAATGCAGGGACTCTTTTGGTTATTGCAGTTTGCTGGGCAAGTATCAGGGCAGTCGATCTTCTTTTTGATATCTGGATAAGGCATCTAAGTAGCGCAGGTAGGCAAAGCACCACCATTTTATTCAAGCCATTTAAGACCCTAGTTAAGGTCTTTTTGGTCATAATGGCCCTTTTGCTGTGGCTCGATAACATTGGTTATGACGTTGGAACGCTCCTTGCTGGCCTTGGCGTTGGCGGTCTTGCAGTGGCACTTGCTGCCCAAGGAGTTTTGAGGAATTTGATTGGCACGGTAATGATCCTTGCAGATAGACCTTATCAGGTTGGCGAGCGGATTGTGGTAAATGGTCATGATGGGGTGGTGGAAGAAATTGGTTTAAGATCAACCAAATTGCGGCTTTTGACAGGACATCAGACATCCATTCCAAATGATAAGGTAGAAAGGGCGGAGATAGAAAATATAGAGCGAAGGCCATTTATAAGACGAAAGGAAACCCTTTATCTTTCCTTGGACACCCCTATAGAGAAGGTAGAAAGGGCGGTTGAGATAATTAGAGAAATTTTGAATAATTATGAAGGCTATCATAAAGAATATCCACCCAGGGTCTTCTTTGATAGATTCAACCGAGACAGTCTTGGTATTGTCTTCTATTACTGGTATCAACCACCCGAATACTGGAAATTTTTGGAGTTTTCTCAAAGTGTAAATGTAAAGATATTAAAGGCCTTTGAGAAAGAGGGGATAAGGCTTGCTCTCCCCCAAAATAAGACCTTTTTAGAAGGAGCCAGGGGAGAAAGGGAGCCGATATTGATAAAAGCGCTTTAATAAAAAAGCCTGGAAAACCAAACTGCACCGAAAAGGCCTGTAATATCTGCTAAGAGGGCAGAAGGTAGGGCATGTCTAGTCTTTGTGATCCCAATGCTTCCAAAATAGACTGCAAGCACATAAAAAGTTGTTTCTGTTGAGCCTTGCATGACCGAAACCACATATGAAAGAAAGCTATCTGGGGAATTATTTACGATTTCAGACATTATCCCAAAGGCTCCGCTTCCAGATAAAGGCCTCATAAAGGCCATAGCAAGGGCCTCCGGAGGCATCCCTATTGGTTTAACAATGGGTGTAAATATCTTAATAAAAAGGTCCATGGCCCCGCTTGCCCTCAACATGCCAATGGCAACGAATATGGCCACAAGGTAGGGAATGATTTTTACTGCTGTCTGAAAACCCTCCTTGGCACCTACAGTCAGGCTTTCATATACCTTCACGCCTCGTAAATAGCCGAATATCAAAAGGCCTGCCATCAATATCGGGATTATCCAGCTTGAAAGGGAAGAGATATCCGAAAAGGAAATACCGTTTCCCATTATGTGAATCCAGCTTTTGTAAAACAGAATGGACAGAAATCCAATTAAAAAGAGCAATATCATGGATTTTTCCATGGGACCCGGAAGCCAGTTATCCTCCCCCTCTTCCTGAGGCTTTTTGGTATCGATTTTTTTATTTCTATTTCCTTCTATTAAAAGTTCAGGAGAAGGACTTTTCTTTTCAAAGAATTTACTTGCCAAAATGGCTACTATAGTCGAAAGAAAGGTTGCAAGTATGGTGGGCAAAAGAATGCCTGCCGGGTCTCTTGCTCCAGCTGCTGCCCTTACTGCAATAACCCCAAGAGGCAAAAGCGTAACGTTTGATGTGTTAATGGCAAGAAAAAGGCACATGGCATTTGTGGCAACTCCCTTTTCAATGCTTAATTTTTCAAGTTCTTTCATGGCCTTTATTCCAATAGGAGTTGCCGCATTTCCAAGACCAAGGGCATTTGCTGACATATTCATAATCATTGCAGACATGGCCGGGTGATCCGGGGGAACATCAGGAAAGAGTCTTATCATGACGGGTCTAACCCATCTAGCCATTATCTTTAAAAGCCCGCCATCTTCAGCCACCTTTATAAGCCCAAGCCAGAGGGCCATGGGGCCGATGAGTTCAATGGCAAGTTTTACAGAGGATTTGGCAGATTCAAAGGACGCCCTTGTTATCTCATCCATCTTGCCATTAAATGCTGCCACTAAGATGGCAACGAGTATCATTCCTAACCAGATTCCATTTATGGCTGCAGGCCTGTCATTCATGATTTGACTTAAGTCAAGGTGATATTTAGACCAAAGAATAATATCAACAGACCAAAATAGCAAAAGACCGTTTGGAGAATAGGATTATGAAGGTATTAAGAAATATCATAGAGATAGATGAGGAACTTTGTAATGGCTGTGGAAAATGCGTTCCTGCCTGCGAAGAAGGGGCAATAGAGATAGTTAATGGCAAGGCAAGGCTTGTGGCAGAAAAATATTGTGACGGCTTGGGGGCATGTTTGGGTGAGTGCCCTACGGGGGCCTTGCAGATTGTTCAGAAAGAGGCAGAAGATTTTGATGAAGAGGCGGTTCACGAGTACTTGAAGACCAAAAAAGAGGTAAAGGATGTAAGGTCCTGTCCTTCATCAAGGGTTATGGACCTTGGACCTGCAACTTGCGAGTGTGCAAACAGACCTGACTTTTTAAAAGATGTATCATCCCTTTTGTCACATTGGCCAATTCAGATAAGGCTTATCCCGCCCCATGCTCCCTTTTTAAAGGGCGCAGATCTTTTGGTTGTGGCAGACTGCACTGCCATAGCTTGTCCGGATTTTCACCAGCGTTTTGTTAAGGATAAAGTAATAATGATGGGATGCCCGAAATTTGATGATCAACAAGAATATGTTAAGAGGTTTAAGGATCTTTTTGAAAAGAATGAACTGTCATCTCTTTCAACAGTCATAATGGAGGTTCCTTGTTGCTCCTCTATGATAGGAATTCTCAAAAAGGCCATGGAAGAGGCAGGGAAAAATTATCCTATAGACTGTACAGTTGTCGGAATTAAGGGTAAAATCTTAAAAAAAGAATTATTTTAATGTGAAGTTTTTAGCAGCCCTTGACTTGGGTTGCCATTTTTTTATTATTTTCAAATAAAATAAAAAATAGAGGAAAGGAGTAGGAGCAATGAAGAAGCAAAAGAGTGTGCTGTGTTCGTTGGTGGTCTTCTTTGTTGCCAGTCTATGGGCTGCGGCTGCCTTTGCTGGAAATGCCTGTATTGACTGTCACAAGAAGATTTCACCTGGTCAGGTTAAGGACTGGTCTGTAAGTAAACATGCAGAGAATGATGTCACATGTGATGTTTGTCATGGAGATGGTCACAAGAGTGCAAAAGATGTGGACAAGGTAGTGCTTCCGGATGAACATAAGTGTGCAGAATGTCATGAAGAACAGTTCAATTCCTTTAAAAAGGGTAAACACCAGTTCGGCTGGACATCAATGAATGCACTTCCAATTACCCATGTAGAGCCTGATGAATTAATGGAAGGCGGAAGAGGCTGTGGTGGCTGTCACAACATGGGAATCAAGACCGAGGCCCAGAAAAAGGACCAGCATAAGAAAGGATATCGTTATCAGAACAATTCATGTGATGAGTGTCACACTCGCCATTCCTTCTCTAAAAAAGAGGCATTGAATCCAAGGGCATGTCAGCAGTGTCACATGGGTTACGATCATCCTCAGTGGGAAATGTGGTCTCATTCAAAACACGGTGAGCGCTATTTTGCAAAGCTTCAAGGAGACCTTCCAAAGGATGCTCAGGCACCTACATGTCAGTTCTGCCATCTTCCAAATGGGACCCACGAAAACCGCACAGCCTGGGGTTTTCTTGGAGTAAGGCTTCCAATTAAGGATAAGGAATGGGCAAATGCACAGCTTACAGTTTTAAAGGCTCTCGGGGTTATAAATCCTGAAACTGGGAAGCCAACTGCTCGACTCGATGCAGTAAAGGCAGTTCAATTGGCAAGGCTTGATCAGAAGTCATGGGAGACCGAAAGGGAAAAGATGATTAAAAGGTGCACTACTTGTCATTCTGAAAGATATGTCCGTGATCAGTTCAAGATGGGCGACGAGATGATTAAAAAGACAACTATTATGTTGGCTGAGGCCATTAATATTGTGGCAGATCTTTATAAAGACGGCATCTTGAAAAAACGTCAGAACCAGCCCTTTGCATATCCTGATTTTCTATATTTCATGAGGACAGATTACAGTAAGCCAGGAAGTGACAGCTATAAGGGCTCATCAAATAACATGTCCTATATTGAGCAGGTCCTCTTCCAGATGTATATGAAGCACAGAATGCGTGCTTATCAGGCCTTCTTCCATGTAAATCCAGATTATGCCTACTGGTACGGATGGGCACAAATGACAAAAGATCTGGGCGAAATCAAGGAGTTAGCTGCCCAGATGAGGGCAACTCACAAAAAATAACTGTTCGCTTTTTACTAAAAACAATTAATCTAAGGCCCGGCTTTGACCGGGCCTTTTTATTGCCATTAATCAATTAGAGAAAGGTCATGTTTCTGGCTATAGTTGAACTTGTACTTGGGGTGGCATTTCTTGTAGGTAGTGCTGAACTACTAGTTCATCAAAGTATATCCCTTTCAAGGCACCTAGGCATAAAACCTATCATTATAGGTTTAACAGTAGTTGCCTTTGGAACTTCGGCCCCTGAGCTCTTTGTAACCTTTATGGCAAATCTAAAAGGCAATGTAGATTTAGCAGTAGGAAACATCATAGGAAGTAACATAGCAAATATAGGCCTAATTTTGGGGATATCTGCTTTGGTAAGGCCATTTGGCGTACCTGAAAGAATAGTAAGGGTTGAGCTTCCCTTTTTAATTGTTTCCGTAATCCTAATAGGTCTAGCTGCATGGATGCATATTCTGGGCAGAATTTTCGCTGCTATACTTTTGTCTTGTTTTTTTATTTATCTCTTTGTCCTTGTAAAAAACAATGCACTTTATGGAGCGAGTGAAGATAGAAATGATGTATCAGTTCAAAAGATATCGGCAGGGCATGTCATTTTTAAACTCATTATAATAATTGGGAGCTTCTTGGGTCTTGTCTTTGGTTCCAAATTTTTGATAAAAGGTGCAGTGGAAATAGCAAGGTTTTTTAACTGTCCGGAACTAATTATTGGACTAAGCCTTACGGCAGTAGGGACATCTCTTCCAGAGCTTGCAAGCAGTCTTTCAGCAGTGAGAAGGGGTGAGGCTGGTCTTATAATTGGAAATGTACTAGGTTCCAATTTTGCGAATACGTGTGGAATCCTGGGTATATCAGGCCTTATAAAACCAATTATTATTAACTCCCATGTATTTTTTGCAGACTTCCCTGTTATGGCAGGCTTTAGTATGGTGCTAATTCCTCTTTTTAGGGATAAATTCCTTTCTAGAATCGAGGGCCTTTTTTTGCTTTTGGCCTATCTTTGCTATGTAGTTTTAATTTATTTTAAATGACAAGGTCCTCTAATTCTCTTTTGATGACAATTTTCAAAAGGAGACTATAATGTGACTGTCTCTTTTTTTAAAATTGAAGAAATTAAAGATTGTTATCTATGTTACTAGAAAATATCACAATGTTAGAATTTGAAAGGGGTCTTAAAGAGACTCTTACTGTGGCTATCCCATTTGGATCAATTGAAGAACATGGTCCTCATCTTCCCCTTGGAACAGATACCATTCATGCCTATGAGCTTTTGAAGTACACATCTTCCCAGAAGCCATTTTTTGTAGCTCCTCCCGTTTGGTATGGCCTTTGTAGGAGCACCAAGGAGCATCCTGGAACCGTTGGTATCGATTCAAACACCCTTAAACATCTGACAAAGGCCATTTGTAAGGCCCTTTACGAAAAAGGGCTTAGGAATTTTTTGCTGCTTTCCGGCCATGCAGGCGGAACCCACATGGCCTCAATTCTTGATGCGGCAGATGAGCTCCTAGAAGAGCTCAAAGAGAGTAAGTTTGCAGTTCTTTCAATAATAGACCTTGTAAAGATGCTTCCAGGGGGAATTGTAGAGACAGAGGGAGACTCACATGCAGGTGAGGTAGAGACGTCTCTTATGATGTATCTCAGACCAGAGTTTGTTAAGGGATCAGCCAATCGAGAATTTCCAAACTTTCCAAAATTTATTATAGCTAGAAATAAAAAGAAGTTTTGGCCTGGTGGCGTTTGGGGTGATCCAACCCTTTCTTCAAGGGAAAAGGGTAAAAGCATTCTCCTTGAAGAGGCCAAGATATTGATAAAACTCATAGAGAAATTGGAAGAATTTGAAGAGTGAATAGGAGCAATATATGAAGACGATTTTAAAAATAAATATACTGTTACCAATACTTTTTTGCCTTTTTGCATTCTTGCCAGCTTGTCAAGGAAAGACTGACACATCTCATGCACCTGATTTTACCCTTTTAAATCTGGCTGGTGATACCGTAAATCTCTCAGATTATCAGGGGAAGGTGGTAGTTCTTAACTTTTTTGCCACCTACTGCCCACCATGTAGAATGGAGATGCCAGATTTTGTTGAGCTTCAAAAGGAATTTGGCAAAAAGGACTTTACTGTAATTGCTATTTCTGTTGACAATGACGGAGAAAAGGTTCTGCCTCCCTTTGTTGAAAGGATAGGAATAAATTTTCCAGTTCTCCTTGCAACCACAAAAGTTCTCAGGGATTATGGGAACATTTATGCACTCCCCGTGACCTTTGTTTTGGACAAGGAGCATAAAATTATAAAAAAGATCACAGGCATGATTAACAAGGATGAACTGGTTCCTTTGATAGAAGATCTTTTAACAGAAAGAGGGGATAAAAAGGTTAAATAATCTCTACTACTCCATCTCCTTCTTCCACAAAACCAATTATGGCCACATCCTTATGGCCTTTTTCTTTTAAGATACTTACAAGGTTTTGAGCCTTTTCTTCAGGAATACTTATTAATAGTCCTCCAGAGGTCTGGGCATCAAAAAGGATGGTAAGAATGTTCTGGTCAACACCTTTGTCAATCTTAAATGCCTTCTTACAAAAATCCTTATTGGCATAGTCACCTTCAGGAATAAATCCCATGTTGCTAAAATGAAGGGCATTTTTCAAAATTGGCACTTTTTTCGAGTCAATAACCAGCTTAACATGGCTTGCCATGGCCATTTCAAGGGCGTGTCCTGCAAGACCAAAACCCGTAACGTCTGTGGCACCATGTGCACCAAGCTCCATCATGGCCTCTGAGGCATCTTTGTTAAGGGTCTTCATTAGAATTATGAGTTCAGCCAAGTCCTTTTTGTCAAGAAGGCCGGCCTTTAGAGCTGTTGAAAGGATACCCATACCAATGGGTTTGGTAAGAACCAAATTATCATTGGGTCTAGCTCCCTTATTGCAGATAAACCTTTCGGGATGAACTATGCCAGTGACAGAAAGCCCATATTTTGGCTCTTTTGCCTCAACACTATGTCCCCCAATCAAAAGGGCCCCTGCTTCATGGATCTTATCAACACCTCCTCGCAAAATCTTTTCAAGGACGGATTTCGGCTGGTCCTTGATGGGAAAACACACAATATTTAGCGCTGTAATGGGTTTGGCTCCTACTGCATAGATGTCACTTAGAGAGTTTGCAGCCGCAATTTGACCAAATTCATAGGGGTCATCCACAATGGGAGTGAAAAAATCCACGCTTTGCACTATGGCGATGTCATCTGTTAATTTGAAAATACCTGCATCAGAAGCAGATTCCACCCCCAGTAATAAGTCTGGATGACTTGAAAGGGGAAGATTTTCCAAAATGTCAGAAAGGTCCCCCGGACCTATTTTTGAAGCTCAACCAGAGGCCTTTGCTAAAGAAGTGAGTTTTAGTTCTTTCATTAATTGATAAGATTATGAGCTCAGATAGTTATTTCCTAAGGGTGGCGATCATTCGATTTCTTTTGATGAAAATGTCAAGGGCATCACAAATATTCAAAAAGAC
>WFZZ01000015.1 GCA_015489315.1 Deltaproteobacteria bacterium | reverse complement strand
GTTCCACATGAAACAAAAAAAGAAACTAAGAGAAGGTTTCACCACTGGCGCCTGTGCTGCCGCCGCCTCAAAGGCGGCCTGTCTTGTCCTGACCCAAAAAGTGCAAAGGGTGGAACAGGTAGAAATAGACTTTCCCGATGGCAAAAAAAGGACACTTCAGATTGAAAAAACTGAATACAAAAGCCCTTTAAAGGCTCGGGCAAGCATAATTAAAGATGCAGGCGATGACCCTGATGTCACACACATGGCAAGGATTATAAGTGAAGTTGAAATTGAACCCTCAACGGATGAAAAAGATGTGCACAAAGGGCCAACCGTTGAAATAAGGGGTGGCGAAGGTGTCGGAATAGTCACAAAGCCCGGGCTTTCTGTCCCACCTGGAGAGCCTGCAATCAATCCTGTTCCAAGGATGATGATAAAAGATGCGGTCCTTTCGGCCCTAAAGGGCATGAATCACATAAAAAGGGTTATAGTTACCATTCACGTACCAGATGGAAAGAGGCTTTCTGAAAAGACCCTTAATAAAAGGCTTGGCATTGTTGGCGGAATTTCTATACTTGGCACTACTGGGATCGTTAAACCCATCTCCCAGGCCGCCTGGTGCGCAACCATCTCTGTGTCCATGGATGTGGCCCTGGCAGTGGGCCTTGATACCATTTGTCTCACAACAGGAAGAAGTAGCGAATCGGCCCTTATGAAAGAGCTTAATTTGAGGGAGGAGGCCTTTATCTCAATGGGAGACTATGTGGGCTTTTCCCTTAAAGAGGCAGCAACCAGGCCTTTTAAAACTATAATCCTTGGGTGCCAGTGGTCAAAATTGGTAAAAATGGCCATGGGCTGGGACCATACCCATGTCCGTTTTGGCGCCCTTGACCCCAGGGATGCCAAAAAATTTATTGAAGTGCATTTTGGATATAGATTTCAAAATGAATCGATAAATACTGTAAGACAGATGCTTGGCATTCTACTAAGAGAAAAAAAAGAGGTGGTTGAGGGGGTATGTGAAAGGGCCTTTTCAAGGCTAAGGGAATTTTTGGAAAAGGGCCAGGACCTTGAACTCTATCTCATTTCCTATGAAAAAAGGATCATTTTCCACAAAAAGAAATAAGAATGGCCCAATTTGTAAGAGATGCAAACACTTTTTCATAACCTATGAAGCAAACCACCCCTATGGTTGCAGGGCATTTGGATTTAAGGGAAGGCTTTACCCATGTCTTTTGGTGAAAATGGCATCAAATGATGGTTGCAGACTTTTTTCAAGAAAGAAAAGAATAGAAAGGAAATCTTGAATGAAAAGACAAATACGCACTCTTTTTATTTTGATTTCATTAAGTTTTTTATTAAATGAACTCGTTTTTGCAAAATGCACCACCTGCCATAAGGGAATTGAGCAAATCTCAAAGATAGATGCAATGAACGGGCTTGAATGTGATTTTTGCCACAAAGGTAATCCCAAGGCAACCACGGAAAAAGAGGCCCATAAGGGTCTTTGGAGAAATCCCTCGGACTATAGAGTTGCTCAAAAGAGCTGTGGCGTTTGCCATAACGAGATACTTGAAAGGTCAAAAAAATCCCTTCATGCCACAAGTGCTGGAATCATCAGCGCCACAAGATACCTTTTTGGTGTACAAAGGACCAAGAATGCAATCTATGCAAATTATGAAATAAGGGACCTTGATGGTGTGATCCCTCAGAAAAAGGGCGCACGACCATCCCTTAAGGCCCTTCCTTCCTTTAATCCAAAAGCCCCTCAAGGCCCACAAAACTCCCCATCTGACGATTACCTAAGGGAGGAATGCCTAAGGTGCCATCTATGGAGCTATGGGGCGGAAAGATATGGAGACTACAGAGCAAGCGGCTGTGCGGCCTGTCATATGATCTATGACAACGATGGTAAATACAAGGGAAGGGATAATGCCATAAAGGGGAAAAGTCCTGGTCCTATACCAGTGCCCAGGCCAAGGGTTCATACCATTACAAAAATCATCCCGCCCTTTCAGTGCATCCATTGCCACAATAGAGGCGGAAGGACAGGTGTAAGCTTCATAGGCACCATTGAGTCTGACGGATACGGCTCCCCATGGTGGTGTAAGCCTGGGGAAAAGGGCGGGAAAAAAATTCACGGGAAATATTACAATCACCTTACACCTGACATCCACCATAAAAAGGGCCTTTATTGCATAGACTGTCATACAGAAGGCGATGTTCACGGTGACGGAAACATCTACAGTAAAAAAGAGCAAGCAATTGAGATCGAGTGCCAGGACTGTCACGGCACAAGGGACAGGAAAAGCAGCCTTAAAACTTCATGGGGGAACCCTTTAAAGAATCTAAAAAAGGAAAGAGACGGAATAATTCTAATCTCGAAAAGGGGAAAGATACACAAGGTCCCGCAGGTATTTGACATAGTGCGTGGGAAGAATGAAAGGGCCAAGGCTTCAATGGGAAAAAGGATTCATATGGAAAGGCTTGAATGTTATGCATGTCATGCCACTTGGGCACCGCAGTGCTATGGCTGTCATGCCCAGCAGGATGAAAGTACTCCTTCATTTGATTGGCTAAATACAAAGAAATCTTATGACCGTACCCAAAGTGGAAGGGCCAAAAACAGAAAAATGACTGCCTATAAATGGAGGGAGACAAGGTCCTTTATTCGCTGGGAAAGCCCAGCCCTTGGGATAAATTCCGAGGGAAAGGTAAGCCCGTATATCCCAGGATGCCAGGTTATCTTTACCCAGATAGGGCCAGACGGAAAATGCAGGGTCCACAATAAGCTATTTAAAACAGTTGAAGGAGTCTGGGCCATTGCCCACAACCCCATCCAGCCTCACACCATCAACAAAAGGGCAAGATCCTGTGAGGATTGTCATTCAAATCCCAAGGCATTGGGCCTTGGAAGGGGGATTTATGATTCAAGGGCCAACGGGCTTCCTATCGATTTTAGCCTTGAAAGGATAGTTTCTGACAATGGCACCCAGCTTCAGGCAACCAGCCACGAAGGGGCAAGACCATTTAACAAAAACGAAATAAAGAGGATAGAAAGGATCGGAATATGTATGTCATGTCATGGCCCAAATGGCCTCCCACAGAAGAAAAAAGGCCAAGGTATCATTGACGAAAAGATGCATAAAAGGCTTATAAAGTCACTTTTAAAAGATTGGGCAAATAAAAAGTAATAATTCAGAAAAATCATTGACTATTGCATATTGGAAATAATTTGTTAATTTATTGAACTAAAGAATAGCAATTTTTTAAAAGACTGCCTCAACTGGCAGTCTTTTTGTATTTAGACACCCGGTAAAAAGAGGTTTGACAGGATGGAAAGGACCCCAATTACAAAGGAAGGATATGAAAGACTAAAAAAAGAGCTTGAACACCTTGAAAAGGTGGAAAGATATGAGGTCATCAAGGCAATAGAAGAGGCCAGGGCCCACGGAGACCTTTCAGAAAATGCAGAATATCATGCTGCCAAGGAAAGGCAGGGGCAGATAGAGGCCAGGATACAATATCTTAATAGCAAGCTTGCATCAGCAGAGGTGATTGATTGTTCAAATCAGTCCTGTGAAAAGGTAATCTTTGGCGTAAAGGTTCGCCTTGAAAACCTGGATACAGGGGAAGAGGTGGTTTATCAACTGGTTGGCCCAGATGAATCTGACATAAAAGAGGGAAAAATCTCCATTCAATCTCCCCTTGGAATGGCACTTTTGGGAAAGGAAGAGGGGGATGAGGTTGAATTTCGTTCTCCTTCTGGCCTTAAGACATACGAAGTTTTGGAAATATTTACTGACTAAATATCATAAAAAAGCTTCCAGGGCAGAAAAGGCCCTTCTAAGGGAAGAGGTTGCCCTTTTAAATCCAACTCCCATTTTATAAAGGTAAGACAATTGGGGCGGATTAAGTAAGATAAGCCTTATTAATTTTAAATAATCTACGTCTCCGTTTCCATTTAGAATAGAAATAATTTTTCTTGAAATTTTTTGATTGGCGGTATCTGAAACGGCTTTTAAGCAGTAAAAGGGCAAGTCAAAATCTCCCAGAAACTCTCCAATAAAAAATGCTTCCATATCTACGGCAATGCATCCTTTGCCCATAAAAAGATTGAGTTTAACTTCTGGGTCAAAGACCACCTCAGGTGAGTTTAAAAGCCTTCCCCCTCTGACATTTAACCCGTTTCTTAAAAGGGCTCTATCAAAGACCCCTTTTATTTCCTTATCTATCCTTATGGCCCTATCCTTAAAAAGAATTTCATCCGGACTAATAAGGTCACCAGGTGTAAGATTGGGATTTAGCCCTCCGCATACTCCAAGATTTATGAATAAAGAAAAGTTACTGATGTTTGATATCTTTCTTAACGAATTTTCTATTTTTTTTTTGCCTTGTCCCGTTATAAAGATGACTATTTCATTGTCACCTTGAATGCGCTTTTTATAGTGCAAGTTGTCCCTTTTTCCCCAGCCTCTTGAACCAAAAATGGCCCTACCTTCTTGAGGGAGAGCCATTAATACACATATCTTTTTTCTGGACAAGGCGTCTATTTTTCCACTTGTTTTTTCCTGTATTGATAATAGGCCTGACGGATTGATACATATGGATCAATGGCCGTCTCCTTAAAACTTTCATATTCACTAAGTTCCAAGGAGACATCATTTACAACCTCAAAGGCAGTCCTACCGGTTGAAGCCCAAAAATCCATATAGTAATTGGGGACATAGGCAAAGGCATCGGCAAAGCGACCTACGCCATCTCTTAATGAACTCGGCCCTATAAATGGAATGACAAGGTATGGGCCAAAACCGATCCCATAAACTCCAAGGGTTTGGCCAAAATCTTCCTGATTCTTTTCTATATGATAATCTTCAAAGGCTGCGTCTCTAAACCCCAGACATCCTGCAGTTGTATTTATGATGAATCTTGCTACCTCTCTAACAAAACCCTTAAACTTTCCCTGTAAAATACAGTTTGCAGCCCTAACGGGGGTATTTACATAGGAGAAGAAGGACTTGATTCCCCTTCTTGCCCTTTCAGGAACCACCTTGTTATAGGCCTTACAAAGGGGCTTAATGCCCCAAAAATAAAGTTTGTCGTTGAACTGAAAAAATACCCTATTTACCGGCTCAAGCGGATCTGAAATCTCCTGTTCCTCTTCTTCCATCTCTTCCATGTCCTCATCAAGATAATTTTGCCCTGTGATGTCAGAAAACTCACTTACTGTTTTCTTGTCATTTGCACTCTGTGAAAAAACAGTCTTATCATCACCTGAAAAGGCAAGGTTAAAGGGCATGAACAAGAAAAATAAGAGGGCAAAAATAAGGGGGAAACAATGTTTTTTCATAGCCTGATTCCTTTTATTTACAAATTCCAAATCAAATAGTAATTAGCTCATGACTGAAACGGATTATATAGCACAGGTCTGACATTTACAAGGTGCCAGCCTGGTGTTGCTACTTACTTTTATGTTCGGAATTTTGAAAAAAGACCTAAAACAGGAAAACTAATAATGAGGGCATTTGTAACCGGAGCAACGGGCTTTGTAGGGTCAAATATTGTAAAAAGGCTTTTAAAAAGTGGCTATGAAGTTGGTGTGCTTGTAAGAAAAAATAGTGACCTTTCAAATATTAAGGGCCTTGATTGCAAAATTCATTACGGGGATCTAAGGGATTACAAAAGCCTTTTTGACGCATTAAAGGGCTATGATTTTCTCTTTCATGTCGCTGCCGACTATAGGCTTTGGGTACCCAGACCAGAAGAAATTTACGCCAACAATGTTGAAGGCACTAAGAATATAATGAATGCTGCCCTTGAAGCTGACATAAAAAGGGTTGTTTATACCAGCAGTGTCGCCACCCTTGGCCTTAATCCAGATGGAACGCCGGCAGATGAAGAAACACCGGTCACCCTTGACGACATGATAGGGCACTACAAAAAATCGAAATTTCTGGCAGAAGAGGAGGTAAAACGGCTTGTAAAGGAAAGTGGACTAGATGCTGTAATTGTAAATCCATCAACCCCTGTTGGCCCAGGGGATATTAAACCCACTCCAACAGGAAGGATGATACTTGAAGCAGCCCAGGGGAAAATGCCTGCCTATGTAGATACAGGACTCAACATTGTTCATGTAGATGACGTGGCAGAAGGACATATCCTCGCCCTTAAAAAGGGTACGACAGGCAGAAGGTACATTCTAGGCGGGGAAAACATGACCCTTAAGGAAATCTTTACGGAAATTGCACGAATATCAGGCAAAAGGCCGCCAAGAATAAAGCTTCCCCACAACCTTATAATACCGGTGGCATATATTGCTGAGGCTATATCACGGATTACAGGAAAAGAGCCAATGGTAAATGTAGACGGAGTAAAACTTGCCAAGAAAAGGATGTTCTTTACAAGCAAACGCGCCATAAAGGAATTAGGCTACAACCCAAGACCTGCCAAAGAGGCCCTTAGAGATGCAGTAAACTGGTTCAAAGAAAGGGGCCTTTTAGATTAATGTCCCTTAAAAAAAGCGCCTATATCCTCTTTGTCCTTGGCATAACCCTTTTTATTGCCATAATAATCTATTTTGGTATTGAAGATGTCTTTAATGCCCTCAAACTTGCCGGGTTTTTGGGCCTTTCCCTGGTTTCCATCTCCCATTTGGCCCCACTTTATCTAGACTCCGTTGCCTGGAAATTACTTTTTACAAAATCAACTCCTCCACCTGGACTAGGAATTCTTATAAAGGCCAGGTGGATTGGAGAATCAATAAACTCCCTTTTGCCGGCAGTTCAGATTGGCGGAGATCTTGTAAGGGCAAGGATGTTGGCCTCAAGAGGCTATCCAGTCTCTGAATCTGGGGCAAGTGTCCTTGTAGAGATTACCATTGCACTTATCACCCAGCTTTTTTTTTCCATCTTTGGAATCGGAGGACTCATATATTTAGGTCACAAAGGGCTTGTAAAAGAGGCAATAATAGCTACTGCCATTTTATCACTGGGTGCCCTTGGCTTTTTTCTCGTCCAGCAAAAAGGCATATGGACTAAACTTTTAAACCTTCTTTCCCTTCTTGTGAGCAAAGAAAAACTTAAAGACATGGCCATGGATGCGGAGGCCCTTGACCAGGCCATAATGGAGCTATACTCAAAAAAATGGATAATCATTAGGTCAAGTTTCTGGAGGCTTGTGGGCTGGTTTTCTGGCTCCCTGGAGGTCTGGATAGCCCTTAAATTCATGGGAACAGGAAAGGGGATCTTTGTGGCAATACTTATTGAAAGCTTGTGCCAAGTAATAAGAGGTATGGTATTTTTTGTCCCCGGTGCCTATGGTGTACAAGAAGGTGGATTTGTGTTACTTGGTAAGATACTCGGCCTTCCACCGGACATAGCTCTTGGCCTCTCCCTGGCAAAAAGATTTAGAGAGCTTACCCTTGGCATTCCAGGGCTCATTTTTTGGCAAATAGAAGAGGGGAAGATACTTTTTAAAGATAGGAGAAAAGAAAATGAAAAGAATTAGCCTTTCTCTTTTGGCCCTATTTCTTACAATTACTTTTTTAACCAAAGATTTACAGGCTGAAACCGGGGAAATCTCAACCATTGCCACAAAAGAGGCAATAAGTGTGATAAATGGCCTTCATGAAAGACTTATAAAAACAATGAAAATGGGGAAAGACGGTAAGGATTGTAGCAAGCGTTATAAGTTTCTCGAAAATTATATAAAACAATCCTTTTACTTCCCGCTCATTTCAAGGATTGTCTTGGGAAGACGTCACTGGTCCAAGCTTGATGAAAAAAAGAAAAGGGACTTTATGAATGCTTTTATAAAGATGACCATTTCCACCTATGCCTCAAGGTTTGATTCCTTTTCCGGGCAATCCTTTAAAACCAAAAAGGCGATCTTAAATAAGAGTGGACACGTCCTTGTTGATTCAAGTCTTGTAAAAAGCAATGGAGAGGAAATCGATTTTAAGTACCTTTTGACAAAGGCCAAAGACGGCTGGAAGATAGTTAGCGTATCTGCAAAGGGTGTAAATGACCTGGCTGTAAAGCGGGCCGACTATAATGCATTTTTAAAGGATCACTCAATCGATGACCTTATTAAAAAGCTTCTGGAAAAGACAGATAAGTGTATTTCAAATAAAAAGACATCTTGATTATGAAAGGCAAAAAGGCCATCTTTTTTGACTATGGGGGTACCCTGGATGCCCCAGGTATTGCCTGGAAGGAAAACTTTTATAAAATCTATAAAAGACATGGACTAAATGTTGATTTTGAAAGGTTTTCCAGGGCCTTTTATGATTCAGATGACAGTCTGACCCTTAAAAATCCTGTTTCTTTTAATCTTACAGAAGTAGTCTATGAGCAAGTAAAAAGGGTTTTAGAGGGTCTAAATTGTTTTTCTTCTGATCTACAAAAGAAGGTATCAGAAGACTTCCTGAACAGTTCATTTGAAAACATCAAAAGAAATCTGAAAGTCCTTAAAAAGCTTAAAAAAAGGTTTAAAATTGGTATAATATCAAATAATTACGGAAATCTTAAGGAAATATGTAAAGAAACAGGGCTTATAAATGTCCTGGATGTAATGGTTGATTCAAATCTTGTGGGGGCAATTAAGCCTTCTAGAAAAATATTTTTTAAAGGATTAAAGGCCCTCAATGTGACACCAGAAGAAGCAGTTATGGTAGGAGACAATATAAAAAGGGATATCATTGGCGCTTTAGATATTGGAATGGATGCCATCCTGATATCTCCTGAAAATAAGAGGAATGTGATGGTGCCTCAAGGCGTTCAGGTGATAAAAGATATTTCCGAAGTCTTAAATATTGTCTGGATATGAATATTATTGGCGGAATAATTGCAGCAGGACATGGAAGCCGTTTTAAAAAGGCAGGCCTTACCACGCCAAAGCCTTTAATCAATGTCAATGAAAGGGCACTTTTGGCAAGGACGGTTGATGAATTTGGGCTGGCAGGTATCAAAAAGATAAGGATAATCTTTAGAACTGCCATCTGTGAAAGGTGTTCGGAATTTCTAAGCAAAAACTTTCAAGACATGGACTTTGAAATCATCTGTAAGGATACAGAAACATCTTGCCAGAGTTTTTTAAGCCTCTTATCTGGCCTTAGTGAAGACAAGGGGATTCTTATAACTACAGTTGATTCCATATTTGAAAGGGGCTCTTTAAAGAAATTCCTAAATAAGATAAAGAAAAAAAAGGATTTTTTATTTTTGGGAACAACCACCTTTATTGAAGATGAAAAGCCCCTTTATTGTGAGGTAAGGGAAGACGGAAAAATAATCTCCCTCGGCAATAAAGTTACAGATACAGTTACCTGTGGAGCCTATTATGTGCCAGGAAAGCTAATAAAAAAAATAAAAGAGACAGAGTTTCCAGCCCTTCGGTCATTTCTTTCGTATATCCTCACCTTGACCCCTGCCTTTTCGGTTGATCTTGGGAAGGTCATAGATGTTGATAGGCCTGAGGACCTAGAGCTTGCCAATAAAATCCTTTTCCAAAGGGAAAAAAATCTTCTCTAAAAAAAACATACATAGTATAAAGTCCTTTTGATTTTTGTACTTTTAAGGGATAAGGATGATTAGCAGTACAATTTTTGGCATATATAGGGAAAAATCCCACTCGCCCCAACGGGAATTCGATGACACAGCCATTTTAAAGGCAACAAGTCTTGAGCTTGAAAAGGCCCTCAACCAAAAGATCATTTTATTCGAACCTGATGAATTCCTTAAGGCGGAGATAGACTTTTCACCCAGGCTAATCTTTTTTATGTGTGAAGAGGCTCCCTATCTTGAGAAACTCAAGCGAATAGAAGCTGCTACAGGCTGTAAGCTTGTCAATACCATTGAAGGTGTTGAAAATACCTTTAGGGAAAACATGGTAGCTCTTTTTGAAAAGGTGGATTTTTTCCCTAAAAGCAGGATCCTGTCTGTAAACGAAGAGAAAGATTATGAGTTTTCTCTCCCCCTCTGGTTTAAAAGAGGAGATTATCACGCAATAGAGACAGAAGATGTCATTTTTGCAAAATACAAAAAAGATGTATCCCAAGCCCTTGATAGTTTTCTTAAAAGAAAGATAGATAAAGTGGTTATACAAGAGCATATTCCAGGAGACATTATAAAATTTTACTGTGTAAGGGATTCAAGCTCAAATAGGGATTACTGGTTTAAGTGGTTTTATCACAAGGATCAGAATCTTAGGGAATATCCCTTTTCAAGGGCTGAATTATATCAAAAGGTCAAACTTTCAGGGGAAATTATGGACCTGGAAATTTATGGTGGAGATGCCATAGTTAGACCTGACGGAGAAATATTCATTATTGACGTAAATGCATGGCCAAGCTTTGCACTTTTTAGAAAAGAGGCGTCCTTTGCCATTTCCACACTTTTACTTGACAAATTGAGCACGGTGAATACAAAAATTGAACTAAAATGTCTTGATGGCAAGGCCCGTTCCATTGAAATCTCCACTTAAACAATAGAAAGGAGACAATTGGTGAATAGTGATTCTAACAACTTTAAGGTTCCTGGACCTAGGTCTAAGGAGCTTTTTGATAAAGAAAGCCTGCACATGGCACCTGGCCTTCAATCTATTGCCCTTTTTTCAAAGATCGTGGTCAAAAGGGCCTCGGGCTGCTGGATTGAAGATGTGGACGGCAATAAATACCTTGATTTTACAGCGGGAATTGGTGTTGGAAGCCTTGGTCATGCCCATCCCCATTATGTCAAAATCCTTTCAGACCAAATTGCAAGGGCCAATTATGGAAGTTTCTGTAGCGAAAATCGGGTAAAATTCTTGGAGCTTTTGACCAGTATAACTCCAGAGGGGCTTAATGCCGTTCAGATGTATTCTGGAGGAGCAGAGGCAGTCGAGGCAGCCCTTAGGCTTGCTAAGTCTGTCACCCACAAATATGAATTTTGCGGTTTTTGGGGGGGATTCCATGGCAAAACTGGTGGTGTCCTTGGCCTTCTGGGAGATACGAGCTTTAAGGTTGGCCTCGGCCCCATGATCCCTGGGCTTTATCTACCGGGCCCCTATGCCTATTGTTATAGATGCCAACTTAATCTTACTTATCCTGAGTGCGGTTTTGCCTGCCTTGAGCTTTTTAGAGAAGGAATAAAAAGGCAGACATGCCAGAACATTGCAGCAATCCTTGTTGAGCCAATTCAGGGGACTGCTGGAAATGTAGTTCCTCCAAAGGGTTATATAAAGGCAGTTCAGGAAATTGCCAGGGAATTTGATGCACTTTTGATCGCAGATGAGATGATCACAGGTTTTGGAAGGACTGGAAACATGTGGGGAGTTCAAAGGGATGACATTATCCCAGATGTAATGACCCTTGGGAAGGGAATTGGAAGTGGATTCCCCTTAAGCGTAATCGTAAGCTCCATGGAAATGGCAAAGGCAAAGCCCTTTGGAAACCCTAGTGGAAGTTCTTCCAGTTATGGCGGAAACCCCATGGCAGCAGCAGCTGGACGGGCAGTGTTAGAGGTAATATTAAAGGAAAAGCTTGTAGAAAATTCAAAAAGGGTGGGGAAAATTCTAAAAAACAAGCTCATGGAAATCAAGGAAGAAAGCCCCTTTGTGGGAGATGTAAGGGGTGAAGGGCTTATGATTGGAGTGGAGCTTGTTGCTGACAAAAAAACAAAGAAGCCCCTTGATAAATCCATAACCCGAAGGCTTTTTCACGAATGCCTAGACAGGGGTTTAATCAGCATGTGCTATACATCAAATATTAGGATTAATCCTCCACTTGTAATCAGTGAAGATGAGGCACTTGAAGGAGCTTCTATATTAAAAGAGGCCTTAAAGGCAATAGAAAGATAGAGAATAAAAGAGGTATAAGCCATGTTAAGAGGGGCAATAATAGGATTTGGACATATTGCGGCAAATGGGCATGTCCCGGCCTATAAGAGAAATCCTAAGACAAAAATAGAGGCAGTCTTTGACAGTTGCCCTGAAAGAAAAAAGGTCAATGATAGCCTTCTTCCCGGCTCAAAATTTTGCACTTCCGTTGATGAGCTTTTTGATATTAAAGATATAGATTTTGTAGATGTATCCACTCCTCCTGCCCATCATGCAAAATATATAATTGAAGCCCTAAGACGCAAAAAACATGTCCTTTGTGAAAAGCCCCTTGTGCTTACAAAAGAAGACCTTTTGGCCATCTGGGAAGAGATGGAAAAGGGGAGCTGTACTGTAGTAACAGTCCATAACTGGCGCTATTCACCAATCACACAAAAGATAAGTGAGATTTGTGCAAATAGTAAAATAGGGAAACCCAAAATTATAGAATATAAGGTCATCCGCACAAGGCCTTCTGTCGCAGTAGGAGAAAGAGATGCAGCATCCAACTGGAGGCTAGACCCAAATACTGCAGGAGGCGGAATCCTTGTGGATCACGGCTGGCACGCATTTTATCTAGTAAATGAATGGATGGGAGAAGAGCCCGTCAGGGTAAAATGCTCCCTTTTAAATGAAAAATATCATTCCATCCCTGTTGAAGATACAGCAAAAGTTGAATTTGATTATCCAAGTGGGAGCATCTCTCGTCTTTTTTTTACATGGGCTGGTGAAAAAAGATATAATGAGATCAAAATCAAAGGGGAACAAGGAGAGGTCATTTGTCTTGATGACAAGATATTTGTAAAGAATGGGAAAAAACAAGAAGAGATACCGTTTAAGGAAGGTCTCTCTGCAGGCTCTCACCATCCCGAATGGTACGATCAAGTTCTAGACGAATTCTTGATGGCCATCACCAATGATAACTTTAGAAAAAGAAACTTCCTTGAAGCAGCTTCCTGTTTTAATTGCCTTGAACACTGCAAACTTTCCAACAAAAAAGGGACTGCCATTGAAATTACCCCCTGGAAGGGGAAGAAAAACTAATTGTTATGTCGACTCTTGTAATAATCCCCGCAGTTTCTGAAGAAAAACTTCTTGAGCAAAGAATAGCAGGTCTTACCCTTGCGAGAAGGCTTTTTTTTCATTTTAAGAGGGCAGGAGTCGAAAATTTTTTTGTGATTACCGAGGACTCCAGGCCATTAAGCGACAATGCCATACCCGTCCTTGAATCCTTGAGAGGGCTTGACTGCCGCGAAACAGAAAAACTCATAGTCTTAAGGCCTGGGGTTCTTCCTGAGATCGACTGCATAAAGGAGATACTTGCAACCCCCATTGACCGTGATGAAATATATTTGATGCATGAGGGAATTCTTGCTTTCTGTCCGTCTATTGACTGTTTTGAGCTTGAGAAGGGTTTTAAAAAATTTGGTTTTGAAAGGCTGAAAGAGTTTCTCACAAGTTTTTTAAGGGTTAAAACCATTAGCTGTAAAAAGGGAAATATCTATGAAATAAAGGGTCCCAATCAAATCCCTGACGTGGAAAAGGCCCTTTTAAAGAGGCTTATAAAGGATACAGAGGGATTCATGTCAAGATATTTTGAAAGACGTATTTCCCTTTTTATAACCAAAAGACTCATCAATACGTACATCACCCCAAATCAGATCACCATAATAAGTGTCCTAATAGGCCTTTTGGGCGCAGCCTTTATGGCCATTGGCCAAGGCCTTTGGCAGATAATTGGTGCATGGCTCTTTCTTGCCCATTCCATCGTAGATGGATGTGACGGTGAGATTGCAAGGCTTAAATTCCTTGAAAGCAAGATCGGCGGCATCCTTGATTTTTGGGGCGACAATGTGGTCCATGCAGCGGTCTTTGGGGCAATTGGCTTTGAATGGTGGACAAGGACCGGACAGGAACTTGCAATAATCCTTTCATTAATTGCCATATTTGGAACTTTTTTCTCTGCCTCCATTGTATTTTTTACCACAATGAAGAAAAAAAGCGGAGAAGGGCCTCTTTACACATCGGTATCAGAAAAAAACAGGGAATCAAAACTTGTAAAGGTTGCCGATTATCTTTCAAGAAGGGATTTTATCTATCTGGTTATAATCCTGGCATATTTAAAACATCTTGACTGGTTTTTGATTGCAACGGCCATTGGTACCCTTTGCTTTTCTGGTGCACTTCTTTGGATAAAATTTAAGGGCTGATTTCCTCTTCGAAATCCTTTTCTAAAATTTTACCCGTATCTTGGTCCCTTAAAAGTATTTTGACCCGTTTTTCTGCCTGATTTAAAAGCTCTGAGCATCTTTTAGATATCTTCATTCCCTCTTCAAACATTGATATGGCTTTCTCAAGAGGAAGATCTTTGTCTTCTAGGGACTCCACAATTTCCTTTAGCTCTGCCATCAACTCCTCAAATCCCTTTTGTTCGATTTCCTTTTCTTCCATCACACCTTATTACTTCCCTTTCTGTAATGATTATGTCCATAAACTCGTCATGGGGTTTTATGGGGATATTATAATCCATCACCTGGATGGAAAAGGCAAGGGCAATCCTAAGGGCAGAAGGTGCCCTTTTTGATAAAAATCTGTCATAAAAACCGCCGCCATATCCGAAACGGGCTCCCCGCCTGTCAAATACACTCCCAGGAACCACTACAATATCTAAAAAACGAGGGTCAATTTCTTCACACTTCAAAGGATCAGGCTCTTTTATGGAAAAGGCCCCAACTTTTAAGTCATTAAGGTCTTTTATTAAATAACACTTGAGCTCCTTCTTTTTCGTGTCAGTTACAGGCAAAACAACACGGCGTTTTTGCTGAAGAAGGGTTGAAATTATGGGGAAGGTATCAACTTCGCTCCTAAAAGAGCAAAAAAGCATGAGAAGCTTGGCAGCGGAGAATTCATCAAGAGAAAAAAGATTTGCCTTTATTCTTTGGCTAAATTCTGGCCTCAGAGTTTCAGGCAGTTTATCCCTTTTAGCAAGTATCCTTTTTCTAAGATCCAAGGATGGCTAAAGACTCTGGGAAGGTGTATAAAAAATCTTCATACAAGAAGAACGCTTTATGGTCCTAGTATTCCAAACAGGTCTACATTTATTATCTCTAAAGGTTATAAATCTGCCGTTTGGCAGGGTTTTTAATGACCTAGCCACAATATAACGACCACCATCTGCTCCATAAAATTTTGAACCCACAACCCTAACACTTTGCCTTGGTTTAAGATTTAGATGGATTCTCTTAACAAACCAAAAGGGTGCAGTAATAACATTAAAGGTTCGAGAATTCGACTCCATGACAAAACACTTAAGCCCTCTAAACTCACAACCTTCTGTTTTTATAATGGTGCCAGTTACTATAACTTCTGTATTTTCATCATATCCAACCAGATCCTGACCTGCCTGTACATTTGAAAAATTTAATATAGTCAACAAGAATACAGTAATGAACATTGAATTACCGCTCAGCCATTTTTTCCACATAAACGCTTCCTCTCCCTAAAAGGATTAGGCTTTCGCTTTAAATTGCATTATCTGTGCCTTTATTGGCATTTTTTTATTTAGTCTATCAATTTTATACTTGTGAATTTCCTTAATTCTAACAACAAAAAAGATAAGATCGCCTTCTTTTTATTTAAATAAGAATATTTTTTAAAAACGCAATTAGAAAATAGAAAAT
>WFZZ01000014.1 GCA_015489315.1 Deltaproteobacteria bacterium | reverse complement strand
TGGCCCTGGGAAGAAGGTTTACCATGAAGGCTTTTAAGATGGCCCTTACGGATACAGTCAAGACATCCTGCATGATAATAATGATTGTGGCAGGGGCAGTGATATTTGGAAAATTTATGGCCATAACAAGACTGCCCTTTGAGGCAGCAGGTTTTGTCACCTCCCTGAATCTTCCTCCCTTTCTAGTGTTAGTCTTTATGCTGATTATCTATATTGTGGGTGGTGCCATAATGGATGCCCTTGGCCTTTTGATGATAACCATCCCCATATTCTTCCCTGTTGCTGAAAGGCTTGGCTATGATCCCATCTGGTTTTCCATACTTATAACTATCATTACAACCCTTGGGGCCATCACACCGCCTGTTGGCATAAATACCTTTGTTGTTGCAGGTTCTGCAAATGACGTCCCCCTTGAAACGGTCTTTAAGGGAGTATGCTATTTCATTCCAACGTTCTTGATATGTATAGTTTTACTTATCGTTTTTCCTGAGCTTGTGACCTTTTTGCCAAATCACATGAGATAAGATTCTTTATCTGTTCGTTGCTATTGCCATCTAAAAAATAAAAGGCTCACCTGTCAGAGGGGATAAATCCCTTTGGCTCATAGCCTGGGTTTAAGTGATAGACACCAGGAAGGTTTCTATATTTTTCATCATAATCAAGCCCGTAGCCTACAAGGAAACCCCTTTCAACTTCAAAGCCCACGTAGTCTGCATCTATCTCGACTTCCCTTCTTTCCTTTTTGTCAATCAGGCAACAGATCTTAACAGATGCCGTCTTATGAAGGGACAAAATCTCCTTTAAATACTGGAGGGTATAACCTGTATCGATTATATCCTCCACCACAAGCACGTGTTTGTCCTTAAGGGAAAGTTCTACGTCCTTGGTAATGGATATCTGGCCTGATGATTCGGTTCTTGAGCCGTAGCTTTGGAGCCTGACAAAATCTATCTCAATGGGAAGGTCAATTGCACGAACAAGGTCCGCCATGAATATAAAAGCGCCTTTCAATATTCCAATCACAACGAGTTTCTTATTTTCATAATCCCTTGTAATTTCTTTACCTAGCTTTTCAATCTTGGCTTGAATTTCCTCTGGAGAAATGATTAATTTTAGTTCATCGACTGTTTTCAATGTTTTCCTCCTGTTTGTCACTTGACTAATATAAATTAAAGATTAGAGTAAAGAGTATAAAAAGGATAGTTTTTATCATATTTGTTTTATTTAATAATTATAAAAAATATATTTTTAGACGAAAACATAATAGCAAAAAGTGAGGTGATGCACTATGCCCATATATGAATTTATCTGCAACAAGTGTCAAAACAAATTTGAAAAATTTGTTCTTTCAGTCGCTGGGGTAAAGGACGTAAAATGCCCTGCCTGTGGTTCTGAGGATGTCACCAAGCAGTTTTCCACCTTTTCTTGTATGTCCGGGATGGGTGGCTCCTTTTCTTCAGGTGGCTCCTTTGGCTCTGGTGGATGCGGTGGCTCGTCCGGTTTTAGTTGAGCCTAGGTTTGTGGCCCCAAGTTTTGGGGCATAATAACTTTAGTGTCCAGGCCTTTTTGAAAAATAAGGAGGAATTATGCTTCGAATAGAAGATCTGTGGGTAGATGTCCACGGAAAAGAAGTTTTGCGTGGCATTGACCTAGAAATAGGAACAGGCGAAACCCACTGTCTTTTTGGCAGAAACGGGTCAGGCAAGACCACCTTGCTTATGACCATAATGGGTTTTGAAGGATATCAGGTAAAACATGGTAAAATAACCTTTAAGGGCGTAGATATCACCAATATGCCCCTTAATGAAAGGGCAAAACTGGGGCTGGGTCTTTCCTTTCAAAGGCCTCCAACCCTTAGAGGCGTTAAACTTAGAGACATGCTTAAACTCTGTGGAAATGGTAGTGATTATGGAGTTCAACTTGCAGTTGAATATGGCTTTGAGGCATTTCTTGACAGGGAAGTGAACCTTGGATTTTCTGGTGGAGAGATAAAAAAGTCAGAGCTTTTACAGCTTCTTTCGCAAAATCCCGACCTCACCTTGCTGGATGAGCCAGAATCTGGTGTTGATGTTGAAAACCTGAACGTAATTGGTGACATGATTAGAAGGCTACTTGAAAAGGATAAACACAGAAACCGGAAAAAGTCAGGGCTTATAATTACCCACACAGGCTTTATCCTTAATTATGTCACTGCAGACAAGGGCCATGTGATGCTGGATGGAAAGTTGGTTTGCCACGGCAACCCAATTGATATCTTTGAAGGCATCCAGAAACATGGATACGAGGAGTGTGCAAAATGTCTGTTTTAGAAAATACACAAACAACCTTAAGTGATCAGGAACTATTAAAGAAATTTAAACCTGCCGACCAAGTAGAGGCACCCAAGGACATATCTGAACTTGAAAGAGAAGAGATAGAACGCCTCAAAAAGGCAGGTGTTGACATTGAGGCAAAAAACCGCCTTGGGACCTATCTTCAGACAAATTGCGGAGTTGTCTCATGTGATTGCAACGTAAAAGGGGTTGAGCTCCTTCCAATTAAAGAGGCCATGAAAAGATATGATGGCCTAAAGGAGTATATGTGGACCCTTATTGATCCCAACAAGGATGCATTTACAAAAGAGACTAAAGAGCATCTTGATAACGGCTATTTCATAAGGGCCAAGGCAGGAGAAAAGATCATCTATCCTTTACAGACCTGTCTTTACATTAGAAATGACGATGTTGCCCAAAGGGTTCATAATATTGTCATAGCAGAAGAAGGCTCAGAGCTTCACATCATTACTGGATGCACAACTCACCCGCACCTTACGTCCGGGCTTCACATTGGCATTTCAGAGTTTTTTGTCAAAAAGGGTGCAAAGCTCATGTTCACCATGATCCACAACTGGGCAGACGAAGTCTATGTGCGTCCAAGGTCTGCAATAGCAGTTGAAGAAGGCGGGACCTTTCTCTCAAACTATGTAAGCCTAAAAGGCGTAAAATCGATCCAGACCTTTCCAACCTGTTTCTTAAAGGGAAGAGGGGCCATTGCCAGATTCAATTCTGTGCTTGTTGCACCAGACGGCTCCCATCTCGACACAGGCTCAAGGATAGTCCTTGAGGCCCCTGAAACAAGAGGGGAGATCATCTCCAGGACCATTTCCTATGGCGGAACCGTTGTTGCACGCGGCCATCTCATAGGAAAGGCACCCGAAATAAAGGCACACCTTGAATGCCAGGGCCTTATGCTTGCTGATAAAGGTGTAATCCACGCCATTCCAGAACTGGAGGCCCATGTGCCAGACGTGGACATGTCCCATGAGGC
>WFZZ01000013.1 GCA_015489315.1 Deltaproteobacteria bacterium | reverse complement strand
AAGTAGATGTGCAGAAATAATTCAAATACTCACCAGAAGCATCAGCAAAAATCATGAAACTGATTTTTGACTCCTTTGGAAAGGGGGTGGTATATGGTCAAAAAAATGGTGTGAAGAGATTGTTTTTTTAAACCCTTTTAAAACAAAAGGGGGAAATTAATTCATGAAGTTTTGTATCCTTAGAAACTGAAAAAAGCAGGTTCCATTAAAGCTTAAACTTCATTTCAGTTGAGTGGCCTTAAAAAGGGACCAATGGATCAGATAGAAATAATTTTTCAGAAGATTAGGAGAACAAAATGCCAAAAATAAATTTAATTATAAATTCAAATAAAATCATCACAGGGACATTTCTAGTATTTTTTATATGTATGAGTATTCACTATGCCTGGGCGGGTGAATACAGATATGTGAGAGAGGCAAGTTTGACCCACACTCTCTCCACCGGACAACATACTCCCCAATGGTACCAACACTTGATAGACCATTATCATCCAATTGGATGCGGTCCCACTTCATGGACGATATTGTATGCCTATTGGTATGAATTCAAAGGGAAAAGAAATCTTTTTGATACAACACCTGATTATACTGCAGTTTACGGTGGAGATAATAATCCAGAACAAATGCGAACTGAAGGTGAAGTGGCATACCATACCGAGACAACTCATGGACAAACGGGCAGCACCACGTGGGGAAGGACATTGTCAACCAAAATGTGCCAAGGGATAGAATACGCAAAAAAAAGGGGATACAGATATTCCAGGTGCTTTAAGATAAACGGGACGGAATTCAATAAATTTAAGCACATTAAGCGGTATCTAGATGCTGACAAGCCTGTCATTTTACTCATAAATCATAAAGGGCGTGGAATTTTTGACCACTATGTCGTTGTAGAAAAGGCAAGGATAAGGCAGGAAAAGGTGAGAGGCAGGTGGCGCGACCTTGACGTGGAATATTATGTCAATCTCGGATGGGGAGCCGGTAAGACAAGATGGATCACTGTGAGAGAAAGGGGCAGAAATACGGGTAATGTCTATTCTTCGGGCTCAGCATTTCTTATTGATATCAGCGACACGCCTCTTCCTGAAGCTGCAAATGCCAATGAGGCTGCCTGCAAGGACTGGTGTAAAAGTGCTGAAGGAATAGAAAAAGGATGCAGGATGTGTTCACATCTTGCCGGATGCGGACCAGGATATAGACCGATAAAGAGCTGGAAAGAAGCAGGGAAAAACTGGTATGCCTGTGCCAAAAGGAATACGCAGAGATCAGATGCCTCAGAAAAAAATAGACAGGACTGCGAATCCTGGTGCAGACAACATCGGGCTGACAAAGGCTGTGTCAAGTGTGACACCAGAGCTGGCTGTGGACCGGGATATAGACCAATAAAAAGTTGGACCGGTTACGGCACCAACTGGCATGCATGTAGAAAAAAGGGGCAAAGCAGCCGGGAGCGAGCATCAAATAAAAACCACGAAAATTGCAAGAAATGGTGCGATGCCCACAAACCTGAATGCGTCTATTGCTCTAAAAACATTGGTTGCGGCACTGGAATGAAAAAAATTAAAAGCTGGACTGGATATGGCACCAACTGGCATGCATGTGGGAAAAATCAATATGGCAGAAATTCTGAAAAAAACATGTACGAGTGCAAAGATTGGTGCAATGAACATAAGCCCCCGTGCGTGGAATGTCAGTCCAAAAGAGGCTGTGGGAGAGGCCAAATAGCCATGAAGACTTTTGGGGGCAGAGGCGAAAACTGGTATGCATGCAGAAAGGCAAGCTCCCAGGCCAATAAAGAAGCATGTGAGATATGGTGTAATAATAATAAGCCTAGGTGCGCAAAGTGTTCCACTCATGTAGGTTGTGGTATTGGTTATAAAAAAATAAAGAGCTTCAAAGGACGCGGTGACAACTGGTTCGCCTGTGAAAAAAGATAAACATGACAAGGCCCGGCGGGTTTTAACCCATACCGGGCCTTGGCCTACAATATTTTAAAATATAAAAATAAAAGTAAGTGCAAAAAATAAAACTATCCCCACAAAAGTTATGTTGACACCAAACAAACTGATCTACAAAAGTTTCGCCTAACATGCATTGATGTATGTAAAATGACCAATTTATATCCCTGTAAGATATGATTGTACCATTAAAAAATGGAAGGTTACTGTCTCTAGTAAAATTTATTCGGATAGTAGCCATTTTTTAAAAATTTGGAAAAGGCCACCATGGATGGGATTTTAAATGCGTTCACTTCACAATTATCCCTCTTAACCAATGTAAAATAGAGTAGTCCAGTCTATTTCTGCTTCTTTTATACAGGACAAGGTGTATTTGAATTGCATAAAAGAAGAAATTAAACTATATCCACCATTGGTACCAAGAATTCTTTTCAAATCAGGGTCGCCATTTCCTTTCAAGGCCTTAAGGAGGAGAAATGAGATAATCCAAAACATTTTTTGACACCCAACATCAGTATGTTTAGCTTAAATTAAACCATTTTAACAATTTAAAAATAAAATATTGGAGGTTTTGAAATGTCAGAGAAAAAGACACGGATACTTAAAAAGGATTGGAAACAGTTTTTGAAGGATTTTAACCTAATGAATCAATATAGGAGGGTTTTGGTAAAAATTGGAGATGACTTTATTGTTGGAGACCATGGGATGCCTCTTTTGGGGGTAGATTATGATGAAAAATCCAAAAGGGTTGAAATTTTTCTTGGAACCACTGACCCTGATAATCTTGTTCACCTTGCCCATGCAGTAGATGTCCCAAGGGCAATCTATATCATAAGGGATGAAGAGGCAGAAAATCCTGTTATAGGACTCCAGATCCAGGGAGCACCAGGAACAAAACTTACCAAGATTTTATTTTTAGATAGCTCAAAGGAAGAGGCAAGAGAAAAATGGGTTGCAGCAGTTGCTCATACCTTGTATGAACGAAGAGGCATGGAACCAGGGGCTGATCAGGCTGATTGGTATAAGGCTGAAGAAATCATTGAAGCCGTTTGTAAAAACTATAAATAGTTTTTTGGAGTGATTGTTTAAAATGGAGTTAAAGGATTCATTCAAAGAAAGTGGGCTTTCTTTTGATAAAGTAAATGACCCGGAGGATACCATTGACTGGGCTATTAAACGCCTTGAAAGCCTCAGCAGACCTGTTTTAAAAGGTATTAAAAGGATTGATAAAGGAAGGCTTGGCATACCCGTCTATATAAGCGAATATGATACAAATGGCGCTTTAGTTACTGGCACAAAAAAACAGATGGGAAAGGGTGTCACAAAGGCCCAGGCAAAGGCAAGCGCCCTAATGGAACTTGTGGAAAGATTCAGCCTTTTTGAATTTATAAAAAGACAGGAATTTGAAGTCCGGTCCTATAGTGAAACACCTGATTTTAAGTTACCCATAGAACATCAGTTAAAGGCCATTCATGTAAAAAATATCAAGACTGAGGAAAGAAACTTTTTGGAGACTTTTCCCCATAAATGGACCGAGGGACTATATGTTACAGAAAACAGGAAGGCCAATATCCCACTTTCCTGGCACTGGCCAATAAATGAATATAATGGATCTGCTGCTGGAAATAGCCTTGAAGAGGCTACTGTTCAGGCAATATGTGAAGTTGTTGAAAGACATGTCTCTTCTGTCATTAGCTATGAAAGGCTAAGGACACCAACGATAGACCTTGAGAGCATAAAAGACAAGGAGCTTAATGAACTCATCCAAAAATTTAAAGACCTTGGCTGTAAGGTGGTCCTAAAGGACTTCTCCCTTGATACAGGAATACCGACAGTTGGGGCCATCGCCTGGGATCCAAGCACCTATCCAGAAAGAAGTGAGATTGTCTATACTGCCGGGACCTCCACTAGCCCAGTCAGGGCTGCAATAAGGGCCTTAACAGAAGTTGCACAACTTGCCGGAGACTTTGACACAGATGGCAAATACCTTGAAAGTGGACTACCAAAATTTGCCACATTGGAGGAGGCCGAATATGTCCTTGATTCAAAAAATGTAATCCCCCTTTCTGATCTTCCAGACTGCTCATCCAAAAATTTTAAGGAAGAGATTTTCGCCCTTTCAAAAAGGCTTAGAGATGCGGGGATGCCCCTTTATCTAATTGACATTACCCATGAGGAACTTGGCATTCCAGCGGTTTATGCCATAATTCCAGGTAACCACTTTAGAGATCGAACAATAAATTTGGAGCTTCCTTTTCATCTTGCAAAACTAATTTCCACTCAAGGCATACTGGAACCTATACAGGCAATGGTGCATCTTTTGGCCCTAAATGACCTCTATCCCAATCGCTATGATATAAATTTTTATCTGGGACATATATCAACAGAGCTTGGTGACCATGAAGGGGCAATAGGATTTTTCAATAGGGCCCTTGAGCTTAATCCGCCCCAAAGGGAGCTTCCGAGTATTTACTGTAACCTTGGAAACTCCTTGAGGATTGCCGGAAGAATTGATGAGGCAATTAAAAACCTTAAAAGGGCGAGAGAGCTTGATGATAGCCTTAAAGAGATACATAACCTTCTTGGAAACTGTCTCTATCAAAAAGGCAAATACCTTGAGGCCATAGAGTGCTTTGAAAAGGCCATTTCCATTGACCCAAATTCTGCCATAGACTATGCAAATATAGGAAGTAACCTCAGAAAACTTGGCCTTTTCCCTGTGGCAAAAAAGTGGTACCAGATGGCCCTAGAACTGGATCCAACCATTGACTGGGCCAGAAAACACCTTGAGGAGATATCAAATATCCAATAGTAGAGGGCAGGTTCTGACCTGCCCTTTCCATTTTTTATTTTTTCCTGAATACTATCCCTTCTTCAGGAATCTTTTCCCATCTAAGTTTTACAGGGTGGGGTTTGGCATCCCAAATTTCTTTACAATATTCCTTTATTGCTCTATCTGAGGAAAATTTCCCCATTCTGGCACTGTTAAGGATGGACATCTTTATCCACTTGTCCCTGTCAAGAAAGGTCCTTGAAACCTCTTCCTGGCATTTAATATAGGAATCATAGTCTGCAAGGAGCATATACTCGTCATGAAAAAGAAGGGAGTCAACAAGGGGTCTAAAAAGCTCCTTGTCTCCATTTGAAAAGTGCCCTGAGCTTATAAGGTCAATGGCTGCTTGAAGCTCAGGGTTTTCTTCATAATATTTCCTTGGATTGTATCCCCTTTTCTTTAAATCCATCACCTCCTCAACCGTCATGCCAAAAAGAAAGAAGTTTTCAGGACCAACCTCTTCCCTTATCTCCACATTTGCCCCATCAAGGGTGCCAATGGTAAGGGCGCCATTCATGGAAAATTTCATGTTTCCAGTGCCTGATGCCTCCTTTCCTGCAAGGGATATCTGCTCGGAAAGATCTGCCATTGGATAGACTATATGCCCAGTCTTTACATTGTAATTTGGAATAAAAATTACGTTTAAACGCCCCTTTATAATTGGGTCATTGTTAATCACCTCGGCCACAGAGTTAATGAGTTTGATGATGAGTTTGGCCATGAAATATCCTGGGGCTGCCTTTCCGCCAAAGACAAAGGTTCTTGGAACAATGTCAAGGTTCTTATTTTCCCTGAGCCTGTTATAAAGTGTGATAATATGTAAGACATTTAGATGCTGTCTTTTATATTCATGGATCCTTTTTACCTGGCAGTCAAAAAGGGATTCTGGGTCAAGTTTAATTCCATCCACTTTGGCCATCTTTGCAACATCTTCTTTGTTTTTCCTCTGCACGTCATACCATTTTTCCCTAAAGGAAGGGTCATCTGCAAACTTTTCGAGTGCCCTTAGCTTAAAAAGGTCTGTTATCCAGTCAGGGCCAATTGTCTCTGTAATTAGATTGCTAAGCCTTGGATTTGAAACCACCATCCATCGCCTTGGTGTAACCCCGTTTGTGATATTTTTTATCTTTCCAGGCCACATCTCTTCAAAGTCCCTCAGGGTATGTTCCTTCAAAAGCTTTGTATGAAGGGCTGCAACTCCATTTATTGCATGGCCTCCAACACAGGCAAGGTTTGCCATTCTCACGTATCTCTCACCCTCTTCATCGATAAGGGACATGCGTCTTAGCCTTTCCGCATCCCCTGGAAAGCGTTTTTTAACATCATCCAAGAATCTTCGATTTATCTCATAGATTATCTCGAGGTGCCTTGGCAAAAGGCATCCAAAAAGCCCAATGGGCCATTTTTCTAGGGCCTCTGGCAAAAGGGTGTGGTTTGTATAGGAAAGTGTCTTTTGGGTGATATCCCATGCCTCATCCCAGCCATAACCGTGCTCATCCATTAAAAGCCTCATGAGCTCTGGAACTGCAACTGCCGGATGGGTATCATTTAATTGGACTGCAAAATAATCAGGGAAATTTGAAAGGCTATCGTGAATGCATAGATGAATCCTTATCATGTCCTGCAAGGAGGCAGAAACAAAGAAATACTGCTGTTCAAGCCTAAGCCTTTTCCCCTGGAACTGTTCGTCATTGGGATAAAGGACCTTGGTGATATTTTCTGCTTCTACCTTTTTTTCAATGGCGCCAAAATAATCTCCAACATTAAATTCCTCAAAGTCAAAGCTTTCTTCTGCCTCTGCGCTCCAAAGCCTCAAGAGATTACAGTTATTGACCCTATAGCCTGGGATGGGCGTGTCATAGGCAACTGCCTTTACGGTGCGGGCGGGAATCCAGCGCATACGCATATTTCCAAAATCATCCCTATAACTTTCGGTCCTTCCTCCAAAGCCGATTCTAAACCGGACCCCTGGCTTTTTTATCTCCCAGGGGTTTCCGTAATGAAGCCACTGGTCGCTTAGCTCCTTTTGCCACCCGTTTTCAAACACCTGATGAAACATGCCATGTTCATATCTTATGCCGTATCCTATGGCCAAAACCTGTGTAGTTGAAAGGGAATCAAGATAACAGGCAGCAAGCCTTCCAAGGCCTCCGTTCCCAAGCCCAGGTTCAGGCTCTTCTTCTGCAATTTCCTTCATGGTAAGGCCAACTTCTTCAAGGGCCTTACTTACTGCATCATAAAGACCAAGATTTATAAGGTTATTTTCTAGATGTGGCCCCATAAGGAATTCGGCTGAAAGATATGAGACGATTTTGTAATCGTGAGAGTCAAGCTCTTCTGCTGTATTTATGTAAAGGTTCTGCATCCTGTCCTTTACAGTATAGGCCACTGCCATGTAAAAATCCTTCATGGAGGCCGTCTCTGGTACCTTTCCTTGTCGATAAAAAAGATTGTAGGTAAAGGCCCTTTTTAGCTCGTTAATAAGTTCCCTTTCCTTTTTGGTTTCCTTTTTCTTTTTTTTCATGCATTACTCCTTTTTTAAACTTACAATTTCAAGCCTGTGGTCCTTTTTGGGGTGAAGCCTTGAAGGACCTTCGGTCATAATCGCAAAACTGCCCGTAAGCCTCAGGGCAAAAAGGGTATCTTTAACTGAAGTTACCCACCTTTCAGGTCTCTTTTCAAAATAAAAAGGCACTACTCCATAGGAGAAAAGTAATTCCCTCTGAGTCTTTTTTGATGTGTTTGCAGTAACTATCCAGCAAGGAAACCTATAGGAAGTAAATACCCTTGCGGTCCTTCCTGTCTCTGTAGGACAAAAGAGGCCAGCAACATCGAGCTCATCAATCATTTTATTGACACCCTGGGCCATAAGGTCCACTACCCTTTTCCTTTCATCATCACAGGATCTTTCGGATAATAAGCCCTTAAAAAAGTCCCTGGGGATATACTTCTCAATGGCCACTGCAATCTTAGAAAGCATCCTTGCAGCATCTACCGGAAAATTCCCTGTTGCAGACTCTTCTGAAAGCATCACTGCGTCTGTTCCATCAAGGATTGCATTTGCCACATCCGTGGCCTCTGCCCTTGTTGGCCGCCTGTTTTTGGTCATGGATTCAAGCATCTGTGTTGCAGTAATAACTGGTTTTGCCTGAAGAAGGGCACGCCTTGTGATATATTTTTGTAAAACTGCAATCTCCTCTATTGGGACCTCAACCCCCAAATCCCCCCTTGCCACCATGATTCCGTCAGAGGCGGAAATTATCTCATCTATCCGGTCAATGGCCTTAAGGCGCTCAATCTTCGATATTAAAAAAGGATTTCGTCCAAGCCCTTTACAAAAGGCCCTTACATCCCTGATATCATCTTCACTCCCAACAAAGGATTGACTTACTGCATCCACCCCCTCTTTTAGGGCAAACTCAAGGCATTCCCTGTCCCTTTTTGTAAAGGCGCTTTTTCCAAGGTCTATACCAGGAATGTTAAGCCCCTTTTTGGATCTAAGCTCTCCCCCCACAATTACCTGGCATTTTATGTCAGTATCCGATGTCTCAAGGACTTTAAGCTCAATAATCCCGTCTGATAAATACAATAGGTTCCCTGGGCTTACTGCAGGGGGAAGCTCCTTCATGGTTATGGAGACCCTCTTTTCATCACCCAAAATATCCTTTGTTGTAAGAATGAAGGTGTCTCCCTTTTTCAAATGGACAGGCTCCTTTTTAAATACCCCTATCCTCATCTTTGGCCCTGGAAGGTCAGCCATAATAGCAACAGGAACACCCGTTTCCCTTTCTGCCTCTCTTATCCTTTTTATGAGAAGGGCATGATAGTCAAAATCACCGTGGGAAAAATTGAGTCTTGCCACATTCATCCCTGCCTTGATGAGCTCTTTTATGCACTCAACCGATTCAGAAGAAGGGCCGATGGTACAAACGACTTTTGTCTTTTTCGAAAGAATCTCCTTAAGATTTTTCATCTCTATACCTTTTAAGACCTTTTAAGAGAATTTTTACAAAGGGAGGTAATTTCATCCCATTTCCTTTCTCGAATCAGGGATCTTGGACAGATCCATGAGCCTCCTACTGAAAGGCAGTTTTTAAGTGAAAGATAATCAAGATAATTTCCCTCATTTATTCCGCCAGTTGGACAAAAACGAACATCTGGGAAGGGGCCTGAAAGGGCCTTTAGCATGGGGAGGCCACCTGCTGCTTCTGCAGGAAAGAACTTGAACTCTGAAAAGCCAAAATCAAGCCCCATCATTAGTTCTGAAGGAGTAGAAATACCTGGTAAAAGGGGAAATTCTTCCCATTTAGAGCTTTCTAAAAGGGTTGGTGTAATCCCTGGGCTTATGGCAAAAACCCCGAGGTTATCTCTAACCCTTAAAAGATCATCTGGTCTCAGGACCGTGCCTGCACCAACAAGAAGGTCCGGAAACTTACTTGCTATCCTTTTAATAGCAGAAAGGGCTGTATCGGTCCTAAGAGTGATTTCAAGGACATGAATTCCACCTTTTAATAGGGCTTCTGCCAGAAAAAGGGCGTCATCTTCTTTGTCAATCACAATTACTGGTATAATTGGGCCTTTTTTAAGAACATCTATGGGCTTTAAATTAGACATACATTCTCCTTTTATTTCTTATTCATGGAAAATAGCGCTTGCACCCTTGCTAGCCCCAGAAAGATTTTTACGAAGGACTGAAAAGATTGACCTTCCAAGGTCAGGCCCCTTTTTTTCATCTCTCCTTCTGGCAGGCTCTCTTTCCATGAGTTCCTTTATGTCAATGAGGCAGTCAAGGATCCCATTTTTTGCATCCATTCTGATCACATCTCCATCTCTAAGCCTTGCAATTGGGCCACCAGTCTCAGCTTCAGGGGTCAAATGTATTGCAAAGGGAACCTTTCCCGAGGCCCCTGAAAGCCTTCCATCAGTGACTAGTCCGCATTTAAAGCCTTTGTCCATTACAATGGATAAAAAGGTAATTAGCTTATGAAGCTCTGGCATTCCATTTGCTTTTGGCCCCTGAAACCTCACAACTGCAATAAAGTCCCTAAAAAGCCTTCCTTCATTAAAGGCCTTTTCAAGCTCGTCCTGACTTTCAAAGATTAGGGCCTTTTCTTCCAAAAAGGTCTCCTCCTTGTCCTTTAGGGCAGATATCTTCATTATCGCCTGACCAAGATTTCCCTTAAGGACCTTTAGGCCACCAAACCTATCAAAGGGCTTTGATACAGTAGTTAAGACAGAGGTATTTTGGGACTCTCTGGGACCTTGTTCATAAGAAAGTTGGCCATCTTTAATAACTGGTTCTTGTAGGTAATTATCTATCCCCCTTCCATAGACAGTTAGACAGTCTTCATGTAAAAGTCCACTTTTAGAAAGCTCTTTAAACAAAAAGGCCATCCCGCCTGCTTGTTGAAAGGCGTTAATATCCTCTGGTCCATTTGGATAAATGCGGCATATCAAGGGGACCTCATCGGATAGGTCTGAAAAGTCCTCCCAGTCAAGTATGATACCAGCAGCCCTTGCTATTGCGACAAGGTGCATGGTTTCATTGGTTGAACCACCTGTTGCCATAAGACCCACAATGGCATTTACTATTGCCTTTTCACTTACTACTTTCCCTATGGGTGTATAACTGTCATTTAGATGCGTTAGCTCAAGGACCCTTTTTGCCGCCTCCTTTGTCAGGGCATCACGTAAGGGTGTTAAGGCATTGACAAAGGAAGCCCCTGGAAGGTGGAGTCCTAGCATTTCTGCCATTAACTGGTTTGAATTTGCAGTTCCATAAAAGGTGCAGGTTCCGGGGCTATGATAGGCCCTTAGCTCATATTCAAGCATCTCCTTTTTATCGATCTTTCCAATTGCAAAAAGCTCCCGGGCCTTTGCCTTTTCCCTGTTTGGAAGACCTGAGGTCATTGGACCTCCTGGGACAAGGATCATTGGTAGATGCCCAAATTGAAGTGCACCCATTAAAAGACCTGGCATGATCTTATCACAGACCCCTAAAAGAAGTGCTCCATCAAAACAATTGTGGCAAAGGGCTATTGCAGTTGACATTGCAATCACATCCCTGCTCATGAGACTTAACTCCATGCCCTCACACCCCTGTGTGATGCCATCACACATGGCAGGGACTCCACCTGCAAACTGACAAACACCACCTCTTTCTCCAATGGCCCCTTTGATGACTTTAGGAAAGGACTTTAATGGCTCATGGGCAGAAACTAGGTCATTGTATGTAGAGATAATCGCTATATTTGGAATATCCTCTCTTTTTAGACGCTCCTTTTCCTCATCTAGAGAGGCTGCAAGCTCATGGGCAAGGCTGCTTAGGGGAAGTTCAAATCTAAATGGTCCCTTTTTTGATGAAATAACATATTCAATCCCTTCAAGATACCTTTTTCTAGTTTCTCTGCTTCTTTCAATTATTCTATCGGTTACCTTCTTTATCTTTTTGTTCATTTTGTTGTTATCCCTTTTAAAAACATTAACTCTCTATAAATAACCATTAATATCTTTAAATTTTAGACAAAATCGACTGTTTTTATGACTAAAATCGGTTTTATTGCACTTTCTAGAAACTAAAAAGCCAATGTTGAGCTTTTTGTGGTTTATCTATTTTGAAAGAAAAATTTAAACAAAATATCTAAATAGTTTGGGCATCTTTTGCCCAAAACACCTCCAAAGAGACCTCTTTTTCCAAAACAAGCCTAATGGGCATCTCTTCTAAGTCCTTTCCAAAAAGGGCCTTTGAAAAGACCTCTTTTTTCTTATCCCCAATCAAAAGAAGGACAATTGCATGGGCATTAATTATCTCTTTTGGAGCCAATGTTACCCTTTCTCTTGGTGGATAGGGGGCCCATGAAGGAATATATGGCCCTGGGGCATGTTTATTTAAAAGGGAAGAAAGATCTGTTCCTGGAAAAAGAGATGCCGTATGACCATCATCACCCATGCCGAGAACGACACAATCAAGGGGCCATTTTAAAGGGGTGATCTTTGAGTTCATCTCAAAGGTTCCGTCCTTTGCACTTAAGGCTTTTGTTTTAAGACCAATAAATCTCGCTGACTTTGCCAGATTTTTTAAAAGGTACTCCTTTACAAGCCTTTCGTTGGAGTCTTTGCTATAAGTATCTACCCATCTTTCATCAACTAAAATTATTTCAACTTTCTCCCAAGGGATGTCCTTTTGAGATAGGGCTTCAAAAAAGAGTTTTGGAGTCCTTCCACCTGATACGGCAAGGCTAGCTCTGCCATCCTTTTTTATGGCAGAATATAAAAGCCCAGCCACCCTTTTAGCCGCTTCCTCGGCCATCTCAATTGGGTCATTAAACTCCCTAAGCCTATGCATCTTCCCATTCCCTTCCATCCCTTGCAAGAAGGGCAACCGATGCCACAGGCCCCCAGCTTCCAGCAGGATATGACCTTAAAGGACTATTGGCCCTTTTCCATGCCTTCTGGATGGAATCTATCCACTTCCAAGATAGCTCGACCTCATCTCTATGTACAAAAAGGGCCTGGTCTCCCTTCATTATCTCAAGAAGAAGTCTTTCATAGGCATCTGCAATCCTCTTTCCCTTAAAGGCTTGGGAAAAACTTAGATCAAGCATTGTCCTTTGAAGTGAGACTCCCTCTCCAATCCCAGGAACCTTGTTAAGGACCTCAATTTCAACTCCTTCATCAGGCTCAAGCTTAATAATGAGTTTATTTGGTGGCAGCTTTTTATAGGAATCGTGGAAAATATTGTGGGGCAAGGCCTTAAAATTAATGACAACCTCTGAATGCTTTGTAGCCATTGCCTTTCCAGTCCTGAGGTAAAAGGGAACATCTGCCCACCTCCAGTTATCAATATCAACCCTTATGGCAACAAAGGTCTCGGTTGTGGAATTGGGATTAGCCCCTTCTTCTTCGAGATATCCAGGGACCTTTCTTCCCTTGATGTATCCTGGTCCATACTGCCCTCTAACCACCCTATCGTCCACGTTTTCATCTGTAATTGGCCTAAGAGCCTTCATCACTTTAAGTTTTTCAGCCCTTAAACTTTCACCATCAAGATTAACAGGTGGCTCCATGGCAATAAGGGTTAAAATCTGCATGAGGTGATTTTGAACCATGTCCCTTAGCTGGCCTGACTTATCAAAATAGCCCCATCTCCCTTCTATGCCCACCTGCTCTGCTACAGTAATCTGAACATGGTCAATGGAGTTGTGATCCCAATTGGTGGTAAAAATGGAATTGGCAAAGCGCAAGGCAATGAGATTAAGGACCGTCTCCTTGCCAAGATAGTGATCTATCCTGTAAACTTGATCCTCATTAAAAAACCTTGCCACCATGTCATTGATTTCCAAGGATGATGCAAGGTCTTGTCCAATGGGTTTTTCAAGGACAACCCTGGCAGTGGAAGATATGAGGCAAGCGTAGTTTAGTCCTTCGCAGATTGTCTCAAAAAGGGAAGGAGCTACCGAAAAATAGCTAATAAAAACCCTCTTTTTATCTAAAATATCCTTTAAAGCCTTATATTCCTCTGGCTTATCTAGATTTATCAAACAATAAGTTAACCGTGAAAGGAGTCTTTTTACAGTTTCTTCATCAAGATCTTCCTTTACGAATTTATTAAGTGCAGAATTGACATTGTCTTTAAACTTATCAAGGCCAATTGCCCTTCTTGCAACTCCAATAATTCTTGTCCCTTTATGGATGAGCCCTTCTTTTTCTAGATGATAGAGTGCTGGCAATAGCTTTCTTCTCGAAAGATCACCCAGGACTCCAAAGATAGTAAAATCACATGGAATATTTTCTCTTTTCACTTAAATATCCTTTCTGTCATTTAATGGAGAACTTAAAAACAGATTAAAAAGACCCTCTGTACCAATTTTAAAACTTTACTTTATTCCTTTTAAATAGCAAAGAGTAATTTCCTTTATTCTTTCTCTTACCCAATACTATCAAGTTTTTTCACAAATAGGTCGATGTAATAAGAGACAAAAGCCCATCTGTGTTTCAATAAATTACAACTATCCCTTTAAGAGGCTATGAAAAATGGCTCAAAAAGACCTCCTAGAAGATATTCAAAAAAGGCTCCAGGAAGAACAAGATAAGTGCAAAAAACTTGAGGAACTTTTAAAGCAGCAAAGGATGTTAATAAACCTTATCAGTCAGGCCAAAAGAGAATGGGAAAGTGCAGTAGATGCCCTACCTGATTTAATAGCACTGATTGATGTGGAACAAAGGGTTATTAGATGTAATAAAGCAATGATAAAGGCCATGGGCGTCCCCTTTGAAGAGGCAATTGGCCAACCATGTTATAAATATATTCACCAGACAGAAAGACCTCCTTCATTTTGCCCTCATGTTGCTACACTAAAGGATGGAAGGCCTCACAAGGTGGAAATCTATGATGAAAAAGGAGATAAGTTTTTTGAAATCCGTACTGTTCCATATAGGGATCCAGATGGCACGGTTATCGGTACTGTCCATATTGTAAGTGACATTACCTTTAGAAAAAAGGCAGAAAGGGAAAGGGATAAGATGCACGCAAAACTCATGCATGCTCAAAAACTTGAAGCAGTAGGAGAACTTGCAGCAGGCATTGCTCATGAAATAAACACACCCATACAATACGTTCGCTCCAATCTGGACTTTTTAAAGGATGGCTTTGATGACATATTACAAGTTTTAACCAACTATGAAGGACTTCTTGAAAAAAATAAGAAAGGTGAGGATGTTAAAAAAATTATAGGAGAAATAGAAGAAAAAGTAGATGAAGTTGACCTTGATTATCTAAAAAAAGAAGTCCCACTTGCAATTTCACAATCCCTTGAAGGAATAGATAAGGTCTCTCATATCGTAAGGGCCATGAAGGAATTTTCACATCCGGCCTCAAGGGCAAAAGAGCCCAATGATCTTAATCGTATAATAGAAAATACCATAACTATATCCAAAAATGAGTGGAAGTATGTGGCTAACCTTGAAAAGGACCTTGATCCAGACCTCCCCATGGTCCCTTGTCTAGCCGATGAAATTGGACAGGTCGTATTGAATATGATCGTAAATGCAGTCCATGCTATTGAAGATAAGATTGGCAACAAGAAGGGTGAAGTAAAGGGAAAGATTACCATTAAGACAAGGCACAATAATGGCTTTGCCATTATAAAAATATCTGATACTGGAATAGGTATCCCAAAAGAGATTTTAAATAGAATCTTTGATCCATTTTTTACTACAAAAGAGGTTGGGAGGGGCTCAGGTCAAGGACTTGCCATATCAAGAAGCGTAATAGTTGAAAAACATGGCGGTGAAATTGAAGTTGATACCAAACCAGGAAAAGGTACCATCTTTACCATTAAACTTCCCACAAAAGCAAACTAATAGGTAAAGCAAGCTGCTTTTCCCAATTTCTTAAGCTTTCTTTTTTTATCCGTTTATTCCAAAAGACTTGACATTCAAATAAACATTTTTATATATAAGACTAAATTTATATAATTTATCCTTTTAATTGAAAGGAGGAAAGATATGCCAAAAAACGCAGAAAAAGGAACTGTTTTACAACGTGATAAAGAAAGCTATGCCATAGTTCCACATATTCCTCTTGGCCTAATCACTCCAGAACAACTTAGAACCATAGCAGATATTTGTGAAAAATATGATATTAAAACGGTTAAACTTACCAGTGCATGCCGAATCGCCCTTGTTGGTTTTAAAAAAGAGGATTTGGAGAATGCCTGGAAAGACCTTGGTATGGATCCAGGCTCTGCAGTTGGCCTATGTGTAAGAAGCATCAAGGCCTGTCCTGGAAAAAGGCTTTGCAAATACGGAGTTCAAGATTCAATTGCCTTAGGTTTAGAGCTTGATAAACGCTATCATGGTCTAAGTCTTCCAAATAAGTTTAAGATTGGGGTTTCAGGTTGTATTAACCAATGTGCTGAAACCAGTGTAAAGGACCTTGGTTTTATAGGAAAAAGAAAGGGCTGGACAGTAGTAGCTGGAGGGAATGCTGCATCAAGGCCAAGACTAGCAGACACCATTGCAAAGGACCTTACAGACGAGGAAGCCCTCGAGCTTACTGAAAGGATAATAAATTTCTACAAAGAAAACGGAAAAAAGGCTGAACGTTTGGGAAGGATGATTGATAGAATTGGTCTTGATGAATTTAAAAAGGCAGTATTGAATGAATAAAAAATTTGAGGCTGCCTATTGGCAGCCTTTTTTATTTGGCCTTTTTCTTTGGATTATTGCTAACAATAGTCGATAAAAAGAATAAAAATCAAAAAGGCCATATATGATAAATGAGATTAAAGTCAATTTAGGAAATCTTTATCTATCTCTTTCTGATGCAATAGACCTTGCCAACCCCAGGATTGCATCTCACCAGATGAGGACTGCTTATATATCCTGGCAGATAGCCCAAAATGCTAGATTGAAAGCCGATCAAATTGAAAGGGTCTTTTTAAGTGCCCTCTTCCATGATGTGGGTGCACTCTCTATAGAAGAGAAAATAAAGCTACTTAATTCTTATGAAAACAATCTCGATACCCATTGTAAACTTGGTGAGGCAATTTGCAGGCTTTCACCTTTATTTGAACCTGGTGCTGATATAATCAGAAACCATCATAAGCCTTGGAGTGAATGGGAAGAAAATATTGACAAAAATTATGTTCATGAGTCCCAAATTGTCTTTTTGGCAGACCTGGTTGAAAGGCTTATAAACAGAAAAGAATACATTCTTCATCAAGTAGAAGACCTTAAAAAGGCAATAAAGACAGTTTCAAATCGCGAAGTCCATCCTGAAATTATTGATACATTCATGGATGTTGCCAAAAGGGAAGAATTTTGGCTTGATATAGTTTCTCCAAGGCTCTATTCTATTCTTCTTCGCCATGGCCCATTTAAAACCAAGGAAATATCCATAGAACCCATATATCAAGTATCCCTTGTAATGAGAAGTATTATTGACTTTCGCTCAAGATTCACGGCAACACATTCTACAGGAGTTGCCAAATGTGCCTCTCTTCTTTCCCAAATTTTTGGATTGACCGATCACGAAGTAGAACTTATGGAAATTGCCGGAAATCTTCATGACCTTGGAAAGCTTGCAGTACCAAATTCCATTTTGGAAAAAACAGGCCCACTTAGCAAGGAAGAGTTTGCCATAATAAAACAGCATACCTATCATACTTACACTGTCTTAAATTCCATTGGAGGGCTAGATCAGATAGCAGAATGGGCTGCCTTTCATCATGAAAAGCTAGATGGCAGCGGATATCCATTTAAACTTGGTGAGGGAAAACTCAATATCGGCACAAGGATTATGACTGTTGCGGATATCTTTGTTGCAATAGCAGAAAACAGGCCCTATAGAGATGGACTTTCATATAAGAGCATAAAAAAGATCCTTTTGGATCAAGTAAAAAGCAACCAACTGGACAAAAGAATTGTTGACATCATAATTGAAGACTATGGAATAATACACAGAGAAGTCAAAAAAGAGCAGGAAATAGCTGCAAATTATTATTATACCAAATTTAGGCCATAAAAAATGAAATAAAAAAGGCGCCTTAAGGCGCCCTTACTTCTAATAAGTTATTTTATAAATTAGACCTTTTGGACATTAACGGCCTGAGGTCCCCTGCTGGTCTCCTCTATATCAAAGGTAACAGATTCTCCCTCCTTTAATGACTTAAAACCCTCTGCCTTTATGCCTGAATAATGCACAAAGACATCGGATTCACCTTCAATTTCAATAAAACCGTAACCCTTTTTGTCATTAAACCATTTAACCTTACCTTCTGCCATTTAAAAAAACTCCTTTCAAAAACTAAAAATTTTCCAAGGAAAGGTTGATTATAAGGGCAATAAAGTTTGGAACCCCACCCTCCATTGCACTTGATCAAACGCTTCCTTTGGATGGCAATGTTATTCTAATTTGTTTTTGAAAAAATTACAAAGAAAAAAAGTTAAATGGCATATAAAAAAACAGGTTTTTTATTGAAGATAGCAAGGTTAGTAACTAATTTTAAAAAAATTCTGGCCAAGGATATAGCGGAGGTGAGAACATGCCCATCTATGAATTTTATTGTGAAGATTGCCATATGATATTCAATTTCTTTTCAAGGAGAATAAATGTTGAAAAAAGGCCCGCTTGTCCCAGGTGCGGGAAGCCAGAACTGGAAAAAAAGATGTCCATCTTTTCCATTTCCAAAAACCTTTCTGAAGAAAATGATATGGGTCCTCTTGGTGATATTGATGAATCCAAGCTTGAAAGGGCTATGATGTCAATGGCCTCGGAAGCAGAAAATATAGATGAAAATGATCCACGTCAGGCAGCCAAATTCATGAGAAAACTTTTTGACTCCATGGGACTTGAGGTTGGAGGCTCTATAGATGAAGCAATTAGGCGTATGGAGGCTGGTGAAGACCCTGAAAAGATAGAGGAAGAGATGGGGGATGTATTTGACGATGAAGACATATTTTCAAATCTCATGACCAAAAAGGGAATTAAAGGACTTAAAAGAAAATATCTTCCACCTCAGGTTGACGAAACACTTTACGAACTTTAAAGGAAAAGGGCTAAATTATGAGTCTTACGCCTCCAAGCTCTTCGATTCTATAAGGAAAATGATCCCCAGGGGAGCCAATAAACATAAAGTTTATTGGTATTCCCCATTTCTTTGAAAGTTTTCTGATTAATTCAGGCGTAAATTTCCCCTTTATCTTGACAAATTCTATTTCTATTTCAGGATATTCCCTTTTCAAAAATTCAATATCTTGTTCTAACCTTTCCAAAAGTTCCTTGTCTTCCTGCTCGTAAACCGTAACTATCTTAAGCTTTTTGGTATGTTCATTGTCTCTTATATACAAAAGCACCTTATTTAGGTTTGCGATATTGTCACCCCTTGTAAAAAAAACAAACTCCTGGGACTGAATTCTATCAATTGTTTCAAAAATCTTTTGATTAACCTTTGTTACAAATTTTAATATGGGGACAAACATAAGCTCTATAAAGGAAAGAAGAATCTCCAAAAGGGCAATCCTATTTAGCATTATGGCAACAAGTATAATAGTTGGGATAAAATACTCTGCAAAGACTACTATATTTGCCGGCTGCCCTGGTTCTGGAGGTTTAATGATATTTCCAAGAAGGGCCACTAAGACAGCAATAAGGGCTGTAAAAACAGACAGCCACCCTGCCCTTTCAGGCCTTGGAAGAGAGCGCCTTTTAATCTTGAGAAGGATATTTCCAACTGCAAAAAGGGCCATTACTGATAGAAAAGATATTGTATATACGCCAGCAAGGACTTCAACGTGACCCTTTGTTATGAACAAGATTGATACACAAAGGAGGAAAAAGGCAATAATTATTCTGTATGAACTGCCCCTTCTGTTTTTTTTGAGGAAAAAGGCAGGAAATATTCTATCAAGGGTGATTCGTTCAACAAGCCCTGATACTCCTACATAGGATGTTAAAACAGCACCACTTAAAACAACAGCTGCATCAATGGATACAATTGTTGCAAGCAATTTACCACCGCTAATCTCTGCCATGTAGGAAAGGAGATTGGCCATGTGACTTGGCACGACATCAACAGGAACAAGGGATAAGGCCAAAAAGGCCATGAGGGGATTAAAGATGCTTACTGCTATCCACATATTTCTCAGTGTCTTTGGAAATACCCCCCTCTGCTGTTCTTCCACAAAGTTTGCAGAGCTTTCAAAGCCTGAAATACCAAGCATTGCTGAAGAAAAGCCCCAGAATAGATCTTCTGCCATATTCCCGTGGGGTGTAGGGGCATGCCAATTCTGCCAAAATATATCAAGTCCATTTTCATAAAGATGAAAGATTATAAAACCAGCAAGGATTGAAAGGGTGGCCAAGTGAAAAAGAAATATCAAAACGGCAACTGCAGCAGATTCACCAATACCAAGTATTGTAAGGCCCATAAAAAAGGCCAAAAGAACAATAGTCGCACCTATTATTGGAAGTGCGGGATAAACGCTATGAAGATAATGCATGGCCTCTGTGGCAGAGATGACAGATGTGGCAATATAGGACAAAAGGGTAAGGCTTGCCGCTAGAGATGCTAAACGCTTACTAGTGGTATTTAAAAGGGCATTATATGCCCCACCATTTAGCGGTAAAGCACCTACAACCTCACCATAAATCTTTCTAAAAAGATAAAGGACACCTGCAACTATCAAAAGGGCAATCCAGGCGTATTTTCCTGAGGCCACTATTGACAGAGCAGAAACATAAAGGACAGAAGATGTAATATCATTACCACAAATGGCTGTGGCCTGAAGCTCATTGAGCTTTTTTTTCTGCCTCTTTTCCTTTTCTTCCATATTTTTTCTGTTGGAAGGGCCTTAGAAATTTCAAACCTTTTAGCATGAACTTTAAGGAAGTGCAAAAGATTTAAGAACTGTCTTTTTTTAGACAGCAATTTTTTATTCTTGCACAAGATTAATTATATGGGACTTATTTTCCGATAATTAGAATAAGTTTTTTAACTATTTGAAAATCTTTTACTAAAGATATGAATATAAATGGCATCTTTTTGGGGTTAACCGGTCCAAGTGGTGAACAAACAAACTATGTAAATAAAAAAGATTTGTCTTCTAATCAAAATACCCTTGATAAGGCCGCAGACGGTATAAATAAACAGGATAAAAATAAAAAGATATATGATGATAAACTCACCCTTTCAAAAGATGCCCTCTTAATAATTCAGAAACTAAAAACAAGGGACAGGGAAGTTAGACAGCATGAAAGGGCCCACATGGCAGCAGGAGGCCCTTATATAACAGGAGGTCCGACCTACACCTATCAAACCGGGCCTGATGGAAAACGTTATGCAATTGCAGGTGAAGTTCATATCGATACCTCGCCAGAAAAAGACCCAGAGGCCACAATCAGAAAGATGGAGACAGTCAAGCGTGCTGCCCTTGCCCCCTCCAACCCCTCAACTCAGGACAGGCTGGTTGCAGCCAAGGCTAGTATGGAAGAGCAAAAGGCACATCTTGAACTTTTGAAAGAGAAACGGGATGAAGCCTCCCATCTTCAAGAAAAAGACAACCATTTAGAATCTCAGAAAGAAGGTGGGGAAGATGGGTGATAACCAAGAGGGCTTCCAAGGGATAGTTTTTTAAAATCCTCAAAAGACGCTCAAGCGCCCTTTTTTCTAGGCCTACTGTCGGCTCATCCAAAAGAAGCACCCTTGGTCTCATGGAAAGGACCGTTGCAAGGGCAACCAGTCGCTTTTCCCCACCTGAAAGCTCATAAGGAACCCTTCTTTCAAGATGAAGAATACCAAGCTCGCTCAGGGTCTTTCTGGCAATATCCCTTGCCTCTTTATGGGAAAGGCCCTGGTTTAACGGTCCAAAGGCAACGTCTTCCAAAACTGAGGGTGAAAACAACTGGTCATCTGGGTCTTGAAAAAGAAGCCCAATCTTTAATCTTGGCTCAAAAAAGTCAGCCTCTTTTAAAACTGTTTTTCCAAATATTCTGATTGTTCCAGTCTGGGGCCTTAAAAGGCCAAGCATGATATGAAAAAGGGTTGTTTTCCCAGCCCCATTTCCACCAATAATTGCCAAACGCTCACCCTTTTTAAGGGAAAAATCTAAAGAGGAAAGCACCCTTCCGCTATTTGGATAAGAAAATGAGATATCTTTTAATTCAATTAAAAAAGAATCTT
>WFZZ01000012.1 GCA_015489315.1 Deltaproteobacteria bacterium | reverse complement strand
ATTTCCCGCCTTACCGGGTTTCCAAGGTATTCGGTCTTTTTTGGCTCAAAGAATTTATAAGAGGTCTTAAAACTAATAAAAATCTTATCTGCAAATCGGGCTGATATTCTATTTGTCAGCCCTGGCAAGGTGTTTTGCTCATGTATGGCAGAAGGTATCTTGAGAAATTTTGAGGCCACAAGAACAGGCCCTGAAACATATCCGCCAACACCCAGGACAACATGTGGTTTAAACTGCCGCAAGAGTTTGATTGATTTAATGATGGGAACAGGCAGGCCCAAAAGAGCACTAAGTGCCTTTAAAAAGCTACCACCCTTAATGGGCTTCACCTCAATAACCCTATAAATGAGATCTTTTTCCATAAGAATTTTTTTTTCTACTGGTCTTCCCGTTCCAATCCAAAGCGTTTCTATTTTTTTAAGTTTTGAAAGCTCTTCAAGTATTGAAAGACCTGGAAATATGTGCCCTCCTGTTCCACCTCCGGCAATGGCTATTTTAAAGGTCTCTTTCATTTTAGCTGTTTTTTAAGGCGAAAACTTCCCTTTTGAAAATTTCGCCTCTTTCCTTGTAACTGGAAAAAAGGTCGAAACTTGCACATGCAGGGCTTAAAAGAACTGTGTCTCCTTCTTTTGCCATCTCCCTTGCAGCTATTACCGCCTTTTTCATCACAATATCCCCTTTATCATCATGTATGACAACATCTCTTGGGATAATGCCCTTTAAAATATTTTTTATCCTTGAGCCCTCTTTTCCTATATAAACAGCCCCTCTTACTCTTTTTGCTACTCCGTTTTTCTTTAAAAAATAAGCTAAATCTTCAAAGTTTTCGCCTTTACCAAGCCCTCCTAATATAAGGATAAGACCGGAATTTATGGCTCTTAGAGCAGCTTTTAGAGCATGTATATTAGTGGCCTTTGAATCATCAATGAATTTTATCCCATCAATCTCTGCCAAAAATTCCATTCTGTGACTTGGCGCTTTAAAGTTTGATATGCCCTCTAAAATTGCTTTCTTAGATGCACCAAGAGTGAGGGCAGAAATTATGGAAGATGTCAGGTTATCAAGGTTATGGCGTCCCTTAAGACCCCATTTTGAAATGTCAAGGGATATCTTTTTGCCTTTAAAAAGGATTTCCAGAGTCCGTTTTTCCTTTCCATTTATGATATCTTCTAGATAAAAGACATTTTTTGAAGGGATGTTTATTTCGTCTTCCTTAATGCCCCTTCCAATAATTGCGGTGTGGGCTTTTTCTTGAAATTTAAAAAGGTTCAACTTGGCCTTTTTATAATCTCCAAGATCTTTGTGTCTATCCAAGTGATCAGTGGCAATGTTGAGGCATACGGCAACATTAAAAAAAGGATGTTCAAACCAATCAAAGTCTTTATTAAAATATTCCAGTTGGAAGCTACTTATTTCCAGTACCGCGATTGTTTTTTCAGAATTTTTGTCCATTAGGTCAAAAAGAGGTGGGCTGATGTTTCCAGCACAGATCGCATCTAAGCCTCCTTCTTTTAAAAGATGTAGGGTTAAAAGGGTGGTTGTGGTCTTTCCGTTTGTTCCGGTTATTCCAATTAATGGGCCTTTCCAAAGGGATGCTGCCAGATAGAGATCTCCCACGTGGGGAATGGAAAATTCCTTTGAAAGTGAAAGGACCTTGTGCTTTTTGGGAATTCCTGGACTAACTACAATAAGGTCAAGACCTTCTATATCTTCTTTTTCTATTTCATCAGAACATTTAAAAAATACATTTTTTGCGTTTAAAAGAGGATGAATTCCCTTATCCCACTTGTCAACCGGAAGGTCGTCAGCAAGTAAAAGATTTGCCCCCTTTTCGAATAGCCACTTTGCAGCAGCTTTTCCAGAAACACCCATTCCAAGTACACAAATCTTTTTATCTCTGAAATATTCCATGTGTTATCTAAGTTTCAGGGTGCTTATGGCCAGAAGGCCAAGAAGTACCGAGATTATCCAAAATCTCACTATAACCTTTGGCTCTGGCCAGCCCATCATTTCAAAATGGTGATGTAAAGGGGCCATTCTAAATATTCTCTTCCCCTTTGTTATTTTGAAATATCCAACTTGCATCATTACAGAAAGGGCCTCGGCTACGAATATCCCGCCAACTATTGCAAGTAGAATTTCTTGTTTTGACATAAGGGCTACAGCTCCCAATGCCCCACCCATTGCGAGTGATCCAACATCTCCCATAAAGATTTCAGCAGGGTAGGTGTTATACCACAAGAAACCAAGACCGGCTCCAACCATGGCTCCACAAAAGATTGAAAGCTCCCCAACCCCTGGGACATAGGGTATCTGAAGGTAATGAGCAAGCTTTGAATGACCAGCTAAGTAGCAAAAAAGCGTATAAACTGCTGAAGAAACTACAAATGGACCAGTAGCAAGACCGTCGAGGCCATCAGTTAGATTTACTGCATTTGAAGCGCCTGCAATTACAAGGTATGCAAAAACTATATAGAAAAGTCCAAGATCAGGATGAAGATTTTTAAAAAAGGGAACACTTAAATGCGTATCCCAATGCCCACTTATTACAAGAACTAGTGAGCAAAGGCCGACAAGGGTGGCCTGGATAAAGAGCTTCCAGCGGCCCTTGAGTCCCTTAGGATTTTTGTGCCTAATCTTTAGCCAGTCATCTACAAATCCAATTGATGAAAAACCCAAAAGTATAATTAGAGCGATCCAGATAAAGAGGTTGGTTAGGTCTGCCCAAAGGAGGGTTGAGGTGGCTATAGCATAGTTTATCAATATCCCTCCCATGCTTGGAGTTCCTGTTTTTTTTAGGTGGCTCTTGGGGCCATCATCCCTTACAACCTGACCAAACTGAAGTTTCTTTATCTTTTTTATAAACCAGGGTCCCAGAAAAAGGGTAATGGCAAGGGCGGTTACTGCCGCATATATGGTCCTAAATGTTATGTATCTAAAGACATTAAAAAAGGATAATAGGTTATGGAGTGGATAGAGGAGGTGAAAAAGCATTAAAAATCCTCTCCAATCCTTTTTTCGATGAATTCTTTGAGCCTGTCAAGGCTGACCCCCCTTGAACCCTTTAAGAGCACAACCCTTTTGGAACCATTAAAAAAAAGTCTGTTATCAGCCTTTAAAAATTCAAGGGCGTCCTGCCATGTCCTAAAGGTTTTTATTTTCTTTGGAGTAAGGCCCGATTCCACTGCCCCTTGGGCTATTTTTTTAGAAAGATTTCCAATTGCAATTAATATGGATGGTGAAAGTGTGCTGCTGACCTTACCAATTTCAATGTGGAATTTTTCCGCATCTTTTCCCAATTCGAGCATATCACCAAGAATGAGATTTTTTTTCTCATTAGGGAAGTTTTTCTTTAAAAACTCCAATGCTGCCTTCATGGAGGCCGGATTTGCATTATAGGAGTCATCCAGAATTATCCAACCAGAAGAAAACTTTTCTATATTCATCCTTCCTGAAATTGCACCTGTTTCCGCCACGGCCTCTTTGATCTTGTCAACTGGAACATTAAGGGCTATTCCACAGGAAATTGCAGAAAGGATATTTGAAATGTTAAAGCTTCCAATAAGTGGAGATGTAAATTTGTAATCCTGGCCATCTATGACAACTTTGATTTCAAGGCCTTCTTTCCTTTCAGTCCATTCTTTTGCATAGATGTGAGAGAGGGAAATACACTTCTTTGCCGATTTTTCAGAAATACCGTAAGTGTATATCTTTTTTGTCTTTAATCTTTTGGCATTTTTTATCAAAAGCTCATCGTCTGCATTCAATATGGCAATTCCGTCTTCTGGCAGGGATTCAAACAAAAAGCCCTTTTCAAGGGCAATATTTTCAACTGTCTTAAGGCCTTCAAGGTGGACAGGTTTTATACAGGTGATAATGCCTACCTCTGGCCTTGCTATTTCACAAAGCCTTTTAATTTCACCAGGAAGATTTGTTCCCATTTCCAAAATGGCCCACTCAACTCCAGGCCTTAGTCCAAGGACAGTTAAAGGAAGGCCTATAAGATTATTAAAGTTTCCAGAAGTGGCTTTGACATTAAATTTTTTTGAAAGAACAGCCTTCAAAAGTTCTTTGGTGGTGGTTTTACCGCAGCTTCCTGTAATGCCAATGGTTTTAACACCTAAAAACTCAAGATACCATCTGGCAAGATCCCCAAGCGCAAAAAGGGTATCTTGGACCTTAATGAGGGGAAGTTCAGACGGGGAAGAAAAATCCCTTTTTTTATCAACTACTGCACAAATGGCCCCCTTTTCCCACACTTCATCCAAAAAGTCATGACCATCAAAGCGCTCACCCCTTAGGGCAAAAAAAACTGCCCCCTTTTCTACATTTCTGGAATCTGTTGATACAGATAAAAATTGCCTTTCAAGTATTTCATCTTTTCCATTTATAAGTTTTCCGCCTATGGCCTCTTTTAAAAGATAAATGGTTGGCTGAACTTCATTTCCAAAAAATTTTTTTTCGGAAAGTGCATTCTCAAGGTGGATTTTATCGTCAAAGGAAAGTCTTTCGTTTCCAATTATCTGGTAGTCTTCGTGGCCTTTACCAGCCAAAAGAATAATGTCACCTTTTTTAGCTATTTGACTTGCAAACCTTATTGCATTATCCCGTCTTACTATGACCCTTGTCTTTCCCTTTAGGTTTGCAGAAACCCCTTTTAACATCTCTTTTATAATTGATCGAGGGTCTTCATTTCTGGGATTATCTGAAGTAATGATTGCAAGGTCAGAATGTTTGGCTGCAATTTTTCCCATCTCAGGCCTTTTGGACCTGTCTCGATCTCCTCCGCAGCCGACTATGGTGATGATTCGCTTTTCCCTTATTGCCTTAAGGGTAAGGAGAACATTTTTAAGGGCATCCGGGGTGTGGGCATAGTCAACAAATCCATAAATTCCCTTGATAAATAAAGGTTCTAAGCGCCCTTTAACATTTTTTAATGCTTCTATTCCCTTGGCTATATCTTCATTGGATATACCAAGACCTTTTGTAACACCAATGGCACCAAGGATGTTATAAATATTAAAATTACCGATTAAATGTGATTTTATTGAAAAACTTGTCCCAAAGGCAGAGAACCTGGCCTTTATTCCATTAAGATCAGTTGAATAGTTAATTGGAAATACATCGGCCTTTTCCTTAAGGCCGTAGGTTATAATTTCTCCTTTAGCTTCTTTTAGAAGTCTTTTCCCAAAGGGATCATCAATGTTAATTACCGATTTTTCAGGATTAAGAGTTGTAAAAAGTTTCTTTTTTGAATGAAAATAATCTTCAAGGGTCTTGTGATAGTCTAGATGATCATGGCTTAAATTTGTGAATAATACACTTTTAAAATTTACTCCAAAGACCCTTCCCTGGGAAAGGGCGTGGGAGGATACTTCAGAAATTACATGGGTAACCCCAGCATCAAAGGCCTTTTTTAAAAAAGAGTGAAAGGAGATTAAATCCGGAGTGGTAAGAGTGGCCTTTTCTCTTTTACCGGCTATTTCCTGAAATATGGTTCCTGAGATGGCAGTCCTTTTACCAGAACATCTTAAAATGGAATCTATTAAAAATGCACTGGTTGTCTTTCCATTGGTTCCAGTGATTCCTATTATGGAAAGTTTGGAGCTCACGTTTCCAAAAAATTTTGAAACAACCTTGCCACCACATTCATGGATGTCTTTTGAAAAAATTAAAGGTACTTCTTTTGGTACATCAGCGCTTAGCCTTTCCATGCAATCAAAGGGGCAAAGTATGGCTGCTGCGCCATTTTTAATGGCCTCTTTTATATAATCGCATCCATGGGTCCTTGTACCAGGAAGGGCTATAAAAAGCCCCCCTTTTTTGACCTTTTTTGAATCAAGAGAAAGGGATGATATATCAATGGCATCTGACCAGTTAACAGAATGGATTTCCTGTATTATTTCGTCAAAAAGTTCTCTAATGAGCATCTTTTAAAAAAGAATTTTAACAGGTTAGGAATCAACTTTCACAAATAATTAAACAGCCCTTTTCCTTGGAAATTCTTTTGCCAGGCTTTGGGAATTGAGCCTTTACAGTTCCTTTCCCAGATATCTTTGGAGTAACACCCATCTGCTCCATCATTTCAATGGCACTTCTCATTGAAAGCCCTATAAGGTCAGGCATCTTGTTTGAGCTTGGGATTTTTGCCTTTTTATAAAAGGGTCTTTTAAGAGCAAGGCTTACATCATCTTCAAATTGAAATCGTTTATTAATGGCACCTGCTCCCATCCTTGCCAGATGGACCATTCTGCCGAGTGTTCCTCTTCTTCTATCAGGTCTAAGTTTTGCGTCAAAAAGACAGGAAATATATACTACCTTTGGATTTTTCTTTGGCCAGAATCCAAGACCAATTACTTGAAAACCTTCTCCCTTTTTCAAAAAAGAAGCGACCGAAGGACCGGAGGTGTCGCCAATTAATTCTAAAAGTTTTTTGTGGGTATTTTCATCAAAGATTACCCTTTCTTTTGTTTTCTCATTTGCACTTTTTGAAAGAAGAAGACTTGGTCTTTCTATATTTTTATTGGCAACAAGTCTTGAGAAGGCAAAAAGGAGTTGCAATGGGGTTGCCTCGGCCTGTGAGTCAAGGATTTGAGTCATGTTATCGGAAAGAATCATTGGTAATGTCCCCTGATTTTCATCTGGAAGGTCTATGCCGGTCTTTTGACCAAGGCCAAGTGCAATAAGGGTTGAAAGGGTATTTGAAGTGAGTGATAGGTTTTCAAAATGTTCTTCTTTTACTCTCGTCCAGACTCCAGAATCCTCTTTAAAAAGATGCCAGTGCCATCTTACAGTTTTGAGACTTTTTATTTTATTTTCATTAAGTACACTTTTTTCTTTGTTTTCCCTTTGTTCTTGGAGTGTTTGCTCCTCTATGTTTTGTAAAAGGCTAAGGCAGTAAATTAATGGCCAAGGATTAATGGTCTCCTTTATAGCAATAATCTTTTCACCATCTTGGGATGCCTTATTTGCCATGGCAAGAATATTTCCTGTTTTTAAATCCATTAAAATAATACTTCCCTTTTTGGCCTTAAGACGCCTTATTTGCCAGTTGAGATTTAGCTGACATTCTTCTTGGAGATTTTTTTCAAGGGAAAGGACAACCGGCATCTGATTTTTTTGGGGCTCAATTGGAGATAACAGATCATCATAAACGTATTCAATCCCTTCAAGGCCACGTCCATACCCATCTACAAAGCCCAAAAGTTCTCTTGCCATTTCACCGTAGGGATAGACCCTTTTGGGATTGCCATATTTATCCCTTTCTGAGATCGCAAGAATAGTACCTGTTCGGTCAACAATACTTTTTCGTGAAAGAAGTCTCTTTTGAGGATCAACTCTGTAGAAAGGACTGCCAGGGGCAAGAGCTGAACTGGCAATGGGTTTTTTATCAGAAACCCTCTCCCCGAAACAGCCTGAAATGACCAGGCCTATAAAGAAAAGAGTGCCTATTAAGAGTGTGTAGTAAGGCCATCTTTTCTTATACTCCCTATCTCCTTTGTTGTAAGTCCCGCCCCTGACAAACTGTTTTTTCATGGCTATTCTGATAATGTTATTATTTGTTTTTTTTCTGGTGGTCTAAGGCCTAGACGTTTTCCAATCTGGATCAATTCCTTGTCATTGGTAGCCTTAGAAAACTTGGCCTTAAGGCCCATATTTTCATCTTTTATTTTGATATATTCCGTCTCTATCTTTTTTATGTCATCTGCCACTGCCTTGACCTCATAGGTGGTATAGCCCGAAAGAAAGAGAAAGGTTATCAAAAGTACAATGGAGATTATTCCCTTTAAGGAATCAAAGGCCACAAATTCTCCAATACTAAATTTGTCCTTAAGTGTTGCTTTCTTTGTATAAGAGTTTTTGTGAGGCATTCTTATAGTTGCTGTCCTAGTGGTCATGGCCCACCTCCACTTTTTAAAAAGCCTTTTCTGCAACCCTTAGTTTGGCACTTCTTGCCCTAGGGTTTTTATTTATTTCTTCTTTCTTAGGCCTTAATGGCTTTTTGGTAATAATGTTTATATTTTCTGAATTCTGAAAGAAATGTTTGACGATTCTATCTTCAAGAGAATGAAAGGATATTACCAATAACCTTCCTCCTGGATTAAGGCATTTTTTTGCCTTTTTTAAGGCAGTGGTAAGATTTTCAAATTCCCTGTTTATGGCAATCCTGATGGCCTGAAATGTCCTTGTGGCTGGATGTATTTTTTTAGGATGAAAACGTCTTGGAATTGCCTTTTTGATAATGTTAGCCAGCTCAAGGGTGGATAAGATTGGCTTTTCAGTCCTACATTTAACTATGGCTCTAGCAATCCTTTTTGACCAAGGTTCTTCTCCGTAGATATGGATGAGTTCTGCTAAACGTTCTTCTGGAAGATTGTTTATCATGTCTGAAGCAAGGACTGTTTCAGTTCTATCCATTCTCATATCTAGTGGTTCATCCCTCATAAAGCTAAAGCCTCTACCACTAAGGTCTAGTTGATAAGAAGAAAGGCCAAGATCCATGAGGATTCCATCTACACCCTTTAGTCCTTCTTCTTCCAAAACAAGGTCCATGTCCTTGAAATTAGTTCTGTAAAGGTGGGCTTTTGGGGAAAGGGGTTTTAGCCTTTTGGCTGCAAGCTCTAGGGCCTCTTCATCCCAGTCAAGGCCAATCAAAAGAGAAATGTTCGGGCATTTTTTTATAATGGCTTCACTGTGCCCACCAAGTCCAAGGGTTGCATCAAGATATACACCACCTTCCCTAAGTTTAAGAAACTCTAAGACCTCATTTAAAAGGACAGGTAGGTGAATCTCCTTGGGGTTAGTAGAGTCCAATGCCGTATTCTTTGATAATATCATTGCTAATGGCATCGAAGTTTTCCCTTGTATCGTTTGTTTCTTGATCTAATAGGTCCTTACTCCAGATTTCAAAATAGTTATGCATACCCACCAAGACGACCTCTTTTTTTATTTGAGCTTCTTGCCTCAAATCAGCAGGAATCAGAATCCTGCCTTGTCCATCAAGAGAGCACTCGACTGCTGCTCCCAAAAGATACCTTTTAAAGGCCAAGACTTTAGGGGGGCCAAATCTAAACTTTGCAAATTGTTCTTCAATCTGTTTCCATTCTTCAATAGGATATGCAGCCAAATAAGTAGGAAGATTGGTAACAATGAGCTTGTTATCATATCTAGTCTTTAAGACATCTTTAAAACGGGCAGGAATGCTTAATCGACCCTTGGCGTCAAGATTATGGGTCGATTTGCCACGAAACATTCATTCCCCCCTTTTCCCCACTTTATACCACTTCATCCCACTATATTGGGAATAAGATATTTCTGTCAAGGGACAATTTTTGTCAATAAAATTGGGTAAAAGGTGAATTTTTTGGGTTAAAAATGGCTAATTTGGTGTTTTTTCAAGATTTTTGCTGAAAAAGCTTGTTGAAAACTATTGAAAAAATTTTTTTTTAAACTATTCCTGTCCCAAGCATACGCATTAAATATTTTAGTTTTAAAAATAACTTGGAGGACCTGATGTTAATTGTAGGAAACGGTGCCATGAACTTTGATATTATTTATCAAGTTGAGGACTTAGAATCTACTGGGCTTTTTAAAATAGGTTTAAGCCCTGGCAGAGAAATGGTCATGAGCCACAAAGAGTCCAGAGGCATTTTTGAAATATTGAAGGAAAGGGGCAGATTGCTTTCAAAAAGCGGAGGAGGTTCGGCTGCAAATACCATTTGTGCCCTGGCTGCTCTGGGGCACGAGTGTTTTTTTGTCGGAAGTATTGGAGAAGATGAAGAAGGGGAATTTTTACTTGAATCGATGAAAGGTGTTTCCAAGGAACTTATTGTTAAAAGAGGAAGAAGCTCCATATGCCTCATTGTAATAGACGAAAAGACCAGGGATAGAGCAATGGTAGTAATACCTGGAGATTTTTATTTGCCTGAAAAAGGGCTTCTCCATGAAGTCTTTAATGAATGCGATCTTTTTCATTTTTCATCCCTTGCTTTTAATGAAGGACCTCAAATTCAATCTCTTCTTTTAGATATACTTCCAGAAAAGGCCATTACCAGCTTTGATCCAGGTGAGGTCTATGCCAAAATGGGTATTTCAAGGATAAGAAGGCTTTTTGAAAAAACAGCCCTTTTGTTTTTGACAGACTTTGAAATGAAAGAGTTTTTTGGTGAAGAAAATATTTTTGATAAAAATCTGGTATCAACAGGGTTGTCAGAAAAGGCCTTTAATAGATTTGCTCTTTTTAACGATCTTTCTTTACCAGTTATTATAGAAAAGATGGGAAGAAAGGGGGCAAAGATACTTAGCCAAAAAGGGGAAATTTTTTCTCCAGCAAAAGAGGTCAAGAAAGTTGTTGATAACACCGGGGCAGGAGATGCCTTTGATGCCGGCTTTATAAACGGGCTTTTGAATGGGAAGGATGCAAAAGGCTGTCTTAAGGAGGCAATTGATATTGCCACCTTTTCTCTAGGATTTCCTGGACGGGAATGGATATCAATGCTTAACGAAAGTTAAAAAAATAAAAGGCAAGTCCGATAACTTTTAAAAAGGAGAAAATATGCACAAGAAATTGTTAAGATCCACCATATGGCTCTTTTTTATAGGAGCTTTTTTAATTTTATCCTCATTTATTGGATGTGGCCATAGATCTCCAATCCCATTAGGTCTGTCAATCAATTTAAGCGGTTACAGCGGAACTCCTGCTGAAGATATAGAGGCTGGAGCAAGGCTTGGGGTAAATGAAATCAATGAGGCAGGTGGAATAAATGGAAGGCCTTTAGAGCTTTTGGTAGAAGATGATAAGAACACTAAGGAAGGGATACTTGAGGCTGATGAAAGGTTAATTTCCAAGGGGTGCCCTGTTATCATAGGACATACCTATTCACAAAATACCCTAATTGCCTACCCATTGGTTATGGAAAAAAAACGAATACTTTTTACTGCTTATACAGCCACCACAAAGCTGTCAAAAAAAGATGATCTTTTTTTCAGGACATCAGTTGATAACGTATTGTATGGAAAGGCCTTTGGAAAACTTTTTGAGGAAGATGGACTGAAGAGCCTTCTTTTTATTATGGACATGTCAAATTCTAGTTTTTGTAAAGACCTTGAAAAGGAGATCAAAAGAAATTTCAAGGGTAAATATTTTGAGGTTCAGATAAATACCAAAGAAGGTGTTGATTATACTCAAAAGGTCGAAGAGGTATTGGCCTATGGTCCACAAGCAGTTGTTTTTTTAACAGAGGTAAAGGCCACAGGGATTTTTGCCCAAAAGTTGAGGCAAAAGGGTTACAATGGCCGTTTTTTTGCAACGCTTTGGTCCCAAGGTCCTAGACTTTTTGAATATGGAAGTAGAGCTGTAGATGGTCTAGAGATTGTAACGTTTCTAAAGCCTTTTTATAAGGATAAGCTTTTTGAGGCTTTTTCAAGAAGTTTAAGGGCTAAATTCGGAAGGGAACCCACACCCAAATCTGCTAGGGCCTTTGAGGCTGTTAAGATAATTTCTCAAGTAATGAAATCTTGCTCCGATCCCACAGATGTCTATTGCCTAAAAAAAGAACTTTTAAGGCAACGATTTAATTTTTTGTTAGGAGAGGTAAAGTTTAATAGATTTGGAGATGTCATAAGGCCAATTTACCTAATAAAGGCACAAAATAGAAAGTTTGTACTAGTCAGAAGGATTTTTTAAAATCTTATGTCGCAACCTCCTTCCATTATAAAAAAAATAAAACTTATTATTTGGCTACTTGGAATTGCATCTCTGGCAATTTTATTTTTAGTAACGTCCTATTTTGCCATCCATATTCTAAAAAGACAAACAAGCTTAGAGATGGAGCGTCTTTTCAATTCATGCACAAATCTTATAGAAAATTATCTATATCGCGACGACCTTTTAATTAAATACTTGTTAAAAGTTGCACCAGCTGGAGAATTAGAGGTGCTCAAGGAATATCTAAAAAAGCAACTGCCAAAGATAACAAGCAACAAAAAATACGCACTCTTATCAAAAGAGAACAGAATAATCCTGGTTGGAGACAAGAGATTTAGAGACTATCTAGACCTCGATCTTTCTGGATTTGAATATATTAAAAGGCACAAAAGGATATCAAGGGTTCATCAATCAATTTTCGTAAAATCACCTGTTGTTACATTTCTATATGAAGTTCCAGGAGGTTATAGCCTTATTTTTGAAAGAGACCTTGAGCCCTTAAGACATTTACTTTCAAAGGTGACAAGTCCGTCAATTAAGGGCTCTATGGTGTTTATCCTTTCTAATCACGGAACTGTTGTCTATCATCCCCAAAAGGAGCTTGTAGAGAGGCGCGAAAATTTAAGAAGCACCTTTGAATCTATTAATGGTCCTGACCAGTATGGACTGTATATGCTAAAGATGGCTGGTGATAGATATTGGTGTTTTAGACGCCTTCTAGATGTTCCCAAGGGCTGGGAGTTTTATGCAATTACTCCGTGGAAAAATGCCCTCATCTATATCTGGAAAAACCTTTGGCCAGTCTTGGGAGTGATATTTGCGATTTTTGTCTTTACTCTTTTCCTGGCAGATAAAATATTTGATAAACTCATTACAAGGCCCATTGATCGTCTTTCAGAGGTGCTCTCATCCCTAGATCTTAATGGATTACAAAAATCGAGTCTTCTTAACATAAAGGAATTAAGTGATTCCCTTGAGATGCGAAATATCAGTACAAGCATAGATAGAATGTTAAACGCCATATACAAAGGCCAGGAAGATTTGCTCAAGAAGGAAGAGATATTAAGAACAGTAATTGAATATGCCACCGACTGGGCATATTGGATAGATGAAAATGGACAGTTTAAATATAACTCACATCGTTGTTACGAAATAACTGGATATACCCAAGAAGAATTCAAGAAAAAACCAGCCCTTTTGTTGGATATTGTTCACCCTGATGACAAAGAGTTATTCAAAAAACACCTCGATAATATGAAAATCCAGAGAACTCATGAACCCCATGAAAATATGGAGTTTAGAATTGTCAGAAAGGATGGTGAAGTAAGATGGGTGAGTCACAGTTGCTCAAAGGTTTATGATGGAGATGGAAACTTCCTAGGTGTAAGAGGTAGTAATTTGGATGTAACGGATCAGAAACTTGCCACCCTTGAACTTTCAAAGGTGGAAAAGCTTAAATCTCTGGGAGTTCTTGCAGGTGGTATTGCTCATGATTTCAATAACTTATTGACTGCCATCTTGGGTAATATCTCTCTTTCAAAACTTAAGGCACAGGATGATCTTGATCTTTTTAAACGACTGGATGCGGCCGAAAAGGCTGCATATAGGGCCCAAGCCCTAACCCAGCAGCTTCTTACCTTTGCAAAGGGTGGTGCACCAATAAAGAAGGTAATTTCACTTAAAAAGATAATTCTTGAGACTGCTGAATTTTCGCTAAAGGGCTCAAATGTAGCTTGCAAGTTTGATTTTGCAAAAGATCTTTGGTCAGTAAAAGTTGACCCTGGACAGATAAGCCAGGTTATCCAAAATATGGTCATAAATGCTGACCAGGCTATGCCTGACGGGGGGATTATTACAATAAAGGCATATAACCTCCCACTTGAACAAGGAGTTCACCAATTTCTGCCAGAAGGAAATTATGTTGTGATAACCATCGAAGATAAAGGCTCAGGGATTTCGCCTGAAGACCTTCCAAGGATTTTTGATCCTTTTTTCACAACTAAAAAGATGGGCTCAGGTCTTGGTCTTGCCGTTTGTTTCTCAATTGTAAGAAAACATGGCGGTTTTATCGATGTCGAATCGAAAAAGAATTATGGTACAAAGTTTACCATTTATCTGCCGGCCCTAGGAGAAGATATTGAAAAAACTGAAACAAAGGAGGCAAAGATATCTAGTTCTACCAAGGGCAAAAGGGTGCTTGTAATGGATGATGAGGAAAATATCAGAGAGCTTTTAAGGGAAAGTCTGATCTATTTAGGTTATGAAGCAGATGTTGCCAAGGATGGAAAAGAGGCCCTTAAAAAATACAAGGATGCAAGGGAAAAAGGTAAACCCTTTGATGCTGTGATTATGGATATAACTGTTCCTGGCGGAATGGGTGGAAAAGAAGCGGTTAAGTTCATTTTAAAAGAAGATCCAAATGCCAAGGTTATAGTTTCTACAGGCTACTCAAAGGATGAAGTCATAAAAAATTTTCAAGAGTTTGGCTTTTGTGCAGCCCTTCCAAAGCCATACAAGCTGGAAGAATTGAGTTCTATCCTAATAAGTGTGTTTTCCAACCAAAATTAATCACATGAGAAGGCCCCCTTTGCCTCTTTTTTATCAATGAACATAAAGGCAGTGCGGACTGTGGTAACGCTTTTGACAAGCCCATTTTTATCTGCAAATTTTTCCAAAATCCTTTTCACTTCATCCTTTTCATTTCTTTTCAAAGGCCTTTTTAGTTCAAGGCGCCAGATCATCCTTTCAATCTGATCTTTTATGGGTTTTGTTCTTTCCCAACATCCTGTAAAAAAGGTGAGATGTGGTGCATATCCAAGGCTATAAAGGTAATTAAAAATAATAGTAATGTCTTGACCCTTTTGGTGTATCTCCTCTCCCAAAATCTCCCTTGAAATTAGGCTTAAAAGCCGATTTTTTCTTATTCCGGCCCAGGTCACTATGCCTATAAATCTTTTTGAATAGTTAAGAATCTTTTTTAGATTTTTTATGTCCCTTAAAAGTGGAGTCATGGAACAAAAGACCAAATCAAAGGAAATATCCCTCTTAAAGTCTTCCCAGCTTTTCCGTACAATTTCAATGTTTGACAGGCTATAATGTTTCTTCTTTTCCTCTAACTTTTTCAACATGCCCGTTGATATGTCCAGACATGTGACTGATTTACAAAAGGGTGCAAATCTTATTGCATAGGTTCCAGTGCCACAGGCTACATCCATCACAATATTTTTCTTGTCTAAAGCGCCTTTTTGTTGCAAGATGTTTAATATCGAATTTATTTGATTTTGATAATCTTTGCACTTTTCAAGGTCATCATAAGTGGCAGCAGCTTTGTCCCAAGTTTTAGCCTCAAGACATCTTTTGTTAATTTGGTCTTTTTTTTCTGGTATGGCCAGGGATTCCCAAAACTCTGGAGAACTGGGGTTGATATCTTTCACTTTTTCACCTCTACGAAAGGATATGTATGAGTAATAAAACATTTGAGCAATTATTGGAAGAATCAGTAAGACTTCATGGGCACCTTTGCCCTGGGCAGGTCCTTGGAGTGCGTCTTGCCATGCTTGGTCTAAAAGAGCTTGGTATTGAAGATCCAAAGGGAAAGGATAGAAAACGGCTCATAGTATTTGTGGAAATAGATCGGTGTGCAACTGATGCAATTCAATCAGTTACCGGTTGTAGCCTTGGGAAGAGGTCCTTAAGGTGGGTAGATTATGGAAAGATGGCAGTAACTTTTCTGGATCTTGAGACAGGAAAGGCCAAGCGAATAGTTGCAAAGGAAGAGGCAAGAGAGCTATCTAAAAGATATTTCCCTGAGATAGAAAATAAATACAAAAGACAGCTTGAGGCCTACAAGGTCATGCCTGATTCAGAACTTTTTGAGATCCAAGATGTACATGTGAAAGTCAATAAAGCCGATTTGCCAGGGCGTCCTGGAAGAAGGGTCCAATGTTCGATATGTGGTGAGTGGGTTCAAGATTTTAGGGATGTTGAAAAGGACGGAAAGATACTTTGTAGGCCTTGTGCCCAAGGGGGTTATTATGAGCCTATCTCCTGATGATCATGATGTCTTATTTATAAAAAGGCTTGTTCCTGTGGAAGAAGCGGTAGGGATGGTCCTACCCCATGATATCACTGAAATAGTACCTGGAAAGAAAAAGGGGCCAGCCTTTAAGAAAGGGCACATAATAAAAAAGGAGGACGTTTCAAGATTAAAGGATCTTGGAAAATTTCATATCTATTGTCTTGAGTTAGGTCCTGAACATGTTCACGAAAACGATGCTGCTCTTATTCTTGGACGATATGCCTGTGGGTCAGGGGTCTATACAGACTTAAAGATATCAGAGGGCAAGGTGTCCTTTTATGCTTCATTTAATGGAATTTTCAAAGTAGATAAAGAGGCCCTTTTAGAACTTAATCTTTTAGGAGACGTTATGCTTTCCACAAGGCATGACAATTTTCCTGTAAAAAAGGGAGAACTTGTGGCTGCGGGGCGTGCAATTCCACTCGTGATTTCTAAAGAAATCATGGATAGGGCCAAGGTAATTCTAAAAGGGGCTAGGGGGCTTTTAAAAGTCATTGATTATAAAATAAAAAAGGGAGCTATAGTTGTAACAGGTAGGGAGGTCTTTGAAGGAAGGATCAAAGATGCCTTTGGCCCTGTTATGAAGAAGAAGCTTGAAGCCTTTGGTGTGGAGGTTACTAGTTTTAAAAAAGTTCCAGATGACATCTTTGAGATTTCAGGAGCAATAAAGGATGCTATAGATTCGGGTGCTGAGATCATTTTATGTACAGGTGGGATGTCAGTGGATCCAGATGATGTTACCAGAAAGGGAATAAAAGAGGCAGGAGCCCATTCACTTGTCTATGGAAGTCCAGTATTGCCAGGAGCAATGTTTCTAGTAAGTTATATTGGTAAGGTACCAGTATTGGGAATTCCTGCATGTGGCATGTATTTTAAGACCACTGTTTTAGACCTTATACTTCCAAGGGTTTTGGCAGGAGATATGATTGGAAGGCGAGAGATTGCTGAGCTTGGCCATGGTGGTTTGTGTTTAAATTGCAAAAAATGTCACTATCCAATTTGTCCGTTTGGTAAATAAATGAAAAGAGGTGGAGCACATGTTCATTTTGGCAAATTTTATAAAGTCTATCGCATCTATACTCCATATACTTCTAAATTTATACATGTGGGTATTTATTATCCGTGCCCTTATTTCCTGGGTAAGCCCAGATCCGTATAATCCCATTGTGCGCTTTCTTTACAATGTAACAGATCCAGTAATGAATAGAGTCAGAAGATATATCCCACTTTATGTAGGTGGGATTGACTTTAGTCCAATGGCCATAATTTTGGCATTGATTTTTCTTGACAGTTTTTTGGTCCCAAGCCTTTATCAATTGGCTGCAAGACTTTATTAGGAGGCAAGGATGTCATTAACACCCGATGAGATAGTTGGGAAGAAGTTTACTACCAGATTTAGGGGCTTTGACAGAAAAGAAGTAACCGCTTTCTTAGAAGAAGTGGCAAACTTCCTTGCTTCCCTAATTAGGGAGAGAAATGAACTAAAGGATAAACTTATTGCATATAAACGACAAATTGCCCTTTTAAAAAAGCAGGAAGCCGAATTTAGAAATGCATTAACAGTTGCTCATAAAGCAGCAGAAGAGATGAAGATTCAGGCAGAAAAAGAGGCAGAGGTTATAATTGATAGAGCAAAACTCGATGCAGATAGAATTGTTGCAGATGCCCATAAGGAGGCTATCTCCCTAGAAGATAGGATTAGGCGTCTTCGTATGATGCAGCGTGAGGCAGTTCATAAGATGCGTTTATCCTTTGAAAGCTTTTTGAGAATTCTTGATGAGGAAATGGCCTTGCCACCGGAAGAGTTTGATGAAAGTTTAAGACTTACTGCCAAAGAGATTCGTTCTATTCAAGAAGATTTACCTGATGATAATCAATCTTCTAACGAACAGCATGAAGAGAATAAGGCCCCAGAACAGGATATTTCATCCAATGAAAAAGAAGATTCTAAAGAGATGGAATCCAAAAAGGAAAACTTTAACTTTGAACCCGACAAGCTCTGGCCTAGTTCTTAGTTATGTCTTTTGAAAAACTCATCTTTAAATTTTAAAAGTTCATTAAAATTTTTAATAGCTTGAAGTCTATTTCTAAAACTGGCGCTAAATTTCATGCCTTTGGTGTACCAAGAAAGATGTTTCTTGGCCTTTAAAAGGGCGTTTTTTTCATCATAAAATTTTCGCAAGAGCAAGAGATGTAAGTCGATTATTTTCTTTTTTTCATCGGTATTTGGCTCTTCACTCTTTTTACCTTCCCTTAGATAATAAGAGATTTTTCCAATTATCCAGGGCCTTCCAAGGCTTGCCCTCCCAATCATGACTCCATGAGCCCCTGATTCCTTTAAGGCCCTTTTGGCATCTTCTGGACCTTTTATATCACCATTTACGATTACAGGGATCTCAAGTTTTTCAGTAACAGGCTTGATTAAGTCCCATCTTGCAACACCAGAAAACATCTGTTTTTTAGTCCTTGCGTGAATTGCAATCATTGAGGCTCCGGCTTCCTGAAGTCTTAGGGAGAATTCTAAAATGCAGATTGACTTACTGTCCCAACCTAGTCTGGTCTTGCATGTAACAGGCACAGATACGGCCTTTTTTATCTTACTAACAATATCTTCTGCCCTTTTTATATCTAGCAATAGCGCCGCCCCGGCCCCAGTTTTAACGATTTTTTTTTGAGGACAGCCCATATTTATATCAATTATTGCAGCACCGAGGTCTTCACAAATCTTTGCAGCTTGTGCCATTTCAGATGGATCACTTCCTACTATTTGACATGTCAATGGATATTCACCTGAAACCGGCTTTGCCATATGCAGGGTCTTTGGATTTTTATGGCAAATGGCCTTGCTGGCTATCATTTCAGTATAAGTGAGCTCACCCCCAAGTCTTCTTACAACTTCTCTGAAGGGGTAATCTGTAATATCCGCAAGAGGTGCTAGAATACAGTGATTTTTCAGACTTACCGTACCTATGTTAAGGACCATTTTCCTTTTTGACAGGAGTTTTTTCTATAACAAGATGTACAAAGTCCTTTTGGTCTTTACGAAAAATTATTTTTCCGCCCACTATAGAAAGGAGTTTTTTCATTTTTGGCATGGTGTCTGGCCTTAAAAAGACCTCGATCCTGTAGCCAACTGGGATTTTAGGGTCTCTAAAGCGTAAGCCTACGCCTACAAGGGCCTTTCAACAATCCTTACTGCCTTTTATGACCAAATCTGCCGTTGGAATATTCGTCTTCATTTCCTTTAAAGAAGGTGTCCCTTGTAAAAAAAACAATAAAACAACTATAAATATCAGAATAAGCCTGATGGAATTACGCATCCCGAAATTGTGAAATATATCCTATCATCTTATAGATCAATCGAGCAGCCAGGAAATCCGGGTGAACAATTCCCGGTATGGGAGAAAGCTCAACCACATCAAAACCAATCACCCTGTATTGTTGGCAGAGGGCCTTTAAGATCTCCAAAAGCTCATGCCATAAAAGGCCTCCAGGCTCGGGAGTGCCTGTAGCGGGCATGATGGATGGGTCAAGGCAATCAACATCCAAAGTTATATAAATGTGTTTGGTCTTTATGCCGGATTTAATAAGGGCAACAGCACCTTTTAGATCCGTCTTTATATCTCTTGCCCAAACAGGCTCTTTTCCTTCTTTTTCCAGAAATGCCCATTCATTTTTGGATAAAGAGCGAATGCCAACCTGGATGACTTGGCCATTTACTGTATCCCATATTCTTCTTATAACACATGCATGGCTAAGACTTGTTCCCTGATAGGTTTTCCTGAGATCCGTATGGGCATCAAATTGAATGACTGTCAAATCCTCATAAAAGGCCTTGGCCACTTCGATAAGGCCGATACTGACAGAATGATCTCCACCAATTGAGACAGGACATTTTTGGTTTTCAAATATGAACCTTACACTATCTTTTATTGTCTTTTGGGCTGCTTCTGGCAGGATTGAAAGTTCAAGGGTAGGAAGGGTATGAACACCAACTTTAAAGGGTTCAATCAGGAGTTCTTCATCAAAGAGTTCAAGCTCCTTAGAGGCCTCAAAAATTCTTTGTGGGCCAAGGCGTGCGCCCTGGCCCCAGCTTGCAGTAATATCATAGGGGATCGGCAGAACTACGAAATTTGCCTTTTTAAATGATGATTGGGCAGAAGATTCTAAAAAGCCTTGGCCCATTTATTAGACAGTCATATGTGAGCGCTGATCCTTAATAAATTCCTGGACGCTTCTTATTACCTTTGGAAATTCATGGCCTCTACTCAGGAGTTTTACCTCCATCTTTTCGATGGAGAAAATATCCTTTATGTGTTTAATGGCAAGGTCGGCGTCGAAGGCCTTGCAGGAAAAGATATCAAGGCTCAAGTAGAGCTTATCAGGAAATGTGTGAATGCTTATGTGGCTTTCAGCAATTAGTACAAAGCCAGAAATGCCCCAGTCTTCAGGCACTTTACCCGAATATTTAAAGACATAAGGGGGCATAATTTTGGTCATATTTATTTCATCAGGATACCGGCTTAAAAAGTCGTATATCCCGTTAAGATCCATAAGCTTTTCGCGTTCGCAACCATAACCATCCAGCATAAGATGTTGTCCAAAACCATATTCGACCTTAGCCATTTTCATGCCCTCCTTTCATAATCGCCTGGTAAACGCTTCCAGGGCACAGGGAATGTTTTTCCATAACTAAGACCTGATAGTTAAAAAAAATCAGGTTTGTCTTTTTTGGATTATCAGGTAAAATCCTGAGCGGTTTGCTTGCCAAAATTGATAATATGCAAGCAAGTCAGCAAATATACAGTAGCATTTAAAAATCTGCCACTATTTTTTTAAAAGTATATGAAAAAAGAAAAGGTACTTATTGCCAATAGAGGAGAGATAGCAATCCGCATAATGAAGGCGTGTAATGAGCTGGGCCTTGATTATGTGGTTGTATATACAAAAGAAGATAGGGCCTCGGGCCATGTGAAAAAGGCCCTGAAAGAAAGGGGCAGCCAGGCGGTTTATAGAATTTCAAGTTACAAGGATCCCAATGAGATTTTTTCTGTTGCCGATCATTCAGGAGCTACTGCCATACATCCCGGCTATGGTTTTTTTTCTGAAGATTTTCGATTCGCAAGGCGTGCTGCATTGCGAAATAGACCTATCACCTTTATTGGTCCAAGATGGGAGGTCATAAGGGACCTGGGAAGTAAGATAAATACCAAAAGGATTGCGAAGTCTCTTGGAATACCTGTTATTCCAGGTTCAGACGAGCCCATTTATAGTGAAATCGAGGCAGAGACACTGGCTGAGGAACTTTTTTTAAAGCAAAAAGAGCAGGGGATTGATAAACCGTCGATTCTTGTTAAGGCCTCTGCCGGTGGCGGGGGAATGGGAATAGAGGAGGTAAATCACCTCGATGTCTTTCGGCAAGTCTATAGGCGTATCCAGAACTATGCAAAGAGACAATTTGGCGATGAGGGCGTTCTCATTGAACAGTGTATGAGAGATTATCACCACCTTGAGGTTCAGCTTCTTTGCAGTCAACACAAAGAAGTGGTCCATTTTGGTACCAGGAACTGCACCATTCAGAGCACGGGTCGCCAAAAGAGAGTAGAGGTGGCTCCTGGTTTTGACCCTTCCATTTGGGAATACCCCTTTGATGCCAGAAAGGTTCTCGATGACATGGTAAAATATTCTATAAGGCTTGCAGAAAAAGTGGAATACGACAATGTAGGCACCTGGGAATGGATAGTTACAAGGGATGGCAAGCCTTATCTTCTTGAGGTTAATACCAGAATTCAGGTGGAAAATGAGATATCCGCGTGTATTTCCCGCATATCACGGCAGAGGGGTCCGGTTAACTTAATAAAAGAGCAGATAAGAAGTGCACTTGGCGAAAAACTTAACTTTTCTCAAAGGCATGTCAGCTTTGAGGGCACAAGCATTGAACTAAGGATTGTGGCAGAAGATGTAAAAAGGGGTTTTGCTCCTTGGTGTGGAACCATTACGAGGTTTGAATTTCCAGATGAACCTTGGGTGAGGGTCTATACCCATGTGCCACAAGATGAGCCTTATGAGATTCCCACAGAATATGACCCCAATCTGGCTCTAGTGATTGTATGGGGAAAGGATACCCAGGAAGCAAAGGAAAGGGCAAAAGATTTCATTTCTGAAACAATTATTGATGGTAAAGATTCCCGTGGCAATGGGATAATTACAAATCTTTCATATCTTTATGAAAAGGTTGACGAAGTATTGAGATTTTAACTGCTCATTTTTGAGCAGTTAATATAAAAAATTTTATGGAACAAAAAAGCATATTAGACAGTGGAAAATATCTGGTTACCCTGCAAGATAGAGTTTCCTATCTTGCTGATATAAAGGGTGGGTTTGAGTGGGGTAATTTAAAGGAACTTTTTGAAAGGGTTCAGGAGCTAAGGACAAACCTTTTTGAATATAGTGAAAGAGAGCTTCTTCAACAGATTTATTCCCTTGAAGGCCGCATCGAGTTTGCAGAAAGGCAAGTGGCTAAAAGGCTTCGTCCCATTGAGATAGTAAATATTGTAAGAAGCGTTCAACGGTTCACTCTCCTGGATATACTTGAAAATTGTTATGATTCCTTTACCGAACTTGGTGGGGATGGAGAGTTCAATATTGATCCTGCTGTAATTGCTGCTAGGGCAACTATAACAAGAAGAGTTAAAAACAGGCTCTATTATCATCAGGTAATGGTAATTGGCCATGAAAAGGGCATGGGTGAGGAGTTTAGAAACGGAGGATGCGCAAAGCCCTGGGGGAATGAAAAGGCCTTAAGGTATATGAAGGTTGCAGAGACGGAGGGCATACCAATCCATTTTTACATATTTACGCCTGGTGCCTATCCAATAGAGGATTATCCAGGGGCAGCCCAGCAGATAGCAAGAAATCTTTTTGAGATGGCAAAACTTAGAGTGCCCATGATCTCCTTTATTTCAGAAGGGGGCTCTGGTGGTGCCGAAGCTATAGGTTTAGCAGATATGAGGCTCATGGCATCACGGGGATATTATTCAGTCATCTCACCAGAAGGCGCTGCTGCCATTGAAGGAAGGATCAAGGAAGGCGGAAAGGTTCCAAGGAAGCTTGTTGAGCACTGTGCAGAGCAGTTGAAAATGACTGCAAAAGACAATCTTGAATTGGGTACCATTGACAGAATTGTAGAGGAACCGCCTCTCGGAGCAAAAAGGAGTGACTTCAAATTTTTCAAAAGGTTGAGATATGAAATGGTAAGGGCAACGGATGAAGTTGTCCTTAAGACAAAGAGCTTTAGGGCCTTCAGGGCCTATGCCTTGAGGAGGCAAAGCCAGGACAAGGAAAAGGTATTTAATGATGAATTCGATATTCACATAAAATGGACCCTTTCTGAATCAGAAAAGGATAGACTTCTTGAAATTAGATCAAAAAAGTATAGGGCAATGGGAAAGGGCTTCAAGGTCCTCAAGCGCCCTTTTTCCAAAAGGCTTACAAGGTTTTGGGAGTCAACAAGGCACAAATATTATGACATCAGATACGGTCTTTTGAGAAAGCAGTCAAAAAATCTTCAAAAGATATTGGAAGAGGTGTCAAGTGAAGGTTCTGTGATATTCAAGACTGTAACAGAATCAATGAGGGCCGCCTATGATTTCGTCTTTCCCGCACCTCAAAAACCTGCCCAGACATCTCAACAGGATCCATTAAGACGAAGTATCTTTATGCAGGATTGGGAACAATATATCAGCCCTCTTGCAAATGAAGATAGAACCGTAACATGCCCAAATGCTGAAAAATACGGGTGTAAAGATCTTTGGGTCCCTGATCTTTACGGAGAATATAGTGGCGTTTGTCCAACCTGTGGCCATCACTTTCCATTGGAATACCAATGGTATCTGGAAAACCTTTTTGACAAGGGCTCCGTTAGGGAATTTAATACCCAAATAGTTTCAGATAATCCCCTTGGTTTTAAGGGGTTTGATGAAAAGCTTAAAAAGGCCATTGAACGGACCAGAAGGGGATCAGCCATAATTACCTTTGATGCAGAAGTTTTAGGAATAAAACTTGTGGTGGCCATGCTTTATAGTGACTTTAGAAGTGGAACTGTAGGTTCTGCAGAAGGTGAAAAGTTCATTCGGGCCTGTGATAGAGCTAGGACAACAAGGCGTCCCTTTCTAGCCTATATCCATACAACAGGAGGGATAAGAATTCACGAAGGAACCCTTGGGGTTATACAAATGCCAAGGTGTACCCTTGCCGTAAGGGAATATATTGATAGTGGCGGCCTTTATATCGTGGTTTATGACAATAACTCCTATGCAGGGCCAGTGGCGAGCTTTTTGGGCTGTTCACCCTACCAGGTAGGAATCAGATCTTCCAGGATAGGTTTTGCAGGCCCTAGAGTAATTAGGGAAACAACTGGAACAGATGTGCCACCGGATTATCATAAGGCTAGAAATGCCCTGAAGCGTGGGCATATTCAAGGTATTTGGGACAGGCGTGAATTTAGGAAAAATCTCTTTGAAGCACTTATGACAATGGGTGGCCCAAATCTGTATTATAAATAGGCAAAAAGGAAATGAGCATAAATCTAAATGATCTTTTACGAAAATATAAGTCTCATCCCTATGAAGATCATGAGATACTTGCACCTCATACTGGAGTTGTAAAATTCAAGGTAGAGGAAGGCCAGGCTGTAAAAGGTCCCTCAGGTCAGTGGCTTCATAGACCTGGTACCCTTCTGTACATCCTTGAAAGAGAGAAAAATCCAAAAAGGATTACCTCCCGGTTTGATGGAATAGTTACTGACTTAAGAGTGGATCTTGATGGAAAGTTTGTGGAGGCAGGACAACCCCTTATGCTTATAAGGCATAGACTAAATAAACAGGAAATTACAAATAGAATATTAAAAGAGGTCCTTCACATCTTTCCCGCCCCTGAAAGGGCCAGATATTTTTTCACTCCAGAGATTTCTGCCAAATTTGAAAAGGGAAAGACCAAGAGCCTTTCTGTTAAGACAGGCGATGAGATTGTCATAATGTCTCTTATGAAAAGGGATACCACATTAAATTACGAAGGTCCTTCTGGGGTGTTATATGAGGTCTATTTTAAAAACGGGGATATATTGGAACAGGGTGCCCCCCTTTTTGGTGTGTGTCTTCCTGAAAGGCTTCCTTTTGTGGAAAAGGTGATTCAACGTATTAAGACCGAATGGGATGATTAGTCTGGAGGTTTTTTGAAATAAAAGGTTTTGTAATTGCTCTTCAGTTTCTGACTATATTTTCCATTGTTCCTGGGCTTCGTGTAGAAAAAAGAGATCTTTGTGCAAGTCTTTCCTATTTCCCGCTCGTTGGCCTAATCCTTGGCTCTATTCTGGCAGGGTTTTTATGGGCCGTTGATGATATTTGGGGACCTGTTCTAAAGGGCGGATTCCTGGCAGTTGCCCTTGCTTTCATGACACGAGGTCTTCACTTAGATGGTCTTTGTGATGTGGCAGATGCCATTGGAAGCGGGGCACCTAGGGAAAGGGCCCTTGAGATTTTAAAGGATAGCAGGACAGGTGCCATGGGTGCCATTGCCGTAAGTTGCCAGATGATTCTAAAGGCTGGAAGCCTTGCCGGGATAGTCAAGTATGGAGGCTGGCAGTATCTTATCATTGCGCCATGTCTATCAAGGTGGTCACTTAACTGCCTTTCTTCTCTTTCTCACTATGCAAGAGAAAAGGAAGGGCTTGGAAGTCCCTTTTGCGGAAAAGAAACTCGCTCTTCTCTTCTTCTTGCAGCCCTAACTGCCATTTCTTCAGCGTGGTTTCTTTTGGAAGTAAAGGGCCTTTATCTTTTTGCTGTATCAATTCTTCTTGCGCTTTTTTCTTCCCGTTTTTTTTTAAGAATTTTTGGGGGGGTTACTGGTGACTGTCTTGGTGCCCATCTTGAGATAACAGAGACCATAATACTTATGGCAGGAGCTTATCTTTGCAGGTAGAAGGGGTTCAGGTTTTTTTAATCCGTCATGGAGAAGTGGATTTTCCACAAGGGGTCTTTTATGGCCAGAAGGACATCCCTCTGTCAGGTAGAGGGAAAAAGCAGAGCAAACTTGTGGCTAGAAGGCTATCTGAGGCAAGGATTGATTCTATCATATCAAGTGATCTTTCAAGATGTACCTATCTGGCAGAATGTATCAGGGATTTTCAAAAGGAGTGTGAAGTTTTTTTGTCAGAAAGTCTTAGAGAGATAAATTTTGGAAAGTGGCAGGGGCTAAGCTGGGATGAGATAGAAGAGGAATATCCCGGCAAGATGAAAGAGAGGATGAATAACCTTTCAAGCTTTAGACCCCCTGGTGGCGAAAGCCTTTCTGATCTTCTCGAAAGGGCCTATCCAATTTTAAAGGATGTCTTTTCTGGAAGATATGGAAAGAGGGTGGCAATTGCCTGTCATGGTGGTGTAAACAGGGTTCTCATATCAAAAATTCTTGGTATGGACCTTCAAAAGATTTTTAGCCTCCAACAGGATTATTCTTGTGTAAATGAGATCTTCTCTTTCTCTAACGGGCCAAAGGTGATAAAAAGGCTTAACTGCACCTGTCACCTTGAAGGTCTCTAAATTTTTAGAATTTTTAAATGGCTGGAAAGGTCTCTGAGTATATATCTTCCTTTAAGGCATCAAAGACCTTTGGAAGGCTTATTTGTTACGCACATCTTGAACCAGAAAGATCCCCCAAATTTTTAATCCCCAGGCACAAACTTTCAAAGGAACTTTTGGAAGCCCTTAACTCCCTTGGGATAAAAAGGCTTTTTAGTCATCAGGCAAAGGCCATAGACTTCGTGATGTCCGGGGAAAATATTGTAATTGCAACACCAACTGCAAGTGGAAAGACCCTTGTTTATAACATACCTATCATTGAGTCCATACTCAAACGGCCAGATTCCACGGCCCTTTACCTTTTCCCTTTAAAAGCCCTTGCACAGGATCAGTTAAAGGGGCTTAGAAACCTGATGGATAGGGTTTTTAATAAAGATGCGCCAAGGGCAGAAATCTATGATGGTGATACTTCAAGTTATAGACGCACAAAGATAAGAGATCAGGTTCCAAATTGCCTTTTTACAAATCCTGATATGCTTCATCTTTCCCTTTTGCCCTTTCATCAGAAATGGTCGGGTTTTTGGAAAAATCTTGAATACATCGTCATTGATGAAGTCCATACCTACCGGGGCATAATGGGAAGCAACATGGGATGGGTTTTTAGAAGGCTAAAACGCATAACCGATTATTATGGGATAAATCCAACCTTTATACTTAGCTCTGCTACCATTGGTAACCCTGGTCACCTTTCAAGGGAGCTGACCGGCCTTGATTTTTATGTGATTGATGAATCAGGAGGACCTCAGGGGAAAAGGCATCTTATTCTGGTTGATCCACAGGGACAAGGCTCGGCTCAGGTGGCAGTTCAACTCATTCTGGCAGCCCTTAAGCGGAAGCTCAGGACCATATGTTACACCCAGTCAAGAAAGCTTACCGAGCTTATAGGACTCTGGGTAAAACAGAGGGCAGGAGATATGGCTGAAAAGATATGTTCCTACAGGGCAGGCTTTCTTCCACAGGAAAGAAGACAGATCGAGGAAAGCCTTTCCAGTGGTGAACTTTTGACAGTAATTTCTACTAGTGCCCTTGAGCTCGGGATTGATATCGGTCTTCTTGATCTTTGCATCCTTGTAGGTTATCCAGGGACCCTGATGTCTCTCAGGCAAAGAAGCGGAAGGGTTGGAAGAAGCGCAAGGGAGTCTGCTGTAATACTTGTTTCTGGGCAAGATGCCCTTGACAAGTATTTTATGGAAAATCCAAAGGAGTTAATTGAAAGGCCATCTGAAAAGGCGGTTATAAACATCCACAATAAAAGCGTGGTTGAAAAGCATCTTATCTGTGCAGCATCTGAAATACCAATTCATAAAAAAGAGGCACTATTAAGGGAAAAGGATATTAGGGTTCATCTTAAACGACTTATTGACAAGGGGAGACTCTTTGAAACCGAAGATCGGGAAAGATTTGTTACTATGAGAAGATATCCCCACAGGGAGGTGGATCTTCGCGGTACAGGCAAGGGTTTTCAGATAATCGACAAAGAGGATGGAAGGACCATAGGGACTGTTGATGGCTACAGGGCCTTTAGGGAGACACACCCGGGTGCCATTTACCTTCACATGGGCAAGACATATAGGGTTTTGGACCTTGATATTGAAACAAGGCAAGTTCTGGTTAAGGAGGTTAATGTTGACTATTTCACTAGGATCAGGGCAGAAAAGAGCACAGAGATTATTGAGATAAGAAAAAGGGGCAGGCTTTATGGAACAGAGTGCTTTTGGGGAAGGCTTCTCATAACAGATCAGGTAATAGGCTATGACATTAGACACATTCGTGGCCAGAGGCTTATAAATCGGGTGGATCTTGATCTTCCTCCACAGAGATTTGAGACAGAGGGCATGTGGTTTTTGATTCCTTATGAGATAAAGAAAAAGGTGGAGTCCAGATACCTTCATTTTATGGGTGGTATCCATGCCATAGAACATGCAATTATTGGAATCATGCCACTTTTGGTCTTATGTGACAGAAATGATCTTGGAGGTATATCAACTACCTTTCATCACCAGACCCAGGCCCCTTCCATCTTTATATATGATGGTGTACCAGGAGGAGTGGGGCTTACAGGTCAGGCCTTTAGCCAGGGAAAGGAGCTTTTGGCACTTACTTACAATACCATCAAGGGCTGCAAATGTGAAAACGGATGCCCTTCCTGTGTTCATTCACCAAAATGTGGCTCAGGAAACAGGCCCATTGATAAATCCTGCGCCATTTTTGTTTTGAAGATGTTAAAATCCCCTGAAATCAGAATAAAAAGGGCGAAAACTTTTGAAATTGAAGATAGGAGTGAAAAAAGCTTTTCAGATAAAAGAGAGTTCCCTCTGGGTGAATTTTTAAAAAATGTGCGTTTTGGAGTCCTTGATTTAGAGACCCAGCTTTCGGCAAGAGAGGTTGGCGGCTGGCAGTGGGCAGAAAGAATGAGAGTAAGCTGTGCAGTCCTCTATGATTCGAAGACCAAAAGCTATGTTACTTTTTTGGAAGACCAGCTTCCCTTTCTCTTTAATCTTTTGAATAAAATAGATCTGGTGATCGGCTTTAATATCAAAAGATTTGATTACAGGGTGCTTTCCGCATATTCAGACATGGATTTTTGGTCCCTTCCAACCCTTGACATTTTGGAAGATGTAAACAAAAGGCTTGGCTACAGACTTTCCCTGGATAGCCTTTCATCTTGCACCCTTGGCTCTCAAAAATCCGCAAATGGCCTTTTGGCCCTTAAGTGGTGGAAGGAAGGAAAGATTAGGAAGATAATAGATTATTGTAAGATGGATGTAAAACTCACCAGAGACCTTTTTCTGTTCGGCTTAAATAGAGGCTTTTTACTTTTTAAAAATAAGGAAAAGCAGCTTGTAAGGCTTCCCTTAAGATGGAAGGAAAAATTGGGAGAAATATTTTAGGTTCAGTGCATAAAAATGGGCAACAAGTAGATGTTTGAAGAGAAAGATCGTTGTGTTAAGAAAGGGAAGTCATTACAAAAAAATGAAATCTAATAGTTATCCCACTACGTCTTAGGGTAGCAAGTGATTTTTGTTGATATTGAAAATTTTTCCAATGATATGGCAAAGGTGCAATCAGGATATTTAAATTTTTTGACCAATAAATTTCCGCCCTTGGAACAAAGGATAGAAGAAGGCTCTGATACGCCAATTGCGCCAAGTGCCCTTTGAGCAGCCTTGGATATCTCAAGGCCCTTGACTTCATTTATTTCTTCCTTTTTAAAGATCTTAAGGTCTGCCAAAAGCTCCCTCGAAAGTTCAATTATGGCAGGTTCATCCCCTTTTTTATCTATAGTGGTAACCTTTTTTATGCTATAGAGATGGATTCCGTTTTTATCAAGAAAATCAAGGCATCTTTCAAAAAGAAGTCTTGGCTCCATACCTTTATGGCAACCTACTCCAAGACAAAATAGTCTCGGAACAACAAGGAGCCTTCTGTCTATTTCATTTAAAAAAGGGCTTATTATGACATTCGCCTCTTCCTTTTTTTTAACCTTTTTTAGCTCACTTGGAAGGTCATTGACATCCAAAATTTCTTCAATGAATACCTTTATTTTTTCCCCATTTCTTATTTTTGCCTGGACATCTTTTAATAGTCTTAAATTAGTGGGTATAAGCCCCTGAGACTTACACCATAGATCAAATGGAAGCTTGAAAGATGTGTCAGAGCTAGTGGTTATAACAGGAACTGCATCAAGTATTTTTGAAATTTCAATGGCAAGGCTGTTTGCCCCTCCAATGTGGCCTGAAAGAAGGGATATGACATTTTTCCCTGATTCGGCAATACAAATAACCGCAGGGTCTTGAAGTTTGTCTTTTAACTGGGCTGAAATAGTTCTAATGACCACGCCGCAAGAGGCGATAAAGACCAGAGCACGAGAGTCTTCCCAAAATTTTGTAATGTCTTTTTTAAATATTTCATAAGAAATTACATCTACTTTTTCGCATTTTTTATAAAGCCCCTTTTTAATTTTTTCTGAAATCCTTTTTCCTTTTTCTCCGAGAAAGATTATTGTTAAATTCTTTTTGTCTTCATTTTTCGAAAAGGCCCTTAATACTTTTTTATCAAAATCGATACCCTTTCTAAAACCATGTGAAAAGTATCTGCTATAAAGTTTAGAGGCCTGTTTTTGAAGGTCAGTAATTCCTCTAAGGGCTTCGCCCACAACTATTACAGCATGTCTTTTGATACCTGCCTCTTTAACCTTCTTGGAAATATTAGACAATGTTCCTCTGATTATGCGTTCCGATGGCCATGTAGCCTTTTTAACAACTGCAACAGGGGTTTTTACATCATAGCCGGAAAGGAGCCTTTCTACGACTTTATCAATCTTTGATATACTTAAATACAGTATTAGAGATGCCCTTATCCTTGAAAGGATAGAAATGTCCTCCGTTTCTGGAACAGGTGTTCTTCCAGCGATCCTACTAATGATAACAGTCTGGCTTACTCCTGGAATTGTAAGTTCACATCCAAGGCTTGAGGCTGCAGCAAGGCCAGCAGTAACTCCTGGAATTACTTTAAATGGGATGTCTTTTTCTTTTAGGATGCTTATTTGTTCGCCAATTGCACTATAAATGGTGGGGTCGCCTGTATGAAGCCTTACAACCCTTTTCCCTTTATGGTAATCCTCAATTAGTATTGAAGTTACTTCATCAAGGGTCATGTGGGCGGAGTTATAGATTTTACCTGTAAGGCCTTTCAAGACATCTTCAGGAACAAGACTTCCAGTATAGATGATGGTATCAGCGGCCTTAAGGAGTTTTTGTGCCTTAATGGTCAGAAGTTCAGGATCTCCAGGGCCTGCCCCTACAAAGTGGATTGGAAAAAGTCTTTTTTCAGGCAGTCTTAACCTCCCCCTACCACAGATGCCATCTTAAAGATAGGCAGATACATGGCAATAATGATTGAACCAATTGTACCACCTAAAAATACAATCATAAAGGGTTCAATCATGCTGGTAAGGGCATCGACTGCTGCATCAACTTCTTGGTCATAAAAGTCGGCAATTTTACTTAGCATTGCATCAAGGGCACCTGTTGCTTCACCAACCGAAATCATTTGGACCACCATATTTGGAAATACATTACTTTCCATTAAAGGTTGGGCAATGGAGCGACCTTCACTTATGCTTGCCTTCACTGCCTTAATGGCATCTTCTACTATTTTATTGCCAGCAGTTCCGGCTGCAACGTTGAGCGCCTCAATTATTGGAACTCCACTATTGATTAAGGTCCCCAGGGTCCTAGTAAACTTAGCAACAGATACCTTTCTAATTAGTGGCCCAAAGACTGGAGCCTTAAGAAGTCCTTTATCCACAATATATCGTCCCTTTTCGGTGCCATAAAATTTTTTAAAGATTATCACAAATACAAAGATAGACCCAATTATTACTAGGAAATAGGATTTTAAAAAGTTGCTGATATTAATTACTATTTGGGTAGGCAAAGGTAGGGCAGCCCCAAAGTCCTTGAACATTTTTGCAAAGGTCGGTATTACAAAAATTAGGATAATACTCAATACTATTGCAGAAATAGCAAGGACTATGGTTGGATAGGTCATGGCACTTTTCACCTTGGCCTTAAGGGCCTGTGCCTTTTCCATATAGTCAGCAAGCCTTCTGAGGACCTCATCCAGGATTCCACCAATTTCTCCTGCTGCAACCATGTTGACATAGAGTCTGTCGAAATGTTTGGGATATTTCTTTAGGGCGTCGGCAAAGGTAGAACCGCTTTCGACCTCTGATTTTATTTGTGTCAGCATTTTTTTAAAGGTAGGGTTTTCTTGTTGGGAGGCAAGGATTTCAAGTCCTTTAATTAAAGGCAATCCAGCATCTATCATGGTTGATAGTTGCCTGGTAAAAATGACAATGTCCTTAGTTTTGACCTTTGGTTGCAAAAAGGAGATGTTTTCTAAAAGGTCTTTTGGCTTTTTCTTTAATTTTTTTAAACGGATGCGTTTTCTTGCAAGTAGCATTCGAGCAGTATGCTCATCCTTGGCTTCAATCTCCCCTTTTGCATCCTTTCCCGAAATATCTGTTCCTACCCAGATATAAACTGGCATAAATCACCTCTAGAAATTTTATCGTTTGTAATTCAAAAAAGATACCAATTCCTTAAAAAAGGATCGGTATTTTATTAGGAAAACTAAAGATGGGGTTAGAATGAAAAGTGTTTGACTATTTCTTTTACGGATAAATTTTTTATTAAAAAATTCTTTTTTCTGGAAGTTGAACCAGAGACTAGTTCGATGTTAGACTTTGGAATATTAAAAAACTTTGCTAAAAAATCTTGAACGGCCTTATTTGCCTTTCCATCAACTGGTGGGGCTTTAATACTAATCTTTAATCTATCTCCATATTGGCCACTTATTTTTGTCTTTGATGATTTTGGTTGTATGTGAAGTTTTAATAGTACTCCCTTTTTCGTCTCGCTCAGATAACTTGGTAGTTCAATCACAACTAAAGGCCTTTCCTACAATATTTCAAAAGGGTAGGTCCTAGCTCTTGGACCTCTTTAAATATCTTTAAAAAGCCCTCTCTGTCACCTCCATCCAAGATTTTTTTTAGATCCCTGGCATGTTTTGTAAAGGTATTTACAGCAGTTTTGGTATATGGGTTTCCAAGCTGAATGGTTGCATAAAGCTCCGGATCCTGAAGACAAAGTCTTGCCACTATATTCAATTGTCTTTCAAAGCTTGGGGTGGCAAGTTTTAATACATGTTCGAAATTTATCCCATCTTCTTCAAGGGACTTTCCAAGGCAAAGAAGTATGAAATGGTTAAGGGCCTGGACCCATGCCATGGTTCTATCATGTTCCTGAGGGGTAAACTCGGCAACAAGGGCCCCGTTTTCAATCAAAAATTCCTTCCACCATTGGTACCACCTTTGTCCCCTAGAGGGACAAAGGGCAACCCTAAGTCCTTTAAGATCCTTTTCACCTGGGCCAAAAAGGGGGTGTGTGCCGCAAACCTCACAGACGCTATTTTCAAGCATCACCTTAACTTGTTTTTCCTTAAGGGAACAAATATCAGTCATAAATGACTCTTCAGGAATTTTGGGCCCGAGTTCCTTTACAACCTGTGGAAATACTTCCATTGGAAGGGCAAATATAATTACATGGCATTCCTTTGTAAGGTCTTCTCCCTTAAGTTCGGTATCAACATCTGAAATAAGGACTTCATGCCCAGTGTCTTTAAAAAGGCGTTCAAACCAGCGGCCCATTCGCCCTTTTCCGCCAATGATTCCAATACGAGGTTTAAACAATTCTTCCATCCTGTCTATCTTTTATCAAAAGGGAGTTGTTAGTGATTTCAAGTTGAAAACGTCTTAGTAGGTGATCAGCAATTACAAGCTGCATCATGGCCTTTAAAACAGGAACAATTCTCGGTATGGCTGAAATGTCATGTCTTCCGCTGACCTTTATCTTTCTCGGATTTCCTAAGGTATCAATTGTGTCTTGTTCAATTGAGATGGAAGGAATGGGTTTTACTGCTGCCCTTGCAATTATTGACTCTCCATTTGAAATCCCTGCGAGAATTCCACCCGCATTATTGCTCGAAAAACCTTCTGGCGTTATCGGATCATTATTTTCACTTCCAGTCGTGTAAGCGGCCTTTAGCCCCGAACCGATTTCAACGGCCTTTACTGCACCAACAGACATAAGGGCCTTTGCAATATCTGCATCCAGTTTGTCAAATACAGGATCTCCAAGACCTGAAGGGGCATTTTGAACAACTACTTCAACAATTCCTCCAACAGAGTCCCCCTTTTTTCTCATCTCTAAGGCCTTTTCTTCCATCCTTTTTGCTGCTTCATTGTCAGGACAAAACAGCCTGTTTTCATCAATTTCTTCCAGATTCTTCTTTTTTGCATCAATTCCTGCTAGACTAATGGTATAGGCAATGACCTTTATGTCCAAAAGGTCCAATACCCTTTGGGCAATGGCGCCTGCTGCTACCCGGGCTGCCGTCTCCCTTCCAGAAGATCTTCCTCCACCCCTGTAATCCCTTATGCCAAAGCGCTTAAAATAAGTGTAGTCGCCATGTCCTGGTCTGAAGATATCCTTAATGTCATCATAGGACCTGCTTTTTGCATCCTTATTCCATATAAGAAGGCTTATTGGGGTGCCTGTAGTTTTTCCTTCAAAGATACCTGAAAGTATCTGTACCTTGTCAGGTTCCTTTCTGGCAGTTTCAGTAGCCCCACCTTTTCCAGGGCGTCTTTTGTCAAGGGCCTCTTGAATCATTTGTTCATTGAGGGAAAGTCTTGGCGGACACCCATCAATGACAGCCCCCAGGGCAGGACCATGGGATTCTCCCCAGGTAGTAACGGAAAAGGCCTTTCCAAAAGTATTACCAGGCATAGGTAAGGGCCTCGTTTATCTCTTGAGCGATCTGAAATGGGCTTTTTTCATTAGTATCAACCGAGATATGGGAAAATTTCTCATAAAGGGGGCGCCTTTTTTCATAGGTCTTTGTAATTTCCTCTTCAAGGTTTTTACCCGTAAGAGAAGGACGCATAGTAGCACTTTTTGAATCAGATAGAAGCCTTTTCATCATGACTTCAAAGGGTGCCTTTAACCAGACAATAAGAGCCCCTTTTTTGAATTCTTCCATTATTTCTTCATGTAAAACCGCCCCTCCACCGCAAGCCAAAACAAACCTTTTGGGTCTATCAAGGGCCTCTTTAAGGGCCTTTTCCTCCCTTTTCCTAAATCCTTCCCAGCCTTCCTCCTCGACTATTTGAGAAATGGTCTTTGAGGCCTCTCTTTCAATGACTTGATCAAGGTCAATAAAAGGGCAACCAAGTACCCTTGAAAGTTCTTTTCCAACTGCAGTCTTACCTGTAGCCCTGTAACCTATTAAAAGTATCTTTTTAGCCTTTTTCTTCATAGATTTTAAAGGATTATTTCGAAAGCTCCTTTTCCAGTTTCTCCCAGTATTCCCAAAATTTGGGGAAGGACTTTTTTACGACCGTCTTGTCTTCAAAGGATATTTCAGGAATAAGTAGCTTTGCTATGGCAAAGGACATGGCAATCCTGTGGTCATCATAGGTTTTGATTTTTGCAGGCCTAAGACCCTTTGGGTTTCCATGGATTACCATTCCATCCGGAAGCTCCTCTGCCTTACATCCTATCCGATTAAGTTCTGTAACAACCGCCTTTATCCTGTCTGTCTCTTTAATCCGAAGGTGCTCAACATTTTTAATAACGGTTTTTCCCTTTGAAAAGGCAGCAACAACAGCAAGGGTTGGAACAACGTCCGGCCATTTGGACATATCAATCTCTATGCCATAAAGCTCATCAGCCCCCGGGCCTTTTACAAGTGTTCCATTTTTATCCTTTTGCACCTTGCAGCCCATCTTTGATAAGATATCACAAAAAGAGGCATCCCCCTGGATTGGATTTGGCGGAAGATTCTTTATTCTAATGGCATGGGCCGTAACTGCTGCAGCACCAAAAAAATAGGAGGCGCTGGAGGCATCGGCTTCAATTGTGTAGTCATCCTTCAGATAGATGCCTTGTGGTACTATAAATCTACTTCCTTCTTCCTTTACGTGTATGCCGAAATCTTCCATTACCCTAAGAGTTATATCCACATAGGGTCTTGAGACAAGCTCTCCATCTAGTTCAATAGTAAGAGGTTTTCTGGCGTAAGGTGCAACAAGTAAAAGGGAAGACAGAAACTGACTGCTTGCCCTTGCAGAAAGGGTTACCTCGCCACCCTCAAGGCCATTTGATGTTATTTCAACGGGAGGGCATCCTGTCCCTTTAATGCTTTTGGCATCTACTCCAATTTGTCTGAGAGCCTTTAAAAGGGGTTCTGCTGGCCTTTCTTCCATCCTGGGACTGCCTGTTAAGATGGTCCTTCCTTTCACTAACGCTGAAAAAGATATCAAAAACCTTATGCCGGTTCCATTATTTCCCATGAAAATTTCTTTTTGCGGCTCCTTTAGAACTCCCTTTGAACCTTCGATAAGCCATGTAGGGGTGCCATCATCAATGTTAATTCCAAATGCCCTAAGTCCATTTCGTAAAAGCTGGGTGTCTTCGCTATCAAGAGGGGTAAAAAGCCTGCATGCCCCATTTGAAAGACTTGAAACTATAAGGGCCCGCTGGGTAATACTTTTTGATCCTGGACACTCAAAGACTATTTCATGCATGATTGCCGTTTAATGTTTTGTAAAGCGCTTCTTTCATCACGTCCCTTGGGGCCTTTTCCCCTGTCCAGAACTCAAATTGCCAGGCAGCCTGATTTAAAAGCATTTCAATGCCACTTATGGTTTTTTTCCCTGCTTCTTTTGCCTTCTTTAAAAGTTTTGTCTCAAGAGGCGAATAAACTATATCCATTATTATATCAAAGTTTTTCACTGCATGTTCGGGTATGGGCATTTCGTCCACATTGGGGCTCATTCCAACAGAGGTTGTGTTAATCAGGAGGCCTGCTCTAAGATTTGCGGCATCTGTAAGGGGCCTTGCCCTGCAGCCGAAGTCCGTGGCTATCTTTTCTGCCCTTTCCAATGTCCTGTTACAGATGGTCACATCTGCCCCCTTTTTTAAAAGGCCATAGCAGATTGCCCTGGAGGAGCCCCCGGCTCCTAACACCACGGCCTTAAGGCCGGAAAGATCCGCCTTTTCCCTTATTGCTTCAACTGCTCCGAGCCAATCGGTGTTAGTCCCGAAAAGCCTTCCATTTGAATTCTTAATGGTATTACAGGCCCCAATCCTAGCAACTGCATTGTCTATCTCATCAAGATAGTCAATTACACCTTCTTTGTTCGGAATGGTTACTGAAAACCCTTTTATATCCAAGCACTTCATGGCATCAAGGGCCTTTTTTACATCCTTTGTTTCAAAGGCCAGGTAAACCGCATCTATGCCAATTGCCTTAAAGGCAGCATTGTGCATTACTGGGCTAAGGCTGTGCCTTACAGGTTTTCCAATTATTCCATAAAGAGCTGTATGTGCAGTTATATTTCTTATATCCAATCTATCCATCTTTTTTAAGTTCTGCCCTTACCCAGTTTAAAAGGCCTCCAGCTGCAAGGATATATCTATCTCTTTCGGAAAGCTCAAGTCTTGCCTGAAAGGTATCGCCACCCGAGCTCTTAACAGTTACCGTTTTTGCCCCTGTAAGAAGGGCATTTCTTATTCCGGGAATGGTTAGGGTATCATCTTGACTGATTTTGTCATAGTCAGAAGGGTCTTCAAAGGTCATGGGTACAATGCCAAAGTTGATGAGATTTGCCTTGTGTATCCTTGCAAAACTCTTTACAAGTTTTGCTCTAACACCTAAATACCTTGGTGCAAGGGCTGCGTGTTCCCTTGAAGAGCCCTGACCATAGTTTTCTCCACCAACTACTATCACATTTCCGGATTCCTTTGCCTTTTTGGGAAAGTCCGGGTCTATGGCAGAAAAGACATATTCACTTATTGCAGGGACGTTACTTCTTAAGGGAAGGATCTTACTTCCTGCCGGCATTATATGGTCAGTGGTGATATTGTCTCCCACCTTTAACACTACCTTTGCCTCAAGTTCTTCTGGCAGAGGCTCAAAATCGGGGAGAGGCTTAATATTTGGCCCCCTTATTATTTTAACATTTGCTCCGTCTTTAGGAGGCGAAATAATTCCATTGTCATTGATCACGAATTTTTCTGGCATTTCAACCCTAGGAGCCTCGCCGAGCTCCCTTGGGTCAGTTATCTTTCCAGTTATCGCAGATGCAACTGCTGTTTCCGGGCTGCAAAGATAGACTTGATCGTTTTTCGTCCCGCTTCTCCCAGGAAAATTCCTAGTGAAGGTTCTTAGAGAAATTGTATCGGTTGCAGGGGCCTGACCCATACCAATACATCCAAGGCAGCCTGATTGGTGAATTCTCGCCCCGGCATGAATAAGGGTCCTGAGAACCCCTGATACATCAGAGTTTTCTAACACCTGGCGGCTTCCCGGATTAATTTCAAAGCTTACATTTGGATTTATGCTTCGTCCTTCAAGGGCCTTTGCCGCTATGGTTAAATCCCTGAGAGAAGAGTTGGCACAGGAGCCTATTATCACCTGGGATACTTCTTTACCAGAAACTTCTTTGACCTTAACCACATTGTCCGGGGACGAAGGACAGGCTATCATTGGCTCAAGGCTTGAAAGGTCAATTTCAATTATTTCAGAATAATTGGCATCTTCATCAGGAAGAAGCTCTTTCCAGTCTTCTTCTCTTTCCTGGGCCCTAAGAAATTTTAGGGTTATTTCATCTGAAGGAAAGACAGTTCCAGTTGCCCCTAGCTCTGTTCCAAGGTTTGCAATCGCACCCCTGTCTGTAACTGACAGGGTCTTAACGCCAGGTCCGAAATATTCAAGGACCTTTCCAACCCCGCCCTTTACGCTAAGTCTTCTTAATAGCTCAAGTATTACATCCTTGGCAGATACCCAAGGAGAAAGCTCCCCGGTCAGATGAATTCCAAGTACCTCAGGCATGTTTAGATGAAAGGGTTGTCCGGCCATCGCCATTGCAACATCCAAACCACCTGCTCCAATTGCAAGCATCCCGCATCCACCAGCAGTAGGTGTGTGACTGTCTGAGCCTAGAAGTGTCTTTCCAGGGGCTGCAAATCTTTCAAGATGGACCTGATGGCAGATGCCATTTCCTGGCCTTGAAAAGTGTATTCCGTATCGGGCAGCAATGGATTGGAGAAATCTGTGATCATCTGCATTTCTAAAATCAGACTGTAAAAGGTTATGGTCAACATAGCTTACGGAGAGCTCTGTCTTTACTCTGTCAATGCCAATGGCTTCAAATTCCAGATAGGCCATGGTTCCAGTGGCATCCTGTGTAAGGGTTTGATCTATCTTAATGGCAATGGGTTCTCCAGGTGTCAAGTTTCCTTTAACAATGTGAGCTGCAATTATCTTTTCAGTTACACTCAGTCCCATATTTCAAAATTACTCCTGATAATTTTATTTTTAATTTATTGACATGAACATCTATTTCCGTTTCCATTTCCATTTTTCTTTTCCCAGAGGCAGACTCGCATAGGAGGGATATTAAGGAATTCAAGCTGAACCTTTTCCTTTCCCATTATTGGCTTACAAAGAGATATAACACGTTTGCTCAACTGGTATGCGACAAATCTTCCATTGGGGGCCAGTGCATCATTTATGGCCTGGATTATTTGTGAGCCACATTCTTCACTCATGGTTGAAAAGGGTATGCCGGAAATGACGGCCTCTGGCGCTTTAAGTCCATATTTTTCCAATATTTCACTCAATTTTCTGGCATCTCCTAGGTGTGCAATAAGTCTTTGGTCCTCAATGGAACTTACTATTTTATGAAAGTTGGGATTTATTTCAATTGATAACAGCTTGGCATCTGGTTGCATGGCCTTTAGAATTGCCTTTGTGGTACAGCCAGTTCCTGGACCAAGTTCCACTATGGTCTTTGCCGATTCTACCTTGGCAGCCTGAATCACCTTTTTAACCAGTGCCTGAGAGCTCGGGATTATTGAGCCAATTTGTAAGGGATGTTTTAAAAATTCTTGGAAAAAGAAAAGTCCCCCGTTCATTATTGTTGTTATTGGACCTAAAGATTCTCTCCTTGTGTTCATGACCAAAAAATGCCTCCTAAAAAATTTTCCTCTCCCAACTGAATGGAAAATTAGATTGGTAATTTATAAAGCACAATAGTTATGATTTGCAACTACTCTTTTTGAAATTTGGGGATATTTTGTGAATTTTTTAAAAGGGAAAAGGGCCAAAGGCAAAAACCAATGGCCCTTAAGGAGGAGGATGGAGGTTAAGGATTAATTACATTCCAGCCCCTTTGTCTCATACAATTAATATAGGCCTGTTTGTATTTTCTCTCAGCTTCTACTGCATTATAGGTTCCACCACCTATACCCCCTGCAGCAGCTCCAATTGCAGCTCCTTTCCCTGGATCACCAACGGCAGCTCCAATGGCAGCCCCTGCAGCAGCTCCAATGGCCCCACCAATTAAACCGCCCTTAATGGCTTCACCTGGAGTATAGCCTGAAACCCTTTGGGCAAGCATCTTACACTCGGTAAGGTCCTGGGTATAGTTTCTGCGTGGAGGCGGGGGAGGGGCAGTAGTTGTGGCTGGCTGGGAATAGGTTGAACCTGTTCCCTGGGGATAAGTTACAGGTGGAGTTGGAGCAGGAGGTGGAGTCTGATATTGCTGAGGATACTGCTGTTGCGGATATTGTTGTGCAGGATATTGAGGTGGAGGGGGTTGTTGAGGATACCCTCCATAGGCCGCCGGAGAAGTGGTTGGATCAACAGTAGGAGTCCAGCCACTTTGGGAAGCACATGAGACTAAGAAAAATGAACTCACCAATAACGAAAGGATTGCGTTTCTGACTTCCATTGAATCTTCCTCCTGACAAGGTTTTATTTTACAGTATTTTATACAATATCTATGCCATTTTATCTTTCTTGACTATAATATAACACCTTTTGTTTAAAAAATATAGATAAAAAGAGCATCATGTTACGGGCAAATAAAATGTCCTCCGAATTAATACAAAAAACCGTCTTTGAAATTGTGGCTACCACTATATGCTAAAAGGTTATATAAAATATAATTCTGAGGTCGCTTCTATCTTCTCTACCACCTCTATTTTCAGCCAATAAGTTTTCAGAGGCATCACTCTGGTCTTTTAAAGAGCCTCTGATTCTAAATTTTGACCAATGGTTGATTTTATATTTTAGATCCAAAATGTACTCTGAAAAGTCATCGACAAGTTTTTTTGTATCAGAACTCACATTGGCATAACCAAATTCAACACTCAAGCCTTTTAGAGGTCTTAAAATTGTCTGTACGCCAAATGCGGTACTTGGTTCATATAAACCATAACCTTGTTGAAAGTCGGTGTATATTGGAGCTGAGTTTACAGTTTCAAAGTTATTGCCTGAAATTTTATCATAGAGCAGGGCAACATCTACCATCCCAAACAGTGTTGTTCCTATTTTTGCACCAACCAGTGTGGAGTTGGGTGCACTATTGTATGCATTGCCTCCAAATTGAGCTTTAAAATAGCTGTTTGTACCTATTGGCAAACTATACTTGAGATCAATATATTTGTAATCATCTAGTGCAATTTTCGCTCCCCGATTATCACTGCCTGATATGGTTTTTATGAATTGTCCCCTTACAACAAGGTTAGTTATGCTTCTGTTTTTAAAATAAATATATCCAAGTCCATCTTTACCCCATATCGCATCCTTGTCATCAAAACCGCTGAATTTTGAACCGAAACCGCTGTAACTCTTTACATATCCAGCTTCAAGAATGGTATCTGGAATATCCTGATTTCTTAAAATTGCGGCTTCATAAACAGATGGCAATATTCTTTGTTCATTATCTTGAATTAATGGTGTTGCCAATCTTTGGCGACCGACCTTTAGTGTTGTTTTGCCAATGAAATATTTCAGATACGCTTCACCAAGAAAGTGGATATCATCACCATCTTTTTGCAGCAGGCTTGTTCCTACCCCCTCTGATCTACTGAAGAAACCACCTATTTTATGGCTTCCATAGTATGCAAGGGCAAATTTAAACCCATGAAAATCTCCACTTTCATACTTTAATATTCCGCCGCCGGTTAACGCCTTTGTATCTGGTTTAACATGATCAAAGGTTCTAATCATAAAGAAGAGCCTCAGATTGGCTGAAAAGTTTCCGTTTTTAAGTATTGCTTCAAAATTTTCTGATGATGTTTTTGGGGATGATTTTTCTACTGCTGCTTTTTGATTTCCATCGAACGAATGTCCTATAGCCCCCGCTAGGTTACTTACAAAGAGCATAGATGATGCAAATATAGATGCCGCCAGACATTTCACACCTACATTCAACACCTTAATTTCTCCTCTAGTTAAAAGAGGCTGTCCTGCAAACTCGATTTTTAAAGATGGAACATTAAGTTTATGGTCTGATTAAAAAAGAGTCTCTATTTTGTGTTTTAAAGTCGAGAGACCACATTTGCTGGACAGGCTCTTTTGTGCAGAGTGTTTGACACTTGGTTAAATTTTGTCTTTTGTTAAGTTTCATTTTTATTTAGTACACTTTTGATTTTCTGTGTTAATGCAACAGGTGTGATTGGTTTGGATATATAATGAATACCCCTTTCAAGTACACCGTGTCGGACAATTATATTTTCAGTGTAGCCAGATATAAAAATGACCTTGATCCCCGGCCTCTCTTTTCTTATGGCTTTCGCAAGCTCTCTGCCATTCATCTTGGGCATAACAACATCCGTGATTAATAGGTGAATTTCCCCGTCATATTTATGTAGAATATCCAGAGCTTCCTTGCCAGAAGTTGCCTTAAGGCAATTATAGCCAAGGGGTTTTAGCGTATCTTCAATGAGTTGACAAATGGACGGATTGTCATCAACAATCAGGATTGTTTCATTCCCGGAGGGCAATCTTCCTCTAATAGAGTTATCTTGTTTCTCTTCTTTACTCTTATTGCTGGCTGGTAAATATATTTTAAATGTTGTTCCCTTACCTTTTTCACTGTAGACATAAATATAACCACCATGCTGTTTAACAATGCCATATACAGTAGCAAGACCTAGTCCGGTACCCCTGCCCAGTTCCTTAGTTGTAAAAAACGGGTCGAATATCTTTGATATAACCTCTTCATCCATGCCTTCTCCAGTATCACTGATGCTCAAGAGAACGTAGCGCCCCGGTTTGACCTCTCTATGTTTTTCTGTATAAAGTTCGTCAAGTTCAACCTCAGCGGTTTCAATTATTATTTCGCCGCCATCGGGCATGGCATCTCTGGCATTAACTACTAGGTTCATGAGAATCTGTTCTATTTGGGCAGGATCGGCCTCCACAATACAATTGTCTTTAGACAAATAGGTTTTAAAGACTATGTCTTCACCTGCCATCTTGCTCAAAATTTTTAGAAAATCTTTTATGATGGTATTTAGGGATATGACTTCTCTTTTAAGAACCTGTTTCCGGCTGAAGGCTAACAACTGCCTTGTCAAAGTGGAAGCCTTATTACTGGCATCATGAATGGCCTTTATTTTGTCATATATCGGATCGGAGGGAGGAATCTGGGCAAGCAGCAGCTCGGAATAACCTATTATTATGCTGAGAATATTATTAAAATCATGGGCTACACCACCGGCAAGCCTGCCAATGGATTCCATCTTCTGGGCCTGTTGAAGCTGCCGTTCAAGTTCGATTCGTTTTGCTATCTGTTTTTCCAGATCCTGATAGGCATCGAAGATCTCGCGGGACATCAGATTGATGGCATTTACTGTACTTGTCAGTTCATCATTTTCTGTAAACCTGTTAATAGGCCGGTCAAGTTTAAGTGGCTCCTGCTTAAGTCCCAATTTGATGCTTTTTGTGTACTCCTGGATTGCAATTAAATGCCTTGAAATAAGACGATGGAACAGGAAAATAATGGCTATAGAGAGGAGAAACATTAGTAGTAGGTTCTGGAAAAATGTTATAAAGATTAAAGATCGAGCTTTTGCAAAAGCTGACCGTTTTGATGCCTCAACTGTAAGCTTGCCGAGAAAAATTTTTTTACCTTTTTCTTGGTGATAAAGAGGAACAGTTTTTTTTATGTTGTTGTCACTGCCCGGACTTCCGCTCCGTACAATTATCTTTCCATTTTCATCAGTGATTTGAAAAAAAACAATATCGCTATTTATCAAAAAACCCTTCATTACAAGATTCAATGAACGAGTGTCCATTATCCAGAGACTTTGCTCTATGAAAGACTTGTTAGTCGTAACAATAGTATCAAGTTCTTTTTTAATAAAAGAGATTCTTTCCTGGTATTGCTGATAAGATATGATGATAGAAATTACCAGGGACATCATTGTCCCTGACAATATAGTACAAATGGCAAAACACCTGCCTATTTTACTCTTAAACCATTCTGGAATTTCTATCATTCTCACCATTGATTAAGAATTCCTTCAAGGCGTGGCAGATGGGACTCTTCTATAATACGCCGGATGGTTCCATCCTTTTGCATATGATGAATAGTGTCATTGAAGCCATCAAGTATTTTTACAAATGGAGAATCCTTTCTGATAAGAAGACGAAAGGCAATTATTGTCAGGGGATATGGATTGACACATATGTTTTTGTAATCTTTGGAAATTGAGCCTCCTTCCTTTAGTTTCTTCTGAAGAAAGAATGCCGCAACAAAACTATTTAAGATAAAGATGTCCGCACGGTTTTTAATGAGCATTTTGAAGGCACTATCCAAGGTTGGAACCCAGGTGATCTCCGCTCCTTTTAATTTTTCCTTGGTCCAACCCGCACCGAGTGTTTCAACAACTCTATATTTTTTAATTGCTTTCAACGAGCGTATAGATATTATTTCCTTTACTCGAGGATTGTTTCTGTTGAGAAATATATGTTCAGAAACTAGAAGAATGGGATCGGAAGCAAGAAAAAACGGTTTTCTCTCATTAGTAAGAATGGTAACCATGCCGTCAGCCTTGCCGGCAGCTACTATCTTCTGAGAACGAACCCAGGGATAGAGTTCTACTTTAAGGGGAATATTCATACGATGAAATGCTTCTGTCATTATTTGGTAAAAAATGCCAGCGGGTTTCCCGTCATCTCCACGGTAAATAAGTGGGGGGTAATCCTCATCATCTACCCAGTGAAAGCATTTTGACTCATCCGCGTTGACAGAGTTGATTATTAAAACCAGTGCAAAGAGTAAGGAGCTGATTATTTTCATAAAAGATTCTTTGTGCAATCCAGGGGCGTAAATACAAGCCCGATACCTTTTTACTCTATAAAATCGATTTCATACATTTTTTATCGGTTCTAATTTAGAGAATCTTTATAATTAAATATAGCATAAGTGTAGAATTTGAGTCAAATATCTCTCCTAAATTTCAGGATAAAGACTTAAGTGTAATTTACACATCGTAGTATGAGAGTGATTAAGTAAAAAAACAGTTCATCATGAGGTTTCAATAAACGTAATATGGCCAAAATTTTGTTACTTATTTTCTTATTAAGTAAGATATACTGAAGCAGGAGTTTCGGGAAAACAACAGGAAAAAATTGTCACCCCTTCGACAAAATTGTATGGTGTAATTTTTTTGGAAAAGGTGTTTTGAAATGATGAGTGAAAAAAGAATTAAACGGCTAAGGCGTTCACTGTTGGCAAGGGATTTAGATGCAGCATTAATCTTTGGCCCTGAGAACAGATTTTATCTTTCTGGATTTTGGGCAGAGGATCTTGGGTGTACAGAATCATCGGGATGCCTTTTGAT
>WFZZ01000011.1 GCA_015489315.1 Deltaproteobacteria bacterium | reverse complement strand
TAAAGAAAAGGCTTCTTGGCCTTGATGAGCTTTATGATTATGACCGTTATGCCCCCCTTCCCTGGCTTCCTGATAGGGAAGTAACATGGAATAAAGCAAAGGAAATGGTGCTAAGTGCGTTTTCAAAATTCTCAGAGGAAATGGCAGATATCGCCAGTACCTTTTTTGAAAAGGGCTGGATCCATGCACCAATTATTCCTGGTAAAACCGGCGGTGCCTTTGCACACCCCGTGGCCCCATCAGCACACCCGTATGTTCTTGTAAATTTTGCAGGCACTTTAAGGGATGTAGAAACCCTTGCCCATGAGCTTGGACATGGAGTTCACCAGGTCCTTTCTGCTAAAAAGGGCTATTTTAATAGTGACACCCCCTTAACTCTTGCGGAGACGGCATCTGTCTTCGGAGAGATGCTGGTATTTCAGGACATTTTAAAGGAGCTTAAAAGCCCAAAGGAAAAGCTGGGGCTTTTGGCTGCAAAGATAGAATCCATATTTGCCACGGTCTTTAGACAAATTGCCATGAACAGGTTTGAGGATGCCATTCACAACCACAGAAGGGAAAAGGGTGAGCTTTCTGTGGATGACTTTTCCAAATACTGGATGGAAACTCAAAAGGCCATGTTTGGTAAAAGTGTTACCCTTACAGACAATTACTCCATCTGGTGGTCCTATATCTCACACTTTTTACATGTTCCAGGTTATGTCTATTCCTATGCCTTTGGAGAGCTTCTTGTCCTTTCACTTTACGGACTCTATAAAGAAGAGGGTGAAGCCTTCAAGGAAAAATACCTTGAACTTTTAAAGGCAGGCGGGAGCGATACCCCCTACAATCTTTTAAGACCCTTTGATATTGATATTGGAGAAAAGAGCTTCTGGGATAAAGGCCTAAATATCATAGATAATATGGTAAAGGATGCAGAAGGACTTTCTGAAGAAATTTGACCCTGATGAAATAATTGCCCTTCTTTCTCCGCTCCTTACAGAAAAAAGAAAGGAGCGCATTGAATATATCCTTTCATTAAGGACGCGCTTTATTACAGTGATCCTTTATGACCTTTACCATGAGCACAACATGAGTGCAGTTGTAAGAAGTCTTGAGGCCTTTGGCATCCAGGACTGCTATGTGATTGAAAAGGAAAATAGATTTTGCCCAAGTCCTGGTGTGGCCATAGGTGCGGAAAAGTGGATCACCATAAAAAGATTCAAATCTGAAACATCATGTTTTGATACCTTAAGACAAAAAGGATTCAGGATATTTGCAGCAGATCCGCCTGAAAAGGCGCTTCTAACAAGGGGGAAAGGTGCATTTGACATAAGGGAACTCAATTTGGAAGCAGGCCCTGCTGCCATATGTTTTGGAAAGGAGCTTGATGGATTAAATGACCACATAAGAGGGCTTTGTGACGGAACGGTCTATATTCCCATGCTTGGCTTTACAGAAAGCCTTAATGTCTCTGTAACAGCAGCCATCTGCCTTTATGAACTTAGGAGAAAACTTGATGCCCTCAAGGGCATTGATTGGCACCTTAAGGAAGATGAAAAAGAGATATTAAGGGCCTACTGGTATCTAAGTTCTATTAAACGCGGTGAAAAAATACTTCTTGACCTTAAAAAAAGACAAAAAAAGGAGGGCTAAATGGCCCTCCCATTTACCCCTATATCTCAGTCAAAGTGACAAATTTTAATGCCCTTGTGGTACACTTTGTGACACATGCGGGCTTAAGCCCTTGATCAACCCTGTCCATGCAGTAGTCGCACTTTATGGCCTTCCCAGTGGCAGGATTGAACTGGGGGATGTTCCATGGACATGCTCCGGCACATGCCATGCAGCCTATGCACTTTTCCTGTTCCACAAAGACTATGCCATCTTCCCTTTTTTGCATGGCCCCTGTTGGGCAGATGGGCACGCAATAAGGATCTTCACAGTGATAACAGGAGCGGAAGTGAAACTCTGTCTTTGGAACGCCCCTTATGCTTTTTAGTGGCTCATGGCTTATTTCACAAAGGATTGGTCCAACTGGGAGATCCTTATTGGCCTTACAATGGACCTCACACCCGTGGCAACCTATGCAACGCTTTGAATTTAGATAGATCATATATTTTTTCACAGCTCCACCCTCCTTCTTGGATTTCTTGGGCTTCTACGCACAGTTACAAATTTTTCACACAGGCAAAGCCCGCCTCCAGCCGGGTCCATCATCTGAAGGAGCCCTTCTTGGAGTTTTTGATCACTCATACCTGCGTGATAAGCCCTGCTTTGGAGGGGAACCTGCCTTCCAAAACCGTGAACTGTATAAACTGCCTCGGGATGAATAAATTCTGTAAGATGTGCCCTGATGGTTCCGATCTGGCTGTCTCCAACCACATCCACCCAGTCTCCCTCTTCAATACCAAGCCTTGCAGCAACCCTCTTGTTGATCCACAAGGTGTTTTCAGGCATTAGCTCATGGAGATAAGGGTTGTTGATTGTGTGGCTGTGGGCATGGACCGGGCTTCTTCCAAAGACCAGTCTGAAACGGCCCTTTGGAGGCTTTTTGGGAGATTCATAGGGCTTAAAGGATGGAATGCCATTTTCTTCAAGCATCTGGCTGACAAACTCTATCTTTCCAGATGGGGTCTTAAACTTCCCATCTAGCTTATCTCTATCGTACATTATTGGCTTATCAGTAAGGGGAACAAAGCCCTTTTCCTGAAAGTCTTCGATCTTATAGCCTGTTGGCTCAAGCTGCCAAGCCCACATCTCTTCGGGAGTTGAAAATGGGAAGACATCTCCAAAACCAAGTCTATCTGCCAGCATCTTGAAGATTTCCCAGGAAGGCTTTGTGTTAAACCTTGGCTCTATGGCCCTGTCTCTATAGATAAATCTTGGCTTTGGGCCCTTTTGAGTGGCAATAGGAGTCTCCCTTTCAAGATACATGGATTCTGGAAGAATAACGTCTGAATACCAGCCGAACTCGCTGTAATGGGTGTCTATGGAGACTAGGAGCTCACAGTTATCAAGGGCATCCTTTTGACTTGCAACATCTGGGAAACAAGTAAATGGATCGTGCCTGTAACAGATAAGTCCCTTGATTGGATAAGGATCTTCGGTCACCATTGCTTCATAGAAAAGATGGAAAAGCCCAGGGCCTGCATCAAAGTGCTTGTATTTCCAGCCAACACCGTCTGCCCTCTTTTCATCTGGCTTTTTTACATTTGAGCTAAAGGTCCTAAGCCCCTTGACTCCACAATCTCCAGGGGTCTTTGGAAACTGCTGCCCACCTTCAACTTCAATGTTACCCATAAGGACGTTCAAAATATGAAGGCATCTACTTGCATAAAAAGAATCCTTATATCTTGAAAGCATCCAACCTGGATGAAAGATGACCTTTGGCCTCTGGGAGCCTATTTCCGTTACAAAGTCCTTTAACTTTTTTACCTTTATACCACATTCCTTGGCTGCCCAGTTGGCGTCATATTGCTCTACGAACTCTGCAAGCTTATCAAACCCAGTGGTATATCTTTCAATAAATTCCTTGTCATAGGCCTCTTGCTTTATGACCTCATTTATCATTCCAAGGGCAAGGGCATAATCGGTCCCAGGGCGCACCTGGAAAAATCTTGTGGCCTTTATTCCTGTAAGGGTCTGGCGGACATCCACATAGGTGAAACTTCCGCCATTATCAAGCATATCCATTACCTGATTTGCCTCTGCCACCCTAAGAGATGCAAGGATGTTCCTGCCAAAACAGATGAGATGCTTTGCATTGGCAATATCATAGATAAATCCCTTTCTTCCAAGGCCATAGACAGACTTGCTTGCATGATGGACATTTCTTCCGCAGGCACTGTCATGGTTTGTGAAGTTGGGTGAGCCGAGACCAAAACAAAAGGCCTTTATCATGTCCTGCCATGGCCCACCTCTGCAACTCATAACAATGGCCCTGGCACCATATTTCCCTCTAATTTTGTCAATTTTTTCCGCCACATAGTCAAGGGCTGTGTACCAGCTAACAGGCTCCCATTTACCAGCCCCCCTTCCGCCAACTCTTATTAGTGGCTGCTGGGGCCTTTCTGGGTCTTTCTGTAACGCCTGGCCTGCCGAACCCTTGGCACAAAGACTGCCCTTTAAGATGTGTGGATTACCCTCTATCCATTTAACTTCCCCGTGTTCTACCTCAACCTTTATAGGGCATCGGACAGAACACATTCCACACATGCTCCATACTGTCTTTTTCATAAAGGCCTCCCTTAGTTAATTTGTGCACAAAATCAATATATTGGCAACATCTGAATAATGAAT
>WFZZ01000010.1 GCA_015489315.1 Deltaproteobacteria bacterium | reverse complement strand
GTTAAGAGGTGATAACAGGCCGGAGAGCGATATCGACATACTGGTTTCCTTTTCTTCAACCCTTCACTCCTTGAATTTGTCCGGCTTAAGAACCGCCTTTCAGAAATTCTTGGGCTAGAGGTTGACCTTGTTATGCGTGATGCCCTTAAGCCTCATATTGGCGAAAAGATCATAGATGAGGCCGTGCCGGTATGACTAAGCGAATTGCCGTTGATTATATTGCAGACATCTATGATGTCCGAACTATCCACCCATGATAAACCGATTTTCCTCAAGAAGGCACTCCTTAACCCAGGACTTTCTGGCAAAAAGGCTTAAAAACGCTAAAAGCTACAAGAGGATTGCAGGTTATTTCAGAAGCTCCATCTTTGAGCTAGTGGGCGAGGAGATTGCAGGGATTCCAAGGGTCCAGGTGGTATGTAACAGCGACCTCGATATTGCAGATATTGCGGTATCAAAACACGCAAGGGAGATTGCCCTAAAGGATCGCTTTAACCAGTCGATTGCCCCTGAAATTGAAGCCTTACTTAACAAAGACCGTTATAGGCAGCTTTATGAACTCTTAAAGGCCGGAAACGTGGAGATAAGGGTGGTCCCTAGGCAGCGGGTATTCCTCCACGGAAAGGCGGGCATAATAGAGTTTGAAAATGGCAAAAGGGCAGCCTTTCTTGGCTCTGCAAACGAGACCAGGGAGGCCTTTACAGATAATTATGAACTTATTTGGGAGGATGAATCACAGGAAGGGGTCAGATGGCTTGAAGAGGAATTTGATGCCCTTTGGGAAGATGCCTTCCCACTGCCCCAGGCAATAGTTGAGGAAATAGGCAGGATTTCAAAGAGAATCGAGGTCTATTTCCAGGATTTGCCCCCGGAAGAACTGCCTGCTGCAACTCTCGCAGAAAGTCCTATTTACAGGGGAGGCGAAGAGCTTCAGCCCTGGCAACGCTCCTTTGTCACTATTTTTTTAAGGCACAGGGAAACCTATGGGAAGGTACGCCTTTTGCTGGCAGATGAGGTGGGGGTTGGAAAGACCCTTTCCCTCGCAGCAAGCGCCATGATCTCTTGTCTTCTTGATGATGGCCCTGTTCTCATCCTGTGTCCGGCCACCCTTACCTGGCAGTGGCAGGTAGAACTCAAAGACCGCCTTGGCATACCAAGTGCTGTCTGGTCTTCCAGTAAAAAGGAGTGGGTTGACCATAACGGCCATATCATAAGGACAAGCGGGCCGGAAGACATAAAAAGGGCGCCCTTCCAGATAGCTATTGTGTCAACTGGCCTTATATTTCATGGAACTGCAGAGAAAGAGGCGCTCCTTACAAGAAAATATGGCACCATAGTTCTGGATGAGGCCCACAAGGCAAGACGAAAAGGAGGCCTTGGAGGCCATGACAAGGGGCCGAACAACCTTCTGGACTTCATGCTAAAGGTAGCCCCTCGTACTCGTCACCTTCTTCTTGGCACTGCAACACCTATTCAGACCCAGGTATATGAGCTATGGGACCTTCTTTCTATCTTGAACAAAGGCGCTGATTTTGTACTTGGCAAATACGGCGTCTGGAAAAAATGGCAGGACGCCGTTGAGATAGTTAAGGGAAACAGGCTTCCAGAGGATGAAAAGGAGGCATGGGAATGGCTCAGGGACCCTCTTCCTCCAGCAGAGGAGGGAAGCCTTTTTGCCACCATGAGGTTGAACCTGGGGATTTCTGAAAAAGACTTCCTTTGCTCCAAGGGTTTTAGTTCTCTTAATCCAGCAAGCAAGCTTGCCCTTTCAGATGCAATGGATCCTGACTTTTTCAAAAGACACAATCCCGTTCTAAGGCACACAGTGCTAAGAAGGAGAAAGCCCCTGGAAGACCAGGGCCTTCTACCAAAAATAGGAGTGGATATCCATCCAAGCCTTGATGCCGAACCTTCCAGCTATTCAGGGGCTGCTTTTGACGGCCTCGGACTTTTGACAAACCATCCCTTTGATCTTGCCTATGAGGCCGCTGAGAAATTTACCAGGCTTCTTAGAAAAAGGACAAGGGCAGGCGGGTTCATGAAGACCTTGCTGCTTCAGCGGATATGCTCAAGCTTTGCAGCAGGAAGAATAAC
>WFZZ01000009.1 GCA_015489315.1 Deltaproteobacteria bacterium | reverse complement strand
GTATAGTAAATACAACAAATAGCTTTCTGCCCAAGTCTGTAGTACCTAATGCATAATATCTCTCTTCAAAATTTGAATGTTTAGCATCAACATGTACGATAAGAGGATAATTGAAAAAAATCTGTTCACACTCGCTATTATTTACTTTGTGTTTAATCCAGTTCTTATTTTTGTTGCCATCATCCCATTCAAATCCAGTACACTCCTGCAGGATATTCTTTGCTGTCGTATCCATAAATAAAGTATATGAACAGAATATACAAAAATCAAGTACAAAAATGCGATCCATCTTATTTGAGGTCCAACATATAAGTATTTTAATATCTTTTGTCGCCCCTATTTGTTTCAGACACAGTGCATCTGACAATTAGGAAAGAGATAGAGGAGGATGGAAACCAAAAAAAGGCAGCGAGGAAGAAGAAGGCCCCTTTGGAAGGCCATAAGCAAAGGGAATATGGAGGCATTTATAAGCGTAATAGAGGCCCTTTTTGCAGGAATTCCCTATTCCACAGTGAATCTTTCAAGATATGAAGACTACTATAAATCAGTGCTCTATGCCTTTCTCATGGGGGCAGGCCTTGAGGTGATAGCAGAGGACATTACGGATAAAGGCAGGATTGATTTAAGTGTTAGGCTCCCTGAGGTCTATCACAGGAACTCTCCAGTGGTGATACTTGAGCTCAAGGTGGTAATCAAGAAGGAAAACAAGGCCAAAAGACAGATAAGGGAGCGGGGTTATCAAAAAAAATATTCAGATCGATCCTGCTTCTTAGTGGGGCTTGAATTCAACAAGCGTACAAAGAAGCTTTATGCAGCCTGGGAAAAGGCATAGGACTTTTTTAAAACGGCATCTCTTTGAGAAATAGATTAGCCCCTTAAATCTGAAACTTATATCTCCCCGTTAGAAATTACAATTTCTTAAGGCAGTGAATTTTTGTAAGCGCTCTGGACCCAGAATATTCCCCCTTTTGCCGCGCCGAGCACGGAAGGCGAAAGGTTTAAAATGCCCCCGAGGGGGTGGCGGGATGGATACCGCCATCGGCCACAGAGCCACGGAAGGCCCCTTTGGCCGACCTAGACCGAAGACCTTCCGAGTGCAGGGAAAAAGCGGCAATGGGGGGGCGGTTTTCTTTGGTTCGTTTCTTTTGGCGGCAAAAGAAATGAACACATATAAACTTGTCCGAGCCAAAAGTCTCATGTAAATTCCCTCAAATAAAAATGAGGGAAAAAAAGGCCAAGAGCAAAAAGAAGCGCATCTGGGGTGCACGACCCCTTTTGATTATAATCCTTTTTAATTGTGTCCTTGTAACCACAATTGCCCTTTTGGGGCTTGCCGGCTACATGATGCTTGAACTTCCCCCAATCTCAAGTCTAAAATTTTATAAGCCACCAATGGTAACAGAAGTCTATTCCATTGATGGAAAACCTCTAGCCTATTGGTATAAGGAAAAGAGGTGGCCTGTTCCCATAAAGAAAATCCCAAAAAGATTAAAAGAGGCATTTTTGGCAGCAGAAGATGCCAGATTTTATGAACACAAAGGGGTTGATTTTATTGGAATAATAAGGGCTGCCATAAAAAATGTTGAGGCAGGCACCATTGTGCAGGGTGCCAGCACTATTACCCAGCAAGTAACCCGTGCCCTTCTCCTTTCACCCAAAAGAAGCTGGCTTAGAAAGATAAAGGAGGCAATACTTGCCTGGCAGATAGACTCGGCCCTTACAAAGGACGAAATACTCAACATCTATTTAAACCACATCTACCTTGGCGCTGGTGCTTATGGTGTGGAAGCGGCTGCAAGGACCTATTTTGATAAACATGTAAATGAACTTACACTTTCCGAATGTGCCCTTATTGCTGGGCTTACCCAGGCACCGACTAAATATAATCCTCTGAGGCACCTTGATAGGGCGAAAAAAAGGCAAAGATATGTGCTTAAAAGAATGTTTGAAGAGGGCTTTATTACACAAGAAGAGGAGCAAAGGGCCCTTTCTGAGCCTATCAGGCTTAAGACCTACAAAGTAGTCCCTCCAACAGGTGCTGAATATTTCGTTCAGGAGGTAAAAAAGGACCTTCTTTCGCGTTATGGGAAAAAGAGGCTTTTTACAGAAGGCTTTAAAATCTATACAACCATTGATTCACGGTGGCAAGAAGAGGCCTTTAGACAGGTGGAAAAGGGCCTAAAAAATATCATTAACCGGCACAAAAAAGATAAGGCATTAAAACAAAATATAGAAGCAGCCCTATTAGCAATTGATGCTCAGACAGGTGCAATAAGGGCAATGGTTGGAGGCATTGATTTTAAAAAGAATCAGTTCAATCTGGCTGTCCAGGGAAGGATGCAACCTGGTTCTTCCTTTAAGCCCATTGTCTATTCCACTGCCATGAAAAAGGGCATCATTCAGCCAAATACCATTATTGTTGATGAACCTATCTCTTTTCCAGGGACAGATGACAACAAGCCCTGGCAACCCCAAAATTTTGATAAGACCTACATGGGACCAATCACCATTAGAACCGCCCTTACATTTTCAAGAAATATAATTTCAGTAAAAATTGCAAGGCTTGTGGGGGTAAATGCAATAATTGACCAGGCAAGGCTTATGGGAATTACAGTTCCCCTTGCCCACAACCTTTCAATTGCCCTAGGTTCTTCAGCTGTTCCCCTCATTCAGATGGTAAGGGCCTATTCAACCTTTGTTAACCTTGGCAAGGTGGTTAGACCCAGACTCATTGAACAGATCTCGGACAGACACGGAAGAATAATAGAGATGTTAAGCCCTGAATATCACCAAGCCCTTGATCCTGCAACGGCCTTTCAAATGGCTTACCTCTTGATGGGAGTGGTTCAAAATGGAACCGGAAGGCGGGCAAGGGCCCTTGGAATCCCTGTTGGCGGAAAAACAGGGACAACCGACAACTATCGGGATGCATGGTTTGTTGGTTTCAGCCCAGAGGTAGTAACAGGGGTCTGGGTGGGAAGAAAGGATAGAAAATCCCTTGGAAGGCTTGAAACAGGAGGCCGTGCTGCCTGCCCCATCTGGACTGAATTTATGAAGATAACGCTTCCTGAGCTTTCCAAAAGATATTATGACATTCCTCCAGAAATAGCATTTGTGCCTGTTGATAAAAGAAGCGGCGAAATAGTTACTCCGACTTCTGAAAATCTTAAAAATATCGTCTGGGAGGCCCTTAGAAAGGACAAATTGCCGCCTCTTAAGCCTGAGACAGGATTTTTCCAAAATATACCAGATTGGTTAAAGGATGTAGGCTCCTTTTTTCAACTTAGAAACTGACCAAAAAATGACATCAATTAATGACAATGATCCAAGGAAGATCATCTTAAAATCCCTGAAAGAAGATAAGCTATCCCATGCCTATTTGTTTTTGGGCCCTGAAACTCCACAAAAAAGAAACCTTCTTTTAGAGCTTTCAAGGCTTCTTCTTTGCGAAAATATTGATGAAGATGTTGTCCCATGTGGAAGATGCATACACTGCCTGAAATCAAAAAACCTTTCTCATCCTGATTTTTTTGTCATTGAACCCTATGGCGTCTTTATAAAGATTGACCAGATAAGAAATTTACAGGAGCAAATAATATTCCCACCCCTTGAGGCAAAAAGAAGAATTTGTTTGATTCTAAGATCCAAGGACTTGAATGAAAGTGCTGCAAATGCCCTTCTTAAGACCCTTGAAGAGCCTCCAGAAAATACCCACATATTCCTTTCAGCACCATCAACCAAGGCCCTTTTGCCTACTATTGTTTCAAGATGCCAAATAATTAATATTCCTCCAGAAGAACTTTTTGGGAGTAAATTTGAAAGGGATTCCATCTCAAGGCTTATATTCTCTCAAGACCCTACCCTCGAGGATAAGATTAAAAGTGAGGACGTAGAACAGCTAAGAGAGGCCCTCATTGCCTTTTTGGTATCCAGTGAAAAGGAGCTGGCCTTTTTTGAGGTGGAAGAGCTTGCAGCAAGCTCTAGGGAATCTTTAAGGGCCTTTTTATTGATTTTTAATATCATAG
>WFZZ01000008.1 GCA_015489315.1 Deltaproteobacteria bacterium | reverse complement strand
CTTTTGATATACCCATTTTATTTAAAAATCTTTGGGCAGCTCCCTTTAAAAAAAGGTAAGGGGCACCTAGTTGATCCTGTTTTACACAAATGTCAGTAAGCCTTAGCCCATTTCTAAAACCTGTTCCAAGGGCCTTTGAAAATGCCTCCTTTGCAGCAAATCGGGCTGAAAGGCCAGGAAATGGATCAGTCTTTTTTAAACAAGTTTCTATTTCATTGAAGCAAAAGACCCTTTGCAAAAATCTGTCTCCAAATCGTTCAATAGCCCTTTCAAGCCTTTTTATTTCAACCACATCGACCCCTACCCCGGCAATCATGATATAGTTTTTTAATAACCCTTTACAATCCTTCTCATTTCCTTAACGGCATTCTCAAGGCCAACCATTACTGCCCTAGAAATAATGGAATGCCCTATACTGAATTCCACAATTTCGCTGATTGAAACAAGCCTTGCCGTATTGTGATATTTGAGGCCATGTCCTGCATGGACCCTAACGCCCAAATCAGACGCAAATCTCGCCATTTCGGCAATCTGTTCAAATTCCTTGTCCTGTACCTCTGGACTTTCTGCATCTGCGTAACGTCCTGTGTGTATTTCTATGCAGTCGGCTCCCACCCTTTTTGAGGCCTCGATCTGGTCCCTTTCAGGGTCAACAAAAAGGCTTACAGGAATACCTGCATCATGAAGCCTTGAAACGGCATCCTTTATAGATGCCTCAAGGGTCACGACATCAAGGCCACCCTCTGTTGTTATTTCCTGCCTTTTTTCTGGAACGAGGGTTACAATATCTGGTTTTATTTCCCGGGCAATATTAAGCATCTCCTCAGTTGCAGCCATCTCCAGGGTAAGCCTTGTCTGAACGATCTCTCTTATGAGCCTTACATCTCTATCCTGAATGTGCCGCCTGTCTTCTCTTAAATGGACCACTACACCATCTGCACCAGCAAGCTCAACTACACCGGCTGCAACTACTGGATCAGGCTCTGTTCCACCCCTTGCCTGCCTCAAAGTTGCGACATGATCGACATTTACGCAAAGATCCGCCATTATTGCCCTCCTGGTGATCTCTTTTTTTAATCGAAATTCTTCCTGAGCCATGAGCCGTTCCTGCTCAATGCCCTTTTCATGATCATAGCCCAAAAGATGGACAAAACCATGGATTATTAAATCCACTAACCTGTTTTGCAAGGTGGTCAGCCCTAACTCTGCCTCTCTTTTAGCAGTATCCACACTAATAACTACATCTCCCAATATATCACCCTCTTCCATTGGGAAGGAGATACAGTTGGTTGCCCAGGGTCTGTTAAACCACCTCTCGTTTATTTCCCTGATCTCTTCATCAGAAACAAAAACTATATTTAATTCCTTATCCTGATTTTGGGTCTCTACAAGAAGCCTGTCCGCAACCCGTTTTAGATAGATTAAAGGCAGACTTTCTGTATGACTTGATTTTAAAAAGGCAGGCATCCTATTTCCTTTTCTTTTCGTTTTCCTCGTATGCCTGAATGATCCTTTTTACTAGTGGATGCCGCACGACATCCTTTTTAGAAAATGAACAGAAACAAATACCAGGTATGGATTTAAGAAGCCTTTTTGCTTCAACAAGCCCTGAACGGGATGCATCTTCAAGGTCTATCTGAGTAATGTCACCTGTTATTACTGCCTTTGAACCAAAACCTATCCTTGTAAGAAACATCTTCATCTGGGAAGAAGTGGTATTTTGGGCCTCATCAAGTATGATAAAGGCGTCATTCAAGGTCCTTCCCCTCATAAAGGCCAATGGAGCAACCTCTATGATCCCTCTTTCAAGGAGTCTTGCAACCTTATCAAAGGGTAGCATGTCGTAAAGGGCATCATAAAGGGGTCTAAGATATGGATTCACCTTTTCCTCAAGGTCTCCAGGCAAAAAACCAAGCCTTTCACCTGCCTCTACAGCTGGACGGACCATGATAATCCTTGCAATTTCATTATTTAAAAGGGCATTTATGGCCATTGCCATTGCCAGATAGGTCTTTCCGGTCCCGGCTGGTCCAATTCCGAAGACTATGTCATTAGTTCTAATGGCTTCAACATAATATTTTTGGGCAAGGCTTTTGGGAGATATCTTTTTCTTCCCGGATCTAATGGTCAGATTGTCAAGAAAAATATCCGCAATCTTCGCCTTTGGATCTTCACTCAAAATGCCAAGGGCAAACTCCACATCCCTTGTCTGAAGTGGATAGCCTTGCTGAACAAGCTTATAAAGCTGAATACATGCCTTGTGGGCTATATCTATGCCTGCTGCATCTCCCGATATAGTCAAGGTGTTTCCCTTGGTCTTTATATCAACACCAAGGGTATCTTCAATAAGCTTCAAATTGCTTCCGTGTTCACCATAAAGGTCAATAATTACGGTATTGTCTTCAAAATCCAGATTTTTTGTCAACATACCTCTAATTTACATCTCCAAGTGTTCGATCATATAGTTTTCCTACCCCGTACTCCTTCCTCCTCAAAAATTTTTCCCAAGGCGGACCTATAATCTGCATTTCAGGATGCTCTTTTTGCACCTCTCTTGCTATCTGCATCTCTTTGGTGCAACCAGTACTATAAGTAGCATCCTTTCCCACCCATTCAGGGGGCACCTTTTCCCCCATAAGCTCAAAGGCCTTTTCAATATCCTCATAAGTCTGGAATCTCCAGATGTCAATAAGCCCGCTTCTTTGAACTATCTCCCACATGTACATAATGTCATCGGCATCCATTCCAGGCTCAAAATGCTCGGCAGGGTTTATAACAACGACTCCTTCCTGTCTTTCTCTGAGATAATTTACAAAGACTTTCAATATCTTTTTGGCCGTCTGCAGCTGATTAGGGATACTTCCAACTATTGCACTGTAAAACATGATGGTCTTGCCCCTGCTCTTTTCTACCTGGAGATGGTAAATAAGGCTTTCAGCCTTGGCCCTTAAATCCTTTTCAGAAAAATGGATTGCCTTTGGATGATGGGGCCTAAAAAGCAATTCTTGGACACGATTTGTTGAATTTGAAATGCCCTGATAGATAACATCTCTTGTATAAAGAAAATGTGATTTTTCAAGACACCTTGAATCATAGGGGGACCTAAAAATTACTGCATCCACTTCCTTAAAGGCCCTCGCAAAGGTGACAGAGGTCAAAAGTGGATTAAATCTTTCCTGGGTCCCATCAGAGATCACAAATATCGTTTTATCGCTTTTTAGTTTTTCAATGAGGGCATTTTTTGAAATATCTTTTTTGGTAATTATATCTGCCTCTTTAAGGGCGTCTGAAAGATATGGATCATCCAGCACATCTGCCATTGTAATCTCTTCATAATAAAAGGCCTGCTTTACACTAATGATCACCTTGACCTTGAAATGCAACAATATCTTTATGATTTCAATATCAAAAAGGATTGACCCAGATACAGGCCCCTTCCATAAAAGGTAGTGCCAGCGGTCCTGATTCTGCCACTCTGTAAGCATATCTATAAATCTATCCCATCCTTCACCAATCAAAGGCCTGTCCATTATTGATTCAAGGTCCTTTCTTGTTGGCTCGTCTTTAGAAAGGATCTCGTCAACAAAAAAGGCCATATTCATAAGCCTTTTTAGCTTTAAAAAATTTATCTTTAGATCAATATCGCTCAGAGATAGTTCAGGCCTCATCTCAAGCCCTTCCCTTTTATTGAGAGCCTCATGAAACATATCTGAGTGCAACAAGTTAAATATTTTCTCATTCTTTTTTTCTTTTGAGCGTGACAGGGGTCTATCTATCTCACTTACCCTTATAAATATCTGAAGAAGACGCTTTTCTACTCTTGAAGGAAGCATAACCAGGGATGCTGTTTCATGGCGAAATTTTATTTTCAAAAGGGCAAGAAGAAACCGTTTTTTATATTCATCCTGAATTATGTCCTTTACAAGGGGTTCTATACGCTCCCATACCTTCATGTAAGAAAGGATGAGATAGTCAGGATCCTTTTTGTTTATTATTGCATCAAAGGTCTTATCCGAGCATGGATAATAGACCGGCTCATCTTCAGTGAAGACAATAAATTTAAGTTGCTCAGGAGAAGCAACTTCATTGGGAAATGCCTCGTAAGCAAGGTGGTTTTCAGTGAAAAAATTTGCCTGCCACGCCTCCTTATCCGGATCTTTTTCAAAGGTCTTTTTTATATCCCTTGACATGAAGGACGAGCTAGAACATCTTCTTTTTTATAAAGATATAAACCACAACCGCTGACATTAGAAAGGAAAAACCCATTGTAATAAAAAAGGCATAGTGGCTGTGTTGAAACGGCAGCTCAATATTCATACCATAGATGCTCGCCACGAGATTTGGCAGCATCAAGACTATGGTAACTGCAGTCAAAAATTTCATAACAATGTTGAGATTGTTAGAAATAACAGATGCATAGGCATCCATCATTCCAGCCAGGATGTCGCTATAAATCTTTGCCATCTCAATAGCCTGCTGATTTTCTATCTGGGCATCTTCCAGTATATCTTCATCGTCTTCTGTAATTCTAAGATATCTGCCACTTCCAATCCTCACCATTACCATATCGTTTGCCTTAAGGCTGGTATTAAAATAGACAAGACTTTTTTCTAGGTTTAGTAGTTTAACAAGTTCTTTGTTTCTCATGGATCTATGGAGCTCTTCTTCATATTCATCCATCAACTTGTCAATCAAGCGGAGATATCTTAAATATTCATTGGCCACCCTCAAAAAGATATTAAAAATAAATCTTATTGGACTTTCAAAGATTCGTTGCCTTCTAG
>WFZZ01000007.1 GCA_015489315.1 Deltaproteobacteria bacterium | reverse complement strand
TCCCGAAAAGGAAGTGGTCTTTATTGCCATTGGTTTTGAAACCACCATTCCAACAGTTGCGGCAACAATCCTGGAGGCAAAGGCCAAAGGCATAAAAAATTTTTCAATCCTTTGCCTTCATAAGACAATGCCAGAGGCACTAAGGACCCTTCTTAAGGACGAAGAACTTGGGGTGGACGGTCTTCTCGCCCCGGGGCATGTAAGCGCAATCATCGGGGCAAGGCCCTACAGGATGCTTTCAAGGGAATTCAATATGCCAATTGTTATCGCTGGATTTGAGCCAGCAGACATCCTTCAGGGCATTTTGCTCCTTTTAAGGCAATTGAATGAAGGTAAGGCATGCGTTCAGAATGGTTATAAAAGGGCTGTCCCGGAAGAGGGCAACCCCCGAGCCCTTTCCCTTATAAAGGAGGTATTTGAACCTTGTGAAAGCAACTGGAGAGGGCTTGGAAAGATAGATGGAAGCGGTCTTAAGCTTAAAAAGGAATACGAGGAATTTGATGCAATGAAAAGATTTGGCCTTTCTTTTCTTCCATCAAGGGAGCCAAAGGGCTGCCTTTGTGGTGAGATTATAAAGGCAAAGGCCTTGCCTATTGAATGCCATCTTTTTAATAGGGCCTGTACGCCCCTAAGTCCTGTTGGCCCTTGCATGGTTTCTAGCGAAGGCACATGCTCTGCCTTTTATAAGTACGGAAGATCATGATAGAAAAGACCATACACATTGATCACGGAAGCGGAGGGCTTGCCACCAAAAAACTGATTGAGGAGGTCTTTTTAAAAAGGCTATCCAACAAAAGGCTGGAGCGTCTTGAAGATAGCGCCATCCTTGATATTAGTTCGAATCAGCTTGCCTTTACTACAGACAGTTTTGTGGTTGACCCCATATTTTTTACAGGTGGAGACATCGGAAGCCTTTCAATCCATGGCACTGTAAATGACCTTGCCATGCAAGGGGCCCGCCCCATTGCCCTAAGCCTTGGCCTTATTCTTGAAGAGGGGCTTTTGATAGATGAGCTAGAAAGGGTGGCACAGTCTATAAAAGATGCCCTTTCCGAGGCAAAGGTGGAGGTTGTTACTGCCGATACAAAGGTTGTCCAAAGGGGAAAGGCAGACAGGATTTTCATAAATACCTCAGGTGTTGGAATCCCCTATGAGCCAAGGCTTATCCTTTCTTCCGAAAAGGTGGAAGAAGGTGATGTCATTATTGTTTCAGGAAGCATTGGGGATCACGGTGCAACAATTCTTCTTGAAAGATCGGGCTTTAATATGGATGTCTCCATAGGCTCTGATTCCTGCCCTCTAAATGGCCTGGTGGAAACCATCATAAAGGGGGTTGGAGAGGATTTTAACAGGCTAAAGGTCTTTAGAGATCCAACTCGCGGGGGGCTTGCAACCGTGTTAAACGAGATAGCCCAGGCCTCTAACTGCCAGATGGTTTTGTTTGAGGACGAAATTCCGATAAAAACTGAGGTTAGGGGTGTTTGCGAGATTTTGGGTCTTGATCCCTTATATCTTGCAAATGAGGGGAAGATGGTCGTTATTTGTGAGGAATCGATAAAGGAAAAGGTCCTTAGTTCCATGCATTCCCACCCTTACGGAAGGGATGCCAAAATAATTGGAAAGGTTAAAGGGGTTCAAAAGGAAGACTCACCCATTGTTACCCTAAAGACAACCATTGGAGGAGAAAGGATAGTATCCATACTTTCCGGCCAGCCACTTCCAAGGATATGCTGACATGAAAAATATTTCCATAATCGGGATTGGAAACCTCCTAATGATGGATGAAGGCTTTGGGGTTCATGTAATAAAATATCTCGAAAGAAACTATAAGTTTCCTCAAAATTGTTCTCTGGTCGATGCAGGCACTGCTGGCATCTATCTGGCACCTTATTTCGAAGGGGCTGACTGGGCAATCGTCATTGATATTCTCGATAAAGGGGATGAAGAGCCAGGCACTTTTTTCAGGCTTTCCCATGAAGATATGACCGGAAAGGCCATTCAGACAAGCATGTCTCCTCACCAGTTGGGGGTTTTGGAGATACTCGAAATATGCAGGCTCAGGGAAAGGCTTCCAGAAAGGATAGATTTTTTCTGTGTCGTGCCAAGATTGATAGGGCAAGGGGTTGAACTTAGCCCTGTGTTAAAAGGGGTTGTTCCAAAGGTGGCTGAAAAGATTGTTTCAGAGCTTAAAAGGGAAGGGATTAAAGTAAAAGGTGCATGAATTTTCTCTTGTTCAGGGTCTTTTAAAAAGGGCAGAGGAGATTGCCTCAAAAAAGGACGCAAGGAGGGTTTTAAAGATCACCATGGAAATAGGGCCATTTTCAGGCGTTGTTATAGATTCCTTTGTCTTTGCCTTCGATGTTTTAAAAAAGGATCTCGAGGTTTTTTGTGACTGTGAGCTAGAAATAAGACAGCCAAGGCCCAGTTTTTACTGCCCGCAGTGTAAGAAGGAGGTGGAACTTTTCGGTACTAACGAAAAGGAAAGGAATTTCTTAAATAATCTTTCTTCTTTCATTGCAAGGACATGTCCCTTATGCAAGGAGGCCATTTTGAGCCCAAGGGGCTCTGATGAAATCTTAATATTACAGATGGAGATGGAATGATGTGTGATACATGCGGGTGTGGTCTTACCAGTCAAAAAAGAGAGGTTGTTTCCTTAAACGAAAGCCTTTTAAGGGAAAATGATAGGGTAGCCAAAAAAAACCTTGAGCATTTCAATAACCTTGGGGCCTTTACCCTAAATCTTATAAGCAGCCCAGGGGCTGGAAAGACAACCCTACTTGAAAAGACCTTCGAATACATGCCAAAGGACCTTAAGTTTGCGGTCATTGAAGGAGATATTGAAACCGAAAGGGATGCCGAAAGGATCAGGCAAAAGGGTGTCCATGCCATCCAGATAACAACTGGAGGCGCCTGCCACCTCGATGCAAATCTCATCCATGGTGCCATCCACAGCCTTTCTCACAAGTTTAAAGAAGACGGCCTTGATATGGTCTTTATTGAAAATGTAGGGAATCTTGTATGCCCTGCCACCTTTTACCTTGGGGAACATAAGCGAGTGGTGATGCTTTCTGTCCCTGAAGGTTCTGATAAACCAGCCAAATATCCAAAGGCCTTTTTGACCTCTGACGTCTTTATCATTACAAAGGTGGACCTTTTGCCCTATTTTGATTTTTCCATTGATGAGGCAAGGAAACTTGCTCTATCCATCAATCCAAAGCTAAAGATTTTTGAGCTATCTGCAGTTTCAGGAAAGGGCATGGAAGAGTGGATAGATTTTCTTTTGGGGTTTTTAGAAAAAAAGAAGGATTAAAGTAAAATCTTCTTGCCCTAATCCAGCCTTACAAATTAATTATAAGATCAAAACCAGGAGCTTTTGTCATGGCCTATAAGGATCTTCAGGATTTTATAAAACATCTGGAAAAATTAGGGGAACTTGCCCGAATAAAGGAGCCAGTAAGCCCTGAACTTGAAATAACTGAGATTACGGATAGAGTCTGTAAGCTTTACGGACCTGCCCTTTTTTTTGAAAACGTCAAGGGCTACAAGATGCCTGTCTTGATGAATGCCTTTGGCTCCTTTAAGAGGATGTCCCTTGCCCTTGAGGTCCCTAATCTTGACAGCCTCGGGGAGGAAATACTTGATTTTATCGAGGCAGAGGCCCCAGATACCCTCATAAAGAAGCTTAAAATCATTCCCAAGATTAAACGCATGGCCAATGCCATGCCAAAGATGGTTAAAAAGGCCCCGTGCCAGGAGGTGATACTTAAGGGGGAAGATGTTGACCTTGGCCTTCTTCCGGTACTTAAGTGCTGGCCGGATGATGGCGGGCCCTTTATCACTCTACCTGTGGTATTTACAAGGCATCCTGAAACAGGTGTCAGAAATGTTGGCATGTATAGGATGCAGGTCTTTGACAAGAGGACCACTGGAATGCACTGGCATACCCATAAGGGAGGAGCCCACCACTACAGGGTTTCTGAAAGGCTAAATAAGCCCCTTGAGGTGGCAGTTGCCATAGGACCTGACCCTGCCATGACCTATGCGGCAACAGCCCCCCTACCGGATGATATCGACGAGGTCCTTTTCGCAGGCTTTTTAAGGGAGGCCCCGGTTGAGCTCGTAAAGTGCATAACCGTTGACCTTGAGGTTCCGGCCTCATCCCAGATCGTCCTTGAAGGCTATGTAAAGCCAGGGGAAAGGCGTGTAGAAGGCCCCTTTGGCGATCATACGGGCTACTATTCCCTGGAAGACGAATACCCTGTCTTTCATGTGACCTGCATGACTATGAGGAAGGACCCGATCTATCCGGCAACCATTGTGGGTAAGCCTCCCCAGGAAGACTGTTACATGGCAAAGGCCACGGAAAGGCTCTTTCTTCCAATGATAAAAAAGACACTACCGGAAATTGTGGATATGAACCTTCCAATGGAAGGGGTCTTTCATAACCTTGCCTTCATTTCTATTGACAAGAGGTACCCAGGACATGCCAGAAAGGTCATGAATGCCCTTTGGGGCCTTGGACAGATGATGTTTTGTAAGATAATTTGCATATTTGACAAGGAAGTGGATGTACAAGACCTTGGCCAAGTCCTTTGGCGGCTTGGAAATAATGTGGATCCAAGGCGGGATATAGTTTTTACTGACGGGCCGGTGGATGCCCTTGACCATGCAGCCCCCTTGCCCCACTATGGAAGTAAGATGGGGATTGATTGCACAAGGAAGTGGAAGGAGGAGGGTTTTGAGCGGAACTGGCCGGATACAATAGAGATGTCAGAAGATGTTAAGAAAAAGATTGATGAGATTTGGCCAAGGCTTGGCCTTGATAAGTTCATAAAAAAGGGCTGAAAGTGGTAAAAAAAATCCTTTTAGCCATAACCGGGGCAAGCGGCTCCATCTATTCCCATGAGTTTTGTAAGATATTGTGGGAAAAGGACATTGAGGTCCACCTTATCTTTTCTGAAACAGGCTATCAGGTCTCTTTGTACGAGCTTGGCAAGGGGGCAGTGACTGAATTAGAGGAGATGGCCCAAAGGGTCTATGATGTCAATAGCTTCTGGGAAGAGCCTGCAAGCGGCTCAAACGCCCTTGATGCCATGGTCATCATGCCCTGCACAATGGGCACCCTTGGCGCCATAGCAAACGGCATAAGCCAGAATCTCATCCACAGGGCAGCAGATTGCTTTTTAAAGGAGGGACGGCCCCTTTTGCTGGCAGTTCGTGAAACCCCCTTAAATGAAATACACCTTGAAAATATGCTGAAGCTTAAAAGGGCAGGGGCCATCATCTTTCCTGCCATGCCTTCCTTTTACACCCGCCCAAAGGATCTATCCGAAATGGCGCATTTTTTTTCCGGGCGGGTGGCCATATACCTTGGAATAGAGGTGGAGGATCTCCCTTCCTGGAAGGGCTAAAGGGCCTTTACCAGTTCAAAAAGGGTCTTTACCCCGAATCCCTTTGCCCCTTTTCCGAGAAATCCAAGGGGCTCTTCCTTCACACTTGGCCCTGCAATGTCAATGTGGGCCCAGGGGATTTTTTCGTCCACAAAATTTTGAAGAAAAAGGGCCGCTGTTATGGCCCCGCCCCAGCGGCTTCCGATATTTTTAAGGTCTGCAATCTCTGCCTTAAGCTGTTCCATGTAGGGCATGTGAAGGGGAAGGGGCCAAAGATACTCTTCTGCCCTTTTGGCCGCCTCCTGAAGTTTGGAAGAAAGCCCTTCATCCTTTGAAAAGAGACCTGCTATATCTTCTCCAAGAGCCACAACACATGCCCCTGTTAAAGTGGCAGCATCAATTATAAAGTCTGGCCTTTTTTCCGAGGCCAGGGTCAAGGCATCTCCAAGGATTAGTCTTCCTTCTGCATCCGTATTGTCAACCTGGACGGTCTTGCCATTTCTCATCTTGATAATGTCCTGAGTGTGAAATGAGCTTGACGAGATGTCATTTTCAACAAGGGGGGTTATGACCAAAATATGATAGGGGAGCTTAAGATTTGCTATGGCACAGGCGGCGGAAAAGGTCATGGCAGCCCCTCCCATATCATATTTCATGCCCATCTGGCTTTTGGGAGGCTTTAGGCAATAGCCGCCAGTATCCATGGTCACCCCTTTGCCGACTAAGGCCAAAAATGCCTTTGGCTTTCTAGGTTTATATTCTCCAATAACAAGCCTTGGCTTTTTAGAAGCGCCCTTTCCAACAGCAAGTATTCCACCACACTTTTCCTTTAAAAGCCTTTTTTCATCCCATACAGTTATCTTAAGTCCTGCCCTTTTGCCTTCCTTTTTAAAGATTTCTGCCAGCGACTCTGGATGCACTTCATTTGGTGGCTCATTTAGGATATCCCTTGCAAAATTTACCCATGAAAAAAGTACCTTTCTTTCTTCAAGAATCTCCTTTAGTTTTTTGGTCATGGTCCCGTCATATACTGCAATAACCATTGGGGGCTCCCACTTGTTCTCAAGGTATTTGTCAAATTTATAGCCAGCAAGTATTGCCCCCTCCTGGGCTGTTTTTAAAAAATCCTGGTATTCCTTTTTAATAAAGACGACAATCCTTTTTAGCCCCTCGTCCTTGGCCTGAGAGATTGCACTTGAAATGGATTTTTTCATGACCTCCCTTGGAGATAGATTTTTGTCATCAAGTCTTACCGCCTTTGAGATGAAGGGCGTTCCATCAAGGATTCCACAAATGGCAGTCTTTGACTTTCCCTGTTCTGAAGGGGGCATAATATCCTTAAAATTTTCAGGAAGCCTTTCTTTTTCAAAAATAGGGGTCTTTTCATCCAAAAAGAAAAAAAGAATAAGATCTTTTTCTGGTTTGTAGGCCTTTTCTATGAAAAAATCGCAATTTGCCATTATTTTCCTCCTTACATGTTTTCAAGCATCTTTTTTATGTGCTTATGGGTGATCTTAGTAATCTCGGAGCGATTTAATTTCCCGTCTTTAGAGTCGCAATAAATCGGTTTCCCAATTTGGACCTTAACTTCTCCGGGGCAAGCAAAAATCTTCCCCTTTGGAAGGATGTTGTGACTTCCCTTTATGGCAACAGGAACAACTGGCCTTTGGGATTTTATGGCAAGCATAAAACCTCCTTCTTTAAAGGGCTGAAGATTGCCATCCACACTCCTTGTTCCTTCTGGGAAGATCACGATAGAAGCGCCTTTTTTTAACCTTTGTGCTGCCTCCTTCATACTTTTTACTGCGGCCCTGCTGTTTTTTCTATCAATGGGAATGTAACCAGCCTTTCTCATGGCAAAACCCAAAAGTGGAACCTTAAAAAGCTCCTTTTTTACTAGGAACCTGAATTCCACAGGAAGCGCCTTGTAGAGTATGGGAATATCCATCTGGCTTGCATGGTTGGATGCAAAGATTACAGGACAGTCCTTTGTGAAGCTAATGTCCCCCCTAACTTTCAAGCTGACTCCTGCGGAAAATAGCACCAGAGTTGCCCAAAGCTTTGCAATCTTATGGGCCAAGGATTGATTACCTGTTACGGTCACAAGGAAAATTGCAATCGGCGCACAGAAAATAAATGAAAGCGGGAAAAACCAGGGGAATATGAGGGCAACAAGTATTCTTTTC
>WFZZ01000006.1 GCA_015489315.1 Deltaproteobacteria bacterium | reverse complement strand
ATATAAATGTCTCAAATTTTCACCAAAATGACTAATAAGGAGATGAAGTTGGAGATTGACAACTCTGTCTAAATTGGTTCACTAACAAAATAAACCACATCGGGAGCTAGAATTTATGAATATAACAATGATTGGAACAGGGTATGTTGGGCTAGTGACAGGGACCTGTTTTTCAGAATTTGGTCATAATGTCACCTGTGTTGACAAGATAAAAGAAAAGATAGAAACCCTTAAAAAAGGGGAAATCCCAATCTATGAACCTGGTCTTGAACAGCTTGTAAAAAAGAATATTTCTGAAGGAAGGCTTCATTTTACAACAGAACTATCCGAGGCCATCCCCGATGCGGAGGCAGTCTTTCTGGCAGTAGGCACCCCGAGCAGCAGAAGGGGAGATGGCTATGCGGACCTTACTTATGTATATCAGGCGGCAAGGGAAATAGCGCCGTATCTAAATGATTATACTGTAATCGTCGATAAAAGCACGGTTCCTGTGGGAACTGCACGGCAGGTCAAAAGGATAATACAGGAAGAAAATCCAAATGCAGACTTTGATGTGGCATCAAACCCTGAGTTTTTAAGGGAAGGAGCTGCCATAAATGATTTCATGAGACCTGACAGGGTGGTCATTGGTGTAGAAAGTGAAAGGGCCGAAAAGGTCCTTAGGGAAATCTATAAGCCCCTTTATCTCATTGAAACACCCATTGTCTGCACCACCATCGAGACGGCAGAGCTTTCAAAATATGCTGCAAATGCCTTTCTGGCCATAAAGATTAGTTTCATAAACGAAATAGCAAATGTCTGCGAGGCCGTAGGGGCAGATGTAGCAGACATTGCAAAGGCAATAGGCATGGATGGACGGATCGGGTCAAAATTCCTACATCCAGGGCCCGGTTATGGCGGCTCTTGTTTTCCCAAGGACACCACAGCCCTCATGCGTATAGTTCAGGAGTACGGTGAGCACGTAAGACTTGTTGAAACAGCAGTCGAGGTGAACTTTGCCCAAAAGGCAAGGATGGTAAAAAAGATCAGGGACATGCTTGGAGGAAGTGAGGCAGGAAAGACCATTGCCTTTCTTGGGCTTACCTTTAAACCAGAGACAGACGATATGAGGGAAGCCCCTTCCATCACAATTATCACATCACTTATGGAAAAGGGCGCAAGGGTAAAGGCCCATGACCCAAAAGGCATGGATGAGGCCAAAAAGGTCCTTCCGGAAGGGGTGATTTATACCCGGAACGCCTATGAGGCATGTGAAGGGGCGGATGCAGTGGTCCTCATGACCGAATGGAATCAATATAGAGCGCTTGACCTAAAAAAGATAAAAAATCTTTTAAACGAGCCAATTTTTATAGACCTAAGAAATGTCTATGATCCCAAAAACATGAAAAAATTGGGGTTTAAATATACTGGGGTTGGAAGAAAATAAAGGAGGAAAAAATGACCTTTATCCCTGTAATCCTTTCTGGTGGAACAGGAAGCCGCCTCTGGCCAATGTCAAGGGAAGCCTACCCTAAGCAGCTCTTAAGACTAACAGGGGAGGACTCACTCATACAACAGACAGTAAAAAGGATTAGAGAGCTTCATGAAGCAAGCGCCCCAATTCTTGTTTGCAATAACGAGCACAGATTTCTTGTGGCAGAGCAGATGCTCGAAATCGGGGTAAAACCCCTTGAAATAATACTTGAGCCTTTAGGAAGAAATACAGCTCCTGCCATTGCTGTAGCAGCATTAAGGGCACTTAAAGAACATGATAATCCAAATCTTTTGATATTGCCCGCAGATCACCTTTTGGGAAATATAGAACGATTCCAACATGCCATAAAGGTTGCAGAAGCACTTTCAGATAAAGGATTTTTAGTAACCTTTGGGATCAAGCCCACCTCACCAGAGACAGGCTATGGTTATATAAAAAGGGGAGAAGCGCTTGGAGATGGCGCCTACAGGGTGGAAAGATTTGTTGAAAAGCCCGACGAAGAAAGGGCAAAAAGGTATCTGGATGAAGGAAGTTTTTCTTGGAACTCGGGAATGTTCTTTTTCAGGGCAAAGGATTACCTCAACGAGCTTAAGGCCTTTGAACCAAAGATGTATGACATGTGTAAAAGGGCCTTTTCTGGTGCTGCCAAGGACCTTGATTTCCTGCGTCTTGAAAAGAAAAGCTTTTCCCTTTGCCCTTCAAATTCCATAGATTACGCAGTCATGGAAAGGACAGAAAAATGTGCAGTTATTCCCCTTGACTGCCCTTGGAACGATATTGGCTCATGGGCTTCTCTCTGGGAAGTTAATGAAAAAGATGAGGATGGAAATGTTTCAAGGGGTGATGTGATAACAAAGGATGTGAAAGATTCCATACTCTTTTCTGAAAAAAGATTAGTTGCAGCCCTTGGGCTTTCAGAAGTCATTGTTATCGATACTACCGATGCACTCCTTGTGGCTGATAAAAAAAGGAGCCAGGAGATAAAGGACATTGTCTCAAGGCTCAAAGAAAAAGGAAGGGAAGAGCTGATTTTTCACTCAAAGGTCTATAGGCCCTGGGGCTCCTATGAAGGGCTGGTTTCCGGTGACAGATTTCAGGTTAAGCTCATCACGGTAAAGCCAGGGGCAAAACTTTCGGTACAGATGCATCACCACAGGGCCGAGCACTGGATAATCGTAAAGGGCACTGCTAGAGTTCAACGAGGAGATGAAACCATACTTCTTACAGAAAACCAGTCCACCTTCATACCCTTAGGGACCATTCACAGCCTTGAAAACCCGGGCAAGATTCCGCTCGAACTCATTGAGGTCCAAAGCGGACCTTATCTTGGCGAGGACGATATAGTCCGATTTGAAGATAGATATGGACGGGCTAAACAGACTAAAGGGCCTCAATAATGTCCGTTAGCCTTGTATTCAGTCTGCACTTTACGTTGTGGATGTGAATGCTTTCAAGGCTAAGGGTTTCAATAATTATCTTGGAATCCTTGGATACCTTATTTAAAAGGCCCTTTCCAAGGGCCTTTGCCACAGCCCTTACGACATCTTCAGCAAACTGGGGGGCCGAATGGCTCCTATAGACAAGCTCTGCCTCATCCGGCCTTTTTAAAAGGTCACTTACCACATGAAGGCTTTTCAACAATGGCCCCAGAATATCATCATAAGAAAGCCTGTTTAGCCTATCTTCCACATAAACCCAAGTCTTACACCTCTGGGAATGGGTCGGCATCGGGAAAGACGACTTTTGGTTGAAAAGGCTCTCGTTATACACCTGGGTGCATGGACATGCAGTTATGTGAAAAACACCAAGGCCTAGCCAGGAAGACTGAGAAATTCCGTCTCCATCCAGCCTTTTGGATTCAGCCTTTAGGTAGATTTCCATATTGTCTATTGAGGCCCTTTCACTTACCGGGGTAATTGAATTTACAGGGAAAAGGCCCTTTAGAGTAACCTTTGCCCTTCTCCCCCTCTGTCCGACTAGAACCTTCTTTGAAAGACAAAGGCCATATTCCCTGATGTCAGAAAAGGACCTTTCGTTTAACAAAGATATCTGGTTTTCTATCCTTGACATATGGATGCCTTTAAAATCCCCCGGAAGGTCTGTGGTTATCTCTGCATCAAAGGGCACTCTTCCCTCTGGAAGATTTATCCATACGGTCTTTTGGGAAATCCCGACCTCGTCTAGGTCTATCCTGAAATCCGGCGAAAGCTCGGGGACATCCTCTCCTCTTAAAAGGCACCTCTTATGTTCTTCTCTAGAAAACTGGGGCCTCAAATAAGACCTTGCTCCCTTAGGGCCAGATACCAGTCTTGAATCCTTTGACATCTTCCATCCATACTCCTGGTAAATTCAATTAAGCAGTCGATAGCTTCAAGGTTTAGCTCCTTTTGCGAGTTCTTTGCCAGATTCTTTATCTCTGATAAAAGATAAAGAATGGAATCCCTTGAAAAGTTTTTTGAACAAAGGCCATTATCACTCACTCTTCTGGTAGTGACAATCCTTTTCACAAAATAGAGGTCATATTTAAGGGACAGTTCAAAGAAAAAAAGCCAGTCCTCTCCCAGACCTATATCCCTAAAACCCCCAGTTTTAAAAAATATATCCCTTTTTATTGAAAAGGCAGAGGGAACAATGGAACACCAGAAAAAGAGATTTTCAAAAACCGACCTTTTATCGTCAAATTCATCTCCAGGTATGTAAAATGTATCTCCTGTCTTGGTATCAATATTTTTTGCTATGCCAAATGAGGCATGATATCCCTTGAAAAGGGGAGAAAGAAGACTTGAAACATGGCCTTTAAGCCATAGATCATCGGAGTCAAGGAACATAAGGCAATCGCCACTAGCAAACCTTGCACCGAGATTTCTTGCCCTTCCAGGCCCAAGATTTTCTCCCCGAATTATCCTTACTTCTGGAAAACACTTTTTGACAGCCTCAGATACACCATCCTTTGAACCATCATCAACAAGGATTACCTCAAGGCTCACGCCTTCATTTGAAAAAACAGACTCTATGGCCTCGATGGCTTTATCCTTCCTGTCTTTAACAGGAATTATGCAGGTGACTTCTGGGTAAGGCATTTGTTTCCTGGAGGAAAACACTCGGCAGCCTTTTTGATCTGTCCGGAAAGCACATGGTCAATATATTTTTTGATTGTCGGAATCATGTAATCAAGGTATTGACCAATCTCCTTTTCAGTAGCTGTAGTGAGGGTCTGACAGAAAAGGCACTTTCTTTCCCCTCCACCTGTGGAAGGAAGGCCAAAGTCTTCAAGAAGGTGCCTAGTAATGTCTTCATCACTAAAGTCCTCGTAAAGAGGAAAACTAGTGGTAACGCCAAAATGTGCTGAAACCTCAACTATCTTTTCCATGAAGACATAGGTCTGTTCAGGGTAAAAAGACTGTCTTTTCGCATAGCCTGCAAGGATTATAGAACAATAATTAGTAATGGAATATATAATAGCCTTTGTGTGCATAGCAAGTTTACATGCCACGCAGACAAGATTTTTGCCCCCAAACCGCGGCATTAGGGCTTCATAGGTATCTAGCCAAAGTCCCTGAAAAAGCCTTCCACAATCAAGCTCTACATAATGAGTACTGGGGCAATCTTCCCTTTGGGGAACTTGCCCTTCAAGGATTTTCTTAGCAACATCAAGACGCCTTTTGGGAAAATCATGAAACCTGCCCATACCATTTAACATGTGAAGGCAGTGGATGGAGCGGGCCATGGGGATGTCCTTATGCCTTCCTGTCATCGAAAGGGCGTAGAGAGAAAGGCTATCCCTACCCCCTGAATAGAGAATGGCTATGTCCTTTTTTTCCATGGTCATGAAAGTATCATACTTGTTTTATCCTGTATTTCAAAAAAATTTCCCCTGTTTCCAAAAGGACCTTAAAAGACTTCAATTCAGAATCCATGAAAGGAGACCCCAAGGGACCCTCTCCATAAACCATGCACTTTTCTCTCACGCTTCCAATTAGCTTGGGAGAAAGGGTTATCAAAAGCTCGTGGACTACACCTTGTTTTAAGGCATAATAGTTCAACATGCCCCCTCCTTCTATCAGCAAACTACCTGCCCCATGCCTCTCTAAAAATGAAAATGCTTCCTTTAAATCGAGCATTCCATCTATTGTCTTTGATAGGGCAACGACGTGGGCCTTTTTGGAAAATCTTTCCTCTAATCTAGTAAAGACTGTTTCAGGACAAAAGATTATAGGGCTAGGCCCTTTTTTAAATATGGATCTATCTTCCGGCAAATCACCCGAATTTGTAATTATGGCCCTAAGTCTTTTTGGGGGGATTGAGCCATCTCTTATCCTGAATTCAGGGTCTCCTTCTCTTAGAGAGCCAGCACCAATAAGGGATGCGTCTGTATTTTCTCTTGCTGTTTCTAAAAATACCCTGTCTCTTTTACTCCCAAAACCGGCAGGAGTTATCCTTCCACATAGGGTCTCTATGGCTATTATGCTAACCTTCAAATCCTTCAAAAACCTTCAAGGTTTTTCTAGCTATTTCGAGCTCTTCATCAGTTTTTACCACAAGTATTTCAACTGCCCCATTCTCCTTCCCTATTCTTGAAACGTCATCGTTTGGACTGATACCATTTAACTCCTCATCTAAAACAATCTCTAGATGTTCAAGGCCAGAACAAATCCTTTCCCTTACCAAGGATGAGTTTTCTCCAATTCCACCAGTAAATATGAGGCAATCAATCTCTCCAGTTACTGCCAGATAGGAACCAATATACTTTTTTATCCTGTAGCAGAATATGTCAAGGGCAAGTTCTTTGTCCCTGTCCCCTTCTTTTACACCAGCGACTATCTTCCTCATATCGCTTTCACCACATAGTCCGAAAAGCCCGCTTTTTTTATTGAGGATATCTTCAACCTCTTGTAGTGAAAAACCAAGGTCTTTGATCATGTATATGACAATGGAGGGGTCTATATCACCTGATCTTGTCCCCATGACAAGGCCCTCAAGAGGTGTAAAGCCCATTGAGGTATCAATGCATTTGCCATTTTTTATGGCACAGGCACTTGCCCCATTACCAAGGTGAAGGCTTATAGACGAAAGACTTGAAAAATTTTTTTCTAAAAAATCAGCAGCCTTTTTGTTTACATAACTGTGAGATGTGCCATGAAAGCCATAGCGCCTTATCCTGTTTTTTTGGTAAAACTTCAAGGGAATTGCATAGCGCCAAGCCCTTTCGGGCATTGTCTGATGAAAGGCAGTATCAAAGACGGCAACCTGTGGAATTCCAGGAAGAGCCTTGATAGCAACCTCAATACCAAGGAGATTTGGTGGGTTGTGAAGAGGGGCAAGGTCAAAAAGCCTTTTTATCTCATTCAAAACATCTTTTGTAATAAGGGTTGCATCCCTGAATTTCTCACCACCGTGGACCACCCTGTGCCCAACTGCAAGTATTTCTTCACTTTCCTTTAAAATAGAGCAACCTGTAAGGCAATCTGTCATTAAAAAAAGGGCCTCGGAATGATCCCTTATGGCCCTTTTGTCTTCAAAAATTGTTTCGCCTTCTTTGGACTTAACTTTTATCTTTGCCCGTTCACTTCCTATCTCTTCGATCAGGCCCTTTGCCCAAAATGTGAGTCCTTCCCTTTTAAAAAGCGTAAATTTTAGTGAAGAACTCCCCGAATTGATAACTAAAATCTTTGACATCTAAAGAAAGGATTTTACCGCACCTTTTATGCTTCCCGGATCTAACCCCTGTATCTTATAAAGATCCTTTGGCTTTCCAGATGCTCCATAGGCAGTAACTCCCATGGTCTTTAGCTTTTGGATGATGCCATTTTTAACCATAACCCTTGCCACAATGGACCCAAGCCCCGTTGTTGCAACATGGTCTTCCACAGTAACAATAGGCCCATTTTGGCAAGCTTCAATAATCGCCTCTTCATCAACTGGCTTAAGACTTGCCATATTTATCAATGTGGCCCTAATACCTTCATTTTTTAGCTCATTCACAGCCTCAATACAGTTTGGAATAACCGAGCCATAGGCCATAATGGTGGGAACGCCTTTTTCACCTTTTCTGATCCAGTCGGCCTTTCCAGGAGTAAAGCTATAATCCTTCCCGAAAAATGGCTCTCCTTCTTCGTTTGTTACAACCGGCAACTTGGACCTTCCCATGCCCACAAAGTAATTTCCTTCATGAGTTGCCACATAGCGAATGATTCTATCGGTCTGATTTGGATCTGCAGGTATGAAAATGGAAAAACCAAAGAGATTTTCCATGAGGCCAACATAGTCAATGCATTGATGGGTGGGCCCATCCTCCCCCACATCAAGCCCTATGTGAGTTGACACTACCTTTAAATTTGTCTCATTCTGATCACTCAGGCGGTGCTGATTATATGTCTCACATACCGCAAATACCCCGAATGTGCTAAAAAAGGTAACAAAGCCCTCCCTTGTTGTGGCACCTGCACAAACTGCTGCATGGTGTTCCTGGATGCCTGTTTCATAAAAGGCCTTAGGATTTATGGAGTGAAAACCCTGCATCTTCACAGAACCTTCAAGGTCACAGCTAAAGCCAAGGATTGTTGGGAAATCCCCCAAGTTATTTGCCTCGGCAAGGGATTTTAGGGCGTTGCCATAGGCAGAACGACAGTCTGTAAAAACATCCGGAGAATATACTATTGGCTGCCCCGGATCAATGGACCTTTTAGGGACCCTTCTAAATTCATGCCTTTTAGGCTTAATCTTATGTGCATCTCTTTTTTCCCTGTATTTTTCAAGAAGACCTGAATCAATGCCAATCTCATCAAGGGCCTTTTCAGCCTCATCCCATTTTAACGGGCTTCCATGGTATTTCTCTTTGTTTTCCATGAAAGAAACACCATAACCCATTACAGTCCTGTTGATGATTACAACTGGCCTTTCTGGGTCCAGGTCCTCATGTAAAATTGCCCGTCTCATGCACTTATAAAGCTCATTAAAATCATTACCATTTGGGCAGTAAATCACATTCCATCCTGCAGCCTTGTATTCATCTCTTACCCTTACGGGCATAACTTCTTCTGTGTTTCCGCCGATCTGAAGATGATTTCTATCAACTATGCAGATAAGATCCTTTAAATTGAATTTTACTGCAAACCTTCTTGCCTCAGCCACCTGACCCTTTTGCTGCTCGCCGTCTCCCATAAGACAATAGGTCTTTCCTTCTCGTCCAAGAAGCTTTGAAGATAAGGCAAATCCATCAGCTGCAGAAAGACCTTGTCCAAGATTTCCTGTATTCCACTCTACTCCCGGAACGCCTTGTTCTATATGACCTCCGAATGCAGAGCCTGCCCGCCTGAATTCTTTCAAAAATATCTCCTGGTCAAAATAGCCATACTCACTCAAAACACTATAAACCCCAGGAGATATGTGACCTATGCTTACTATAAGCCTTTCCCGTTCCTCCCAGTCTGGATTTTTGGGATCATGCCTCATTATGGCGTATAACAAAAGAAGGGAATGGAGACTCGAAAGACTTCCGCCAGGGTGTCCACTTCCAGCAAGGGTTGTGGAAAGAATAATATTTCCTACACACCTTTTCCACATACCCGAAAGGGTTTCTAAATCTTCTGAACTAAGCTCCTTTTTTGAAGACACATCTATCCTAAACATTTCCCTACCCCTAATCTCAAACCTTTCTTAACTTTGGCTATCGAATATCTTTATGACCTTTTCCGTGATATCCACCTTTGGAGATATGTAATAGAGACCAGGCATATTTTTTTCCAATATCAAAGTATAGCCCTTGTCTTTTCCTAGTTTATTTACAACCTTTTCAAGTTTCTTTAGAATGGGCTGCATCCTCTTTGCCTCGGCATTTCTCATCTCATACTGGGCATCATCACTTTGATCCTGAAAATCCCTCAACATCTTTTTGTATTGTCTTTCCTTCTCAGCCCTTGCCTCTTCACTCATAAGAGGGGCCTTTTTCTCAAGGTCAACCTTGAATGCCTTGATTTCTCTTTGCTTTGCCTGAAGCTTCTTTTTCAATGCCTCAAATTTCTTATTAAGCTCCTTCATGGCCTTTTTACCTGCCTTCGAACTCCTGACTACCTTTTGCATATCAATTACTGCAATCTTTACCTCCTGCCCAAAGGATGTTGACGAAAAGGTTAGAATCATGGCTATTAATATGAAAATAGAAAAAACGACTCCAGGACTAAAAAAATCTTTCATAATTAAAAATCCTCCACTCAGGGTTAAAATTTATTGTGATTCAAATAGTTAAAAATCAATATTTATTTACTAGTACATCCTTTTAACCTTGATAATCATCAAGAAAACTTTATTGGCGTGAAGATTTTGATGAATTTTTATCAAAAATAAAAGAGACTCATTCTATACTTTATTTTAACGATAAATTACAAAGTCGTCTCTTCTATTTTTCGCCCAGGCCTCTTCATTATGACCTGGATCAAGGGGTTTTTCTTCACCAAGACTTACAATAGAAATTCTATCAGGACTTATACCCATGTTGATCAAATAGTCTCTTGCGGCCTTAGCCCTTTTTTCTCCGAGGGCCAAATTGTATTCGTTGGTGCCTCGCTCATCACAATTTCCCTGAATTTCCACCTTAATATCGGGATGCTCCTGCATTACCCTTGCATTATATTCCATTCTCTCCATCATATCAGGACGAATCACATAACTATCAAAGTCAAAATAGATTGGCTGAAAAGGCGCACTTGTCCTGCCCTCCATTATATTGCTGCCTTCACCTGGCACCCTTATTCCTTCTTCATTTATAACACCTTCTTTGATTTCACCTTGACCCTGGCCATGGATGCCCTGTCCCTGGCCTTGAGCCTGGCCCACCTGCTCAAGTGGAATTTCACCTCCTGCCTCAGTGGTAGTCTGGGCCTTTTGAGAACAAGAAGAAAGTAAAAAAGGGACAAATGACATGAAAAAGATTAGATAAAGATATAACTTCCTAATATGCATAACACCTCCAAAGGGCCTTTTTAATTTGGATGGCAGTTTATCAGAGGCTATCTAAAATTCAACTTGAAAATTCGTATATCAAATGTCCTTACCTTTCTTTATACATGGACCATTAATTTTATAGACAGCCAATTCCTTATCATTTCTATGGCTCCAGGAGTATTCAGGGGCAGATATTATTAACTCCATTGAACAACTGGAGATATATTTTTTAAAACGCCTCATGTCCTTTTTACGAGTGATCAGTACCTTTTCCCCTTTCCTGTTAAAAAATCGTTCCTGATTTAATGGCCTCTCAAGATTTACCAGCGGCTTCGGCCTGTTAAGATAAAAGGCCACCGAGGCCATATTTTTTGAGAGGGCAACTGCATCCTCAGGCAACCCTTGGACAATGGGTTTCACCTGTTCTAATATCCTTTTAGTTGACCTAAAGATCTCAAGCTGCACCTGTTGGACACAAAAAAAGCCAGAAAAAAGGATAAAGGTTGAAAGTATAAGGGGAGCAAGTGAACGTTTTTCCTCTTTTTTGAAAAAAGGATACCTTTGAGGGACTTGAAAGGGAAATATTGCAAAAAATCCAATTAATGCCGTTGATACCTTAAAGGAAAAGGGCGCATAAAAAAGAAACCTCTTTTCTATTATTGGCCAGATAATTACACTCAATAGCTCTATTAAACCAATAAAAAAAATAAGCAGGGCCTCAATATCAATAAAAAAATTCCTCAATTTTGAACTTGAAGAAACAAGAAAGGAGGAAATGGACAGGGTCAAAAAGGGCAAAATTGGAAGAATGTAATAACTCCTTCTTGAACTAGATATGGTGAAAAGAAGAAATATCCCAACAGAAGACAAAAAGAGCCACCTGTGATTTTTTTCCAATGTTTTTAGATTTTTGAATCCATCTATTAACGTTCCTACGAGAAAGAATATCCAGGGCATTAAAAGGATGGGCACATAATAAAAATAGCAATAAAAAGGCTCCCTGTGGTCAAAGGCATTAAAAAAGCGCAAAAGATTTTCCCTGAAAACAAGGTAAAGACCCTGCTCCGCATAGCCTTCACTCGTCATTTGCGCATAGATAAATGGAAGTAAATAGAACGCTGCACCAAATATAATGGAAAAAAGGTGTGATACATTAATATGCCTTTTAATTTCTCCTCTTATGAAGATAAAGATTGTTGCAACAAGGACTGGAACTGCAATTGCTGTTAGCCCCTTAAACTGAGCACCTACTGCACAAATCCCATAAAAGACGAGATATGAGAAAAGATCCCTTTTTTCCCTTCGAATCACAAACCACAAGGAGGCCAGCATGATAAATGCAAGATTTTCCATATCTGCTGCAGCCGTCCTTGCCCAGAAGATAAAGCCCCACGAGGTCAAAAGAAGCCAAGATGCCATAAGGGCAGCTTTTCTTCCAATAAGTCTTTTCCCTAAAAGGTAAGTGGAAGACAGGGTAACTATTCCAGAAAGTGCACTTGGCAATCTTACAACAAATTCGTTTAGCTTTCCAAAGATAGGAACAAAGATGGCAATGGCCCAGTAGGTAAAAAGGGGTTTGTCAAAATAGGGTTCCCCATTAATCCTTGGATGAAAAAAGTCCCCAGTAAGAAGCATCTGGCGGACAACTTCTGCCCATCTTCCTTCTGACCCCCAAAGGGCCCTTTCCCCAAGATTAAAAAAGAGGAGAATACTTGCAGCCAAAAGGAGGATAATTTCTGGCGTCCAGTCTTTTAAGGATCTTTTTTGCCTTTCTTTTTGGGGCATCGCCCTACTCTCCAGACCAGCCGCCTATTCCAAGAAGCTCAAGATTTATCAAAAAAGAGGTGTCATCAGAATCTGTCTTTAACTTCCCCTCCAATGCCCAACAGCTTGAGGTATAACGAAGTGCATAACGAGATTCAATCTGTTTGTTGTTTTTAAAATCCTGCTTTATATGGAACTTAAAAGACCATGACCTAGTAAGTATTGCATTTAGGTCAAAATTCAATTCATTGATATCTACGAGCTTATGATACCTATAATAAAGATCAACCGTGCTTCCTAGATATCCTGTATACCTCCACCAGACATTGTGGGTTCTAAAACCATCTCCATAAAAATTATAGGTTGAATCATACCTCAACCAAAAGTTTTGAAATGGTGAAAAATCCATTTCAGCATAGAGATCAGAAAGGCTTTTAGGCTCGGAAAATTTGGCTGATAAGAAGGTGGGCTCTTTATGAAAATTATAGGCCTCTTCCACCTTTATCCTAAAAACATCCCTGTAAGAATAGGCACCATTTGTCCTTTGCCACTTTCTGCTAACAAAAGACAGAAGTGAAAAAACAACTTTATTTTTCTCATCATAATTGTCATAGATATCAATACTAGGAATATTGTCTGTATTTCTATGGGGGCTGTATTCATATCTTACCCTTGGAGTAATATAATGTCGCCAAGTGGAAGTGGTGCTATTAAAATTTCTGGAAAAGGTCTTGCTTAAATCTGCCTTAAGTATGTATCTAAATTTATTGGCTGTATTGTTGTATTTCTTTTCATTGACCTCTTCCCCGTAGGCCACATAGACCGTATCATCAGCCTTTGCCTCAAGAACCAAGTCCCCCCAGTTGAAAAGGTCCAAAGGAATAGAAAGCCCAGGGGTGAATTTTAGCCTGTGCTCCTTTGTTCCCTGCTCACGATAATAATCTGTGTAATCAAAATCAAAGGAATAATATACTGATTTCCAAAGCCTTTTTTTAAACACATGCCAAAAAACACTTGGCAAGGTCTGGACCGTAAATCCCCTTTCTCCAAAAAAATGGTTGTCATTATAACGCCCATGAAGACCAAAAAAGGAATTAGTGGTCTCCTTAGTAATCTGTGCAATTGTAGGCCTTATATTATCTGTCTCTTCGGCAAGATTTCTGTTGAAGACCTTTCTGAACTCTTCATCGCTCCTTGAAAAACCCATAAGACCTGAATCAAATTCTTGCAGGTAATCCATATCGCTCATAAGATCCAGATCCAGCTTTGCATTAAAGCCAAAGGGAAGGGACTGATTCACTTTACCTCTGAGCCACCACCTGAATTTATTGCCCCTAGTATGACCGTCTCCATTAAAATCATTGTCATCCTTGGTATCATAAAGGAAGTTATATCTAAGGATCATTTTATCAGTATTTGAAAATACATGCCTGTATTCGATCCCCTGCATCCAGCCTCTGCTTGACATAGGGTGCTGATAAAAAGTGAGGTCCATGCTGTCATTTAATGCGAGGAAAAAAGGGATATTTACACCTATCCCGTTTCTTTTTGACGAGGTGTACTCGGGTATTAAAAAACCTGTCTTTCTGTATCTATTTATAGGGACAAAAAGCCAGGGCGTGTAAAAGATAGGGATATTTTTTACTTCAAAAAAGGAATGCTTTGCCTCGGCTTCACCATTTACAGTAAGTTTTAGTTTTTTGCATCTAAATCTCCAGTCCTGATCTGGAAATGGGCATGTACTGACAGTGGCATCTTCCGCATAATATTCCTCTGGCCCAATCTTTTCCATTTTTTTGGCAGTAAGATGTATGTTGTTACGCTTTAGATATAAAATACCACCTTCTACTTCACCTGTTGATGTTATAAGATCAAGCCTACCCCTTTTGCCCTTTAGTACATCCTCACCCATGTGTATTACAACATTTCCACTGGCATAAATCCTTTTCTTTTGCGAGTCATAAATTATCTTTTGGGCAAAACAGCGAAGCTTACCCTTGATGACTTCAACATCACCCCTTGCCACCACAACCCTTGAATTGTGATAAAAAACGAGCTCGCGGGCCCTTATGGACCAAGGCTCTTTTTTTATTTGACTATTACTTGCTGCAAAGACAACGGATATAAAAAGAAAAATGTAAAGGAACAAAAAGTAAAAGATAAATGGTCTTTTAATGAAAGGCAAAGGGTATCTCATCAGACCACAGAAGATGGCATAAATATCTTATTATAGAGGTTTTGAGCATATCTATCTGTCATTCCTGCTATAAAATCACAGACATGTCTTTCATAGGGAGTTCTTTCGTCCTTTATAACCTGCTCCTCCTCAAAAAGCCTTTTCCTCTCTCTAAAAAAGGCATCCTTATTCTTTAAAAAATATTCATAAAGTTCAAAAAGTATCTTTCTTGCCTTTTCAAATTCGTTATGTACCTGAGGAGCCCTATAGACATTATCATACAAAAAGGCACGGAGATCCAGCATGGTTTTTAGCATTATAGGGCTAATATCAAGCTCTATACCTTCATCTGTTATCTTTGTACTTGCTATGATGTCTTTTATCATAGATGAAATACGGCTGCTGTGGGTATCACCCAAGACCTTTGTCACTTCCTCTGGCACAAAAGACTCCTTAATAACCCCGCTTCTTATGGCATCATCAAGGTCATGACTTAAATAGGCGATTACATCGGCGATCCTAACAACTCTACCTTCTACAGTCTGGGCAAACTCACCTGGCTCTTTAGGGATAATGTTTCCAAAGCCCTTTGAATGCTTTAATATTCCGTCTCTTACTTCATAGGTGAGATTGAGTCCCCTTCCCCCATTTTCCAAACAATCTACCACCCTGAGGCTTTGTCTGCAGTGGCTAAAACCCCCTGGCACAATCTCATTAAGAACTGTCTCTCCTGCATGTCCAAAGGGCGTATGCCCTAGATCATGGCCAAGGGCTATGGCTTCTGTGAGATCTTCGTTGAGGCGAAGGGCCCTTGATATTGTCCTTGCTATTTCAGAGACTTCTAGAGTATGTGTAAGCCTTGTTCTATAGTGGTCTCCCATAGGGGACAAAAAGACCTGGGTCTTGTGCTTAAGCCTTCTAAAGGCCTTTGAATATACTATCCTGTCTCTGTCTCTTTGAAATGATGTACGGATAAAACAGGGAGTTGTCTTGAATCTTCTGCCCCTGCTATTCTTGCTGAGACAGGCATGAGGGCTTAACATCTGCTCTTCCCTTAGCTCAAGTTCCTGCCTTACACTAAGCCCTTTGGTATTTTTGACTTGGCTCCCTCTATCAATGTACATGTTTGAAGTTATAACTTTTTCAATAAAAACAGGCAATATGATAAATGTTAAAAAAAATCCCCTTTTCGAAATAACTCACTGTGCTTCCAGATATCAAGGATCAGATATGAAAGAGAAAAAAGGGCAGAAGCCACAAAAAATGTTCCGACAATAAGACTAAAGTTGACCCTTGCCACAAACATTAAAATAAAAATGATCAAAAGAGTTGGAATAAATATCTTTTTCTTTAGGTTTGAAAGATCAAATCTATTCTCTTGCACCGCCCACATATCGATCCCCTGAACTGCAAATTCAATTGCAAGAATCAAGATAGCCAAAAAATGGGCATTTTTGGGCGCCCAGGGCAATAATCCCAAGACCACAAGTGGAATCAAAAGAGAATAAATAATATCCATCCACACACCAAACCCCTTTTTGCTTACAGAAGGAAGACATGCCAAAAAGTATTGACCGCCAGATAGAATGGTGACACCAAGAATCATCAGGCCATAAAATATATTAAGAGAATCCACGCCTAGAACACTCGCTGCCAAGAGTCCGATTGATTCAAACAAAAGGGCCGATTTCACCCTTTGGGTAATCTCCTGACCCTTTGCCCACATGGCCACTGCCAGAAAGATTGTCGCAAGGAACAGCCCAGACAAAAAAGAAATGGTTATGAGCTTGTCAGGAAAGGTGGAATTTAAAAGAATGAGCCCCATTCCTATCATCTGAATGGTGGTCTTAAGCTTTGCAAGCTCTGTAACCCTAAGCCCCTTTTTATCTGGAGTCATAAAACGGCGCATCTCTGTAATCAGAAATTCCCTAAAAAAGATGAGCCATACAATCCAAATAGGTAACATTCCCAAATCCACTAGGGGCACAGCGGTTACAGCCAGAAAAATCTTATCTGCTATGGGGTCTAGGAGCCTTCCTAACGGGGTTACCCCATATCTTCTAGCCATCACCCCGTCCAGATAATCAGTAAGTCCGAGTATGGTAAAAATGACAAGGGCAATTATACGGCAAAGGGTATTGCCGTATATCAAAAAAAGAGGGAGAGGCAAAAGGATTATTCTAAGCGCAGTGATTTGATTGGCATTAACCCTCATTGCTCCTTCACCTCTTTTTTGACCAAACAGAATAAAAATTCCTTAAAAGCTCTCCCCTGGCTCCAGAAAGGCTCTGGAGTTCATGGATGAATTTTCTATAGGTCTTTGCCGGGCCAAGGTCAAGCTGTATAAGTATTGGATCACAAAAATACCACGTGCACCTGTAGGGCCTCTGGGGTCTTGGAAGCATACATCCCTTTTCGCCAATGAACTGGCAGATATCCTCTTCATTTACGGAAAGGTCATATCTTGGAACCTCAAGACCGAGGGCGAAAAAGACAACCACATCGGCAAATTCAGGAAAACCAAATTTATTAGCACAGCAAACAGTGCCGCAATATGGACAGATCCTTGAGGTATAGGATTCTATAAATGGATCAAGAACCGAAAAGGCATGCTCGACCTTTTTTGCTGAGACAAAACAGGATTCAAGCTCCCCTCTGTTTTCTCTAAAAAAGGCCTTTATTTCCTCTATTTTCTCCCAAAACTCATTTGGTTCTTTATAATTAAGCCTTGGAAAAACAGTTGTATCAAAGCCAATTATCCCTTCCATGCCTTTACTTAAACCTAGGTGTATTTCTCAAAACCTTTTTTTCTAAGCCCTTCAACAAGCTCTTTTATCCTTTCAAGCTGATCCCTTGGACATACAAGAATTGCATCATTTTCAAAAACCACCACCATATCCTTAAGACCAATTGCTGCAACCAGTACGCCGTCTTCAGACATCAAAAGGCTATTTTTACAGGAAAGTGCAAAGGCTTTCCCCGAAATTGCATTACCTGACTCGTCCTTTGTACTTATCCTGTAAACACTTTCCCAAAGCCCCATATCGTGCCATTCAAAGTCACAGGGAAATACCACAACATCCAAAGGGGGCCTGGAGGAATATATCTTACAGCCTGATATCTTTTCCAAAAAGGCCGTATCAAAGGGATCCTCAGGAAGCATCCTGTAACCTTTTTCAATATCCAGGTCTATCTTATTTTTAAAGGCCCTTTCAGACAGCTCAATTAGGGGCCTCCATATAGAAAAATCATCAAAGTTCAACAGTGAGCTTACATTTTTTACAAAAAAGGAAAGCATCCCGCTATTCCATAGAAATCTTTTTGATTTAAAATAGGCCCTTGCAGTCCTCTTGTCAGGCTTTTCATGAAAGCCCCTTACTTCCATGCAACAAAAACCATTCACCTTTCCAAGGGTTGGGCCAAGTTCAATATATCCATAAGATGTTTCTGCCCTCTGGGGTCTTATTCCATAAATGACAATGGCCATGTTTTCCTCTGCCCATTTTTGGCCAGATAGCAAAGTTGAGTAAAACCTATTTTCATCTCTAATAAGGTGATCCGATGGAAAAACGGAAACCGTTGCCCCTGGAGAGCTCTTATCTATAAAAAGACTCCCAAATAAAATGGCTGCACAGGTACCCTTTGGAGAAGGTTCGATGATTATGTTTTCCTCTGGAAATTCCGGAAGAATTGTCCTCAGTTGTTCCTGTTGATAGGGTTTACAAAGTATCCAGATATTTTCCCTTTTAAAGATTCTCTCTATCCGTCTGACAGTCTTTTCGAGAAAGGTTAGATCATTATCAAACCTTAAAAATTGCTTTGGACGAAATACCCGGCTTTTGGGCCAAAGCCTTACGCCAATTCCACCTGCAAGTATAAGGGCATGAAAATTTCCTTTCATATTAGGCTCCATTTAGATATTCAGAGAAAAAGGAGGCGACATAGATTGCCGCTGTCTCGCTTCTAAGGACCCTTGAAGAAAGCCCTGTCCTTAAAAAACCGTAATGTTTAAAAAGCTCAAGATCTCCTTCAGAAAAACCGCCTTCTGGCCCTATAGCAATGAATAGTGGGCCTTTTTTAACACCCTTTATATTTTCCAGAATCCCACCTTCTTCCTTTTCATGAACAACAATCCTTATTGAATCTACTGGAATGCCCTTTAATGCCTCTTTAAGTGGGCAAGGAAAATGGATGGCTGTTGCAAAAAAACCTTTACTTTGTTTTAGAGCCTCAAGGCTAAGCCTTTTCCATCTTTTATGCTTTGAAAGGAGTCTTTTTTCGTTCCTGTCCCTTAAAAGGGTTCTTTCTGTAAATACTGGGATTATAGCTCTCACACCAATTTCAGAAAGCTTTGATATTGCAATATCAAAACGCTCAGATTTGATAATGGAAAGAATAAAGATAAGATCCTTCCTGTCATCAAAAAAAAGGGGGCCAAGGAAGGAATCAACAAGGACGCCTTCATTTTTTACATCTATGATCCTGCCAAAAAGAAAGTTCCCCTCTCCATCACAAAGTCTTAACTCGTCACCCTTTTTAAGCCTCCTTGAACCGACAATATGCCTTGCCTCGGGGCCTTTTACGAGAATTTGTCCGCCTTTTTTGATCTGACGTCCATTTACCAAAAATTGCGGAAGGCTTAAGAGCCTTTTTGGAATTCCATTAGGACCCATTCTTTTTCTTTTTGGTCACTTATGACTTTTTTAAGGACAAAACCTTTTTTTTCATAGCTGGCCTTAAGTTCCTGGACCTGTATATTTAGAATTCCACTTAAAATGAGTAAGCCTTTCATCTTAACCACCCTTAAAAGGTCCTTCGACAAAAAGATAAGAGTGTCTTTTTCAATGTTGGCAAGGACTACATCAAAGGGGCCTTCTACTTTCCAAAGGGGGGTATTTGACACAGAAACTATATCATGACAATGATTGAGATGGACGTTTTTTCTGGCAACTTCCACTGCATCCTGATCAATATCAATGGCAGTTACAGATGAAGCCCCTAGCTTTGCAGCGGCTATTGCAAGGATTCCAGAACCAGTGCCGCAATCAAGGACCTCTTTCTTTTTTAAAAGAGATTTCTTATAAAGCCCTTCAAGGGCCAAAAGCACAAGTCGGGTAGATGCATGAGTGCCTACGCCAAAGGCCCTTCCAGGATCAATCTCAATGACAATCTCATCCCTTTTGGGAACATAGGTCTCCCAGCTGGGCTTTACAATAAGATACTCCCCAATCTTTAAGGGCCTGAAAAACCTTTTCCACCCCTCATGCCAATCTTCTTCTACTATGTGGTTTATGTCCATGGAAACGGTATAAAAGCCAGAATGAAGCCTTGAAAGCTCATTAAGATAACCTTCAATTACCTTTAAAACCCCTGTTGAAAGGTCTTCCTGGTTAAGATATGCCTTTATAAGTAATAGTGGAGGCTTTTTTTCATTTATCTCTTCAATTATCACGCCTCTGTTAAGTTCTGATACCAAAAAATCACAGACTGCATCTTCTAGCTCGGGGCTTACCTTAATGTGGAGTTCAACCCATAAATTGTCCTTTTTAATCTTGCTCATAATCTTTCTGCTAATTCCCGATAAATTATTTGAGACCTTGGACTATTACAATAAAAAAGGGGATTAAAGGCAAGAACTTAATGACCCAAAATATCTATAAGGATAAAGATTATATATTCTCACTCCTTGAAAAAAAGGGGTTAATAGATAGTGAAACCCTTGAAAGACTAAGGACAAAAAGCCACATTGCCGAAAGAAAGGGGATAGATATTGTTCAGTGGCTTCACCATCAAAAGATCTTAAGAAAGGATGACCCTTCAAAAAGCCTCAATGAGGCAGATATACTGAGACTTATCTGCGAAGACAAGGGGCTTTCCTTTAAAAGGCTTGACCCGCTTAAACTTGACATGGAGACGGTCACAAAGACCCTTCCAGCATCCTTTGCAAAGACAAGACTTGTTATTCCAGTAGCCTTTGAAAATGATGTGCTGGAAATAAGTACATATCAGCCTTGGGACAAGGAGCTTGAAGAGGATATTAAAAGAGTCTCCAAGTGTGATGTACGCTTCTTTATTTCTCCAAAAGGCGATATTGAAAGGGTAATAGGGGAGTTTTTTGATTTTAGAAGGTCGATTTCTGCCGCCCAAGATGTGCTTTCTGCCCCTGAGGTAGATATTTCTAACTTGGAACAGTACGTCAAACTTTCTGCAAAAGATGGCACATCCCCCAGTGATAAACACATTAACAAGGCAGTTGACCACCTTTTTCAATATGCCCTTAATGAGAGGGCAAGCGATATCCACATTGAGCCCAAGAGGAATGAAACTGTAATTCGCTTTAGAATCGATGGAATCCTCCATACCATCTACCGGCTTCCAAGGATCATCCATGAGGCCTTTTGCACAAGAATAAAGGCACTTTCCCGCCTTGATATCTCGGAAAAAAGACGCCCTCAGGATGGAAGGATCAAGCTTTCCTGGAAGGGACAGGAGGCAGAGGTCCGTGTTTCCACAGTTCCAGTGGCCTTTGGAGAAAAGCTCGTTCTAAGGCTTCAAAGTGCAGAGATCCTTATGAGCGATCTAGACAAACTCGGTTTTTCAAAAAGGGACTTTGAGACCTACAGAAATTTTTTGAAAAACACCTTTGGAATGATACTCATGACCGGCCCTACAGGGAGCGGAAAATCCACCACTCTCTATTCCTCCCTAAGATATCTTAGTAGCCCCGAAGTCAATATCATAACCATTGAAGACCCAATCGAGATGGTCTATGAAGATTTCAACCAGATAGCGGTCCAGCCTCAGATTGATGTCACCTTTTCAAGCATACTTAGAAACATCCTAAGACAGGACCCTGATATAGTAATGATAGGAGAGATAAGAGATAACGAAACTGCCCGCTATGCGGTTCAGGCCTCTTTGACAGGGCATCTTGTCTTTTCTACCCTTCACACTAACGACGCAGTTGGAGCCATTACAAGACTAATGGACCTAGGCCTTGAGCCCTATCTCATTTCATCAACTTTAATTGGTGTAGTTGCACAAAGGCTCGTAAGGACCATCTGTCCAAACTGCAAGGAGTCCTACTGGATATCGGAAGAAGAATTAAGGGCCTTTGGCGTGAAGGTAAATACGGAGCGTGTCAGGGTTTATCATGGAAAAGGATGTGATAAGTGCAGAAATACTGGCTATTTTGGAAGAATTGGCATCTATGAGGTCTTGTCTATTTCGCCGAAAATTAAGGCCATGATCCATCAGAAAAGGTCTGAAGATGAGATAAGAAAGGTTGCCTTTAAAGAGGGGATGAGGACTCTTAAATATGACGCGTGCAAAAAGATGCTTGAAGGAATAACCACTATGGAAGAGATATTGAGAATTACATTTTAGAATCTCTTTAGTCTTCATGTTTTTCCTCTAAAAGAAATAATTATTCAAATCCTTTGACATAAGTCAATTATTATCAAAATTGTCTCATATATAAATAAAATAGATTTGAGGAGAAAAAATGAAGTGGAGTCCTGAGGCAGTATCAAAGATAAAAAGGGTCCCGTTTTTCATAAGGCCTATGGTGAAAAAAAAGGTTGAGGCCTATGCACGTGAAAACGGGATATCTGAAATAAGGGTTGAGCATATCAACACCTTAAAAGAAAGGTTTATGAAGGACCAAGAAGATGAGATCAAGGGCTTTAGTCTTGACACCTGTCTTGGGGCTGACGGATGCAAAAACAGATTCCTTTGGAAAACAGATATTCCGGATAGACTTGAAAATCTCCTTATGGCCCAGGATCTAAAGGAGTTTTTAAAGGAAAGAATCAAAGGGCCATTAAAGATGCACAATGAATTTAGGGTCTCCATATCCTTTTGTCCAAATAGCTGTTCAAGGCCCCAGATAGTGGATATAGGTCTCATAGGTGCAGTCAGGCCAAAACTTGACCCTGAAATGTGCGATGGATGCCAGGCATGTATCAAGGTATGCAAAGAGAATGCAATCACCTTAAATGAAAAAAAGGTTGCACGAATAAATGAAAAAAAATGTCTTTATTGTGGAAGTTGTATAAAGGCATGTAAAAATAGCGCTCTTACAAGAGGAAAAGAGGGTTTTAGAATCCTTGTTGGAGGAAAACTAGGTCGTCACCCCCAGCTTGGCCTTGAGCTTGACCATATCTTTTCAACAACAGAATGCATCAAGGCAGTAGAAAAGGTTCTTTCATTTTATAAGAAAAGGGCAAGTAGAGGAGAAAGGCTCGGAGCCCTTTTGGATCATGAGGGTTTAAGGGCCTTGGAAGAAGGTTTAAGTATCCCTTTTAAGGGAAATCCAAATAGTAAGAGGTGAGCCATGTTTTGTTTTCAATGTGAACAGACAGCAAAGGGTAAAGGTTGTACAACTGTTGGAGTTTGTGGAAAACAACCCGATGTAGCTGCATTACAGGACCTACTTATTTATGCCATAAAAGGCCTTTCACAGGTTGCAGTTGAGGCCAGAAAAAGTGGTGTAGATGTACCTAGAGACGTAAATGTATTTACCTGTGAGGCTGTATTTTCAACACTTACCAATGTGGACTTTGACCCGGATCGTTTTGTGGAGCTTTTAAGACGCTGTGTCGCCATGAGAGACGATCTTAAAGAAAAGATAAAGACAAAGGGCGGAAATGCGGACTTTCCAGAAGGCCCAGCAACCTTTGAGCTTGGAAACAACAAGGAAGAGATGGTGCGCCAAGGCGAGATGCATGGAGTGCTTTCAAACGGAGATCTTGATGAAGACAAAAGATCTCTTAGAGAAACAATAACTTATGGATTAAAGGGGGTCTGTGCCTATACGGATCATGCCCAGATTCTCGGTGAAGAGGATGAAGAGCACTATAAAAATATCCACGAAGTCTTTGCAGCAACCCTCAATAAGGATATGTCCCTTGAAGAATGGGTTGGCCTGGCACTTAAGGTGGGAGAGCTTAATCTAAAGGCAATGGAGCTACTTGATAATGCAAATACCAAAAATTATGGCCATCCTGTCCCAACTGAAGTTCCTCTAGGGGCCAAGAAGGGAAAGGCCATACTTGTCTCAGGACATGATCTTAAGGACCTTGAGCTTATTTTGAAGCAGACCGAGGGTAAGGGTATTTATGTCTATACCCATGGCGAGATGCTTCCATGTCATGGCTATCCTGAACTTAAAAAATACCCTCATTTTTACGGCCATTATGGAACTGCATGGCAAAATCAACAAAAAGAATTTGCTGAATTTCCAGGGCCAATAGTCATGACTACAAACTGTATCCAGAAGCCAAAGGAGTCCTATTTTGACAGGATATTCACTACTGGTCTTGTTGGCTGGCCAGGAGTAAAGCACATTGCCGACAAGGACTTTACCCCTGTCATTGAAAAGGCCCTTGAGTGCGAAGGCTTCAAGGAAGATACTGACAAGGGCACTGTAATGGTGGGCTTTGCAAGAAATACGGTTATGTCCGTTGCAGACAAGGTAATTGAGGCAGTAAAGGCCGGAAAGATAAGGCACTTTTTCCTAGTTGCAGGTTGTGACGGGGCAAAGCCAGGAAGAAATTACTATACAGAATTTGTTGAAAAGGTTCCCAAAGACTGCATTGTACTTACCCTTGCCTGTGGAAAGTTCCGCTTTTTTGACAAAAAACTTGGAGATATTGAGGGGATTCCAAGGCTTCTTGATATCGGCCAGTGCAATGACGCCTATTCTGCTATCCAGATTGCAGTCGCCCTTTCAAAGGTCTTTAACTGCGATGTGAATGATCTTCCACTTTCAATGGTGCTTTCCTGGTATGAGCAAAAGGCAGTTGCAATACTTCTAACCCTTTTTGCCCTTGGAATCAAAAACATGAGGCTTGGACCAAGCCTTCCGGCCTTTGTAAGTCCAAATGTCTTGAATGTCCTTGTTCAAAACTATAACATCATGCCAATAAAAACACCCGATGAGGATATAAAAGAAATACTAGGATAAAAAAGGCGAAGAAAAAGGCACCTGCCCTAAATTAAAAGGGGCAGGTGCTCGCAATTAATGAATCACATTCACATTTTCATATCTTGGCCTAATCCCTGGATAGCCTAGTATATCAGTAACTTCTTTTATAAATTCATCATTAAGGCTGGAGTTGAACTCCTCAGGAAGCTCAAGCTCTACCTGCCCTTTTTCACCTACTTTGACCTTCAATATAACAGGAAGCCCTCCTGCATTCTTTAAAAGAAGACCCTTTAATTCATCAAGAATTGCCATGGAATGCTCATTTTCGTTAAGCTCGATGATAACTCCAGTGGTCCTTTTCTTACATGCATCTTCAAGTGACTCGATTCTTTCTGCCACCATCTTTATATTTATCTGGCTCTCTTCCCCTTCGTTTCCCTCTTTTTTAAGAATTCCCTCAATCCAAAGCGGTTTTTCCGATTCAATAACCTCCTTTGACCGTAAAAAAACCTCGGAAAAACAAAGTATCTCTATTGAGCCAAAAAGGTCCTCAAATACCAAAAAGGCCATCTTGTCTCCCCTTTTTGTAAGCTTTTCTTTTTTTGAACGCACAATTCCACAAATACCAACTCTCGAACCTTCTGGAACGTCCTTTAATCGCTCAGTATTCAAAGGAGAAAGACGCTTTATTTCATCATGATAGGCATCAAGGGGATGGCCGCTTATATAAAAACCAAGGGCCTCCTTTTCCTTTGAAAGAAGCTCAAGCTCGGGCCATTCCTCAACCTCGGGAAGCTTTAAGGAAAACTGTGACATGGAAGAAGATGTCTCTTTAAGGTCAAAGAGGCTTTTTTGACCAAGGCTTTTTTCACGCTGTTTCTTATGCCCAAATTCCAAAAGCTCGTCAAGGAAGGCAAACATCTGAGCCCTTTTTAGCCCAAAGGAGTCAAGGGCACCTGATTTTATGAGGCTTTCCATGACCCTCTTATTAACCTTTCTGAGATCCACCCTTGAAATAAAATCTTCAAGGTCCTTGAAAGGCCCCTTTTTATCCCTCTCGGTTGTTATGCTCTGTATGGCACTTTCCCCCACATTTTTTACAGCAGCAAGGCCAAAACGAATCTTTTCCCCTTCGATGGTAAACCCCTCTTCGCTCTTGTTTATATCTGGAGGAAGGACTTCAATCCCAGAAACCCTGCATTCTGCAAGAAATTTTACAACACCATCTGTATTTCCAAGCTCATTTGAAAGAAGGGATGTCATGAACGGGATTGGATAGTGTGCCTTTAGATATGCAGTTTGGTAGGCAATAAGGGCATAGGCAGCAGAATGGCTCTTGTTAAAGCCATATCCAGCAAATTTTGCCATTAGATCAAAGATGGTCTCTGCCTTCTTTGGGTCAACACCACGTTCAAGGGCACCCTTCATGAAGCGGTCCTTCTGGGCCTCCATGACCTCTGGAATCTTTTTTCCCATTGCCCTTCTTAAAAGATCTCCCTCTCCAAGGCTGTAGCCAGCAAGCTCCTGGGCAATCTTCATAACCTGTTCCTGATAGACAATTACCCCGTAGGTTTCCTTTAGAATTGGTTCAAGCTCTGGAAGGAGATACTCCACCTCCACTTCACCATGCTTTCTCTTTACAAAGTCATCCACCATTCCGCTTTCAAGGGGCCCTGGTCTATAAAGGGCCACAAGGGCTATGAGATCCGTAAAGGTACTTGGCTTAAGCCTCCTTATAAGCTCTTTCATGCCAGAGCTTTCAAGTTGGAATACCCCCGTGGTATCGCCCCTTTTCAAAAGCTCAAAGGTCTTTTCGTCATCAAGGGGTATGGAAGATAGATCAATCATTTCGCCGTGGTGCCTTTCAATGAGCTTTAGGGCTGTGTCAATGACAGTAAGGGTCTTAAGACCCAGAAAATCAAACTTTATAAGCCCCACCTTTTCAACATCCTTCATGTCAAACTGGGTGATGGTTTCACCCTCCTGCCCCTTTGTGAGCGGAAGGTATTCCATCATGGGCTTGTCCGATATGACCACCCCGGCCGCATGGGTGGATGAGTGCCTTGGAAGTCCCTCAAGGGCCTTTGCAATGGTCAAAAGGCGGGAGATTCTTTCATCCTTTTTGGAAAGCTCCATGAGCTTTGGCTCAAGCCTTATGGCCTCTTCAAGGCTGATATTTAGCCTTTCAGGGACGAGCTTTGCAATTCTATCCACCTCCTGATAGCTCATCCCAAGTCCTCTTCCAACATCCCTTATGACCGCCCTTGCCTTCATCTGACCAAAGGTGATTATCTGGGCAACATGGTCTTCTCCGCCATATTTCTTCGTGACATACTCTATAACTTCATCCCTTCTTGACATGCAAAAATCCACATCGATATCAGGCAAGGATATCCTTTCAACATTCAGGAAACGCTCGAAAAAAAGTCCGTATTTTACTGGGTCAAGATCTGTAATACCCATTGAATAGGCTACAAGGGAGCCTGCTGCCGAACCCCTTCCAGGCCCAACAGGAATCCCCTTTTTCTTTGCCCAATTTATAAAATCGGAAACTATCAGAAAGTACGATGAAAAGCCCTTCTCCTTTATGATTTGAAGTTCTTCTGCTAGCCTTTCCTCATAGCTCTTAAGCTCTTGGTCTGATAAATTAAGCCGTTTAAGCCTTTTTCTAAAGCCCTCCCGTGCCCTTTTTTCAAACTCTTCTTCATAGGTAGTGCCTTCATCAATGGTGAAGACCGGAAAATGATGTTTCCCCGTTTCTATCTCCACGTTGCATCTTTCAGCAATCTCCTGAGTCTGGCTTATTGCCTCCTCGCACCATGAAAAGCGACTTTTCATCTCCTCAGGTGGTGCAAAATAGAGCATGTCTGTTGAAAACTTCATCCGTTTGGGATCGTTCACGGTCTTTCCAGTCTGGATACACAAAAGGACATCGTGGGCGTCGGCGTCTTCCCGGTTAAGGTAATGGCAGTCATTTGTCGCAACTACTGGGATACCAAGTCTCTTTCCAAGGTCCAAAAGGGCCTTATTGACCTCAGCCTGCTCGGGAATCCCGTTTTCCTGAAGCTCAAGATAAAATCTATCTTTAAATATACTTGCATAGGTCTCGGCAAGGCTAATTGCCCTCTTTTCATCCCCCCTTAGGAGACAGTTGCTCACCTCGCCGTGAAGACAGGCCGAAAGGGCTATCAATCCTTCGTTTATCTCTTCCAAAAGGGCCTTATCAACCCTTGGTTTGTAGTAAAAACCTTCAAAATTTGCGATGGTTACAAGCTTCATGAGATTCTTGTAACCCTTTTCATTCATGGCTAGAAGGACCAGGTGATAGGCAGCCTCCGACTGGCTCTTTGCACTCCTGTCCTTCCTGCTTTTTGGAGCCACATAAAGCTCACAGCCAATGATGGGCTTTATCCCCTCCTTTTTGGCCTTTTCATAAAATTTCAACACTCCGTACATATTGCCATGATCCGTAATGGCAACACTTTCATAGCCATATTCTTTTGCCTTTTTAAAAAGGTCCTTAAGCCTTATGGCCCCATCCAGGAGGCTATACTCGGTATGTAAGTGAAGATGTGTAAACATATTCTAATGATCCAAAATCTACTCCCATTCTATTGTTGCCGGGGGCTTTGAGCTTATGTCGTAACAGACCCTATTTACTCCCTTGACTTCGTTGATAATTCTATTTGAAATCCTTCCCATTAGCTCATAGGGAAGCTTTGTCCAATCTGCAGTCATTGCATCCTGGCTGTCAACGACCCTAAGGGCCACCACATGGTCATAGGTCCTTTCATCCCCCATGACCCCCACGGTCTTTATTGGCAAAAGGACTGCAAAGGACTGCCAAACCTTCCAGTACCAGTCCGATGCCTTCATCTCCTCAATGACTATTGCATCGGCCTCCCTTAATATCTCAAGCCTTTCCTTGGTAACCTCGCCTAGAATCCTTATGGCAAGGCCCGGACCTGGGAAAGGGTGCCTGTTTATGAGCTCATAGGGCATTCCAAGCTCCTTTGCCACCTTTCTAACCTCGTCCTTGAAAAGCTCCCTCAAAGGCTCTATAAGATCAAGCTTCATGACCTCTGGAAGCCCTCCCACATTGTGATGGCTCTTGATGGTGGCAGATGGCCCCTTGAATGAAACGCTTTCAATAACATCCGGGTAAAGGGTTCCCTGCGCCAGAAAATCGACTTTGCCGATCTTTCCAGCCTCTTCTTCAAAGACCTTTATAAATTCATTTCCTATTATCTTTCTCTTTTTTTCTGGATCTTCCACACCTTTAAGTTTTTCCAAAAATCTATCTTCTGCATCCACATAGCGCACGTTGAGATCGAACTGCTTCAAAAAATTCAAAACGGTCTCAGGCTCGTTTTTCCTTAAAAGCCCATTGTTTACAAAGACGCAGGTAAGCCTTTTTCCTATGGCCCTGTGGATCAAAAGGGCTGTTACCGTTGAGTCAACCCCACCTGAAAGGGCACATATCACCTTTCCCTCACCCACCCTTTCAGAAATCTCCCGGGTTGTAACCTCCACGAAGTTCTCCATGGTCCAGTCTGGCTCACACCTTGAAACCCTGAATATAAAGTTTGAAAGGCAATCCATACCTATTTCCGTATGCACCACCTCAGGATGAAACTGAACGCCATAGATGGGAAGTTCCCTGTTGGCCATTGCTGCAAAAGGGCTTGATTTGCTGTGTGCAAGGGCCTTGAAGCCTTCCGGAAGCCTTTCGATTCTATCCCCGTGGCTCATCCATACCTGATGGCCGGGCTCTCCTGTTGAAAGGCCATGAAATATTTCATCTGGCTCGTCAATTATCAATTTTGCATGGCCGTATTCCCTGTGATCACTTCTTTCAACCTTACCGCCCAAAAGATAGCTTGTAAGCTGCATCCCATAGCAGATGCCAAGGATGGGGATTCCCAGCTCAAATAGCCCTTTTTCCACCCTTGGTGCATCCTTATCATAAACACTGGATGGCCCTCCTGAAAGTATTATTCCCTTTGGAGCCATTGCCTTAAGCCTTTCAAGGCTTATATTAAATGGATGAATCTCACAGTAAACATTTGCTTCTCTCACCCTTCTGGCAATTAGCTGGGTGGTTTGAGAGCCAAAATCAAGAACAACAATTAAATTTTTATGAGTTGGTGACATTTATAACCTCTTAAGATTAAAGTTTTTTTGAAAAATTAAAATCCTAAGAATAAGATTTTTAGAAGAAATAGTAACTGAAAACATGGAAAATAAAAAGTCCAGAAAGTTGAGAATAGATTTTGGCTGTGTTAAAGTGACTTCTATGAACATGAATGATAAGGGCAAAAAGGCCCAAAAGCCTTCACGGGATGAGGCCCAGAAAGCCCGTGAAAAACCAGAAATTAATGAGCTATTAGAAGGTGCCCAAAAAAATTCCCCGAAGGGCCCTGGTGAAAAGCTTGAAGATGAAAGAGAACGCCCTTTTCCGTCTCAAAAGGCCCTAGAGAAAGAAATAAGCGAGTATCTGGCCAAAAAGTATGGCGGAAGAGTAAAGGTTATATCCCAGATGGTCTTTCCAGGCCAGGCAAAACCAGAAGAAACAGACGGCACCTCCACCAGTAAAAAGACAAATTCTGTTATCAATTTCAATCTAAAACCCAAAGATCTTGAGGCCTATCTTGATGAATATGTTGTAAGGCAGGATGAGGCAAAGGCCATCCTTGCCACAAAGATATGTACCCATTTCAACAAGATTTCCTATATGCATAAAAAAGGAAAACACAGGCATCCTGTTGGAAATATCAAAAACAATATCATCCTCATAGGTCCCACAGGGGTTGGTAAGACCTATATCATCAAACTCATTGCAGCAAAGCTTGGGGTCCCGTTTGTAAAGGGAGATGCAACCAAATTCAGTGAAACCGGCTATGTTGGCGCTGATGTTGAAGACCTTATAAGAGACCTTGTCAAGGAGGCAGATGGAGACATTGAAAGGGCCCAATATGGAATAGTTTATATTGACGAGATAGATAAAATTGCATCTTCAGAGGGATTTAGAGGGCCTGATGTCTCCCGCGCAGGTGTTCAGCGTGCCCTTTTAAAACCCCTTGAAGAGACAGAAGTTGATCTTAAGACCCCCCATGACCCGATTTCTCAGCTAGAGGCCATTGAGCACTTCAGAAAGACTGGAAAGAGGATGAAAAAGACCATCAACACAAAAAACATCCTCTTTATAGTAAGTGGCGCCTTTAATGGCCTTTCAGAAATCATAAAAAAAAGGCTATCCAAACAGGGTATTGGCTTCGGGGCAGATATTGACCTCAAGGATGAAGAATATTGGCTTAAAAAGGTTAAACCTCAGGACCTTGTGGAATTTGGCTTTGAAAATGAGTTCATTGGAAGGCTTCCGGTAATTGCAGTCCTTGAAGAGCTTACTGAAAATGACCTTTTTGAGATACTAAAAAACCCCAAAAGCCCGGTTATTGTAAGCAAAAAGCAGGACTTTAAGGCATATGGTATTGATCTAAAATTCGAGGAAGATGCCCTGAGGCTTCTTGCCCAAAAGGCCTATCAGGAAAAAACAGGTGCAAGGGCCCTTGTAAGTGTCATTGAAAGGGCACTATTACCCTTTGAAAAGGCGCTTCCTTCCACTGATGTTGACTTTCTGGTTGTTACAAAAAGACTTGTTGAAGATCCAGAAAGGGAACTAAAAAGGCTTCTTGATAATCCTTATGCTCAGGAACGAATAAAGCGATATGAGGCCCTTATTCAAGAAGAAAAGGAAGAGATCATTAAGGGCTTGTCACTTAAAAAATTGCCCTCTTGGAAAGACCAGGGAATTTCCCTTAACGAGATGAGAAAAGAGCTTATCGCACATCTTTGCCTGAGAGAGGACCTTACTGTAGAAGAGGCATCTTCCAATGTGCTTTTCTGGATTCAACAAATAAAAAGCTACGAAACCTCCTTTCTAAATAGATGTGATATTGAAATTACCTTTGATGATCCTGCCATCGATAAGATCCTTGAGGCATGTAAGTTCGACCCAGCAAGCCTTTACACCCACTGCGAAAGGTTAATAAGCATCCTTGAATATGGCCTTACTCTTATAAGGGAAAAAACAGGCCAAAATCAGTTTAATATACCAAAGGATGCTGTTGAAAATCCCGAACTCTTTATAAATAGGCTGATTCGCATCTGCTACGAATCCGAAAATTAGGAGACATCCCATGAGCGATAAGCCAGTTGTATTATTAGTGGATGACAAACCCGAAGCCAGAAATGTGCTTTCCAAGATCGCCAAAGAGGTGCAATTCAAGCTTATTGTTGCGGAAGATGGCCAGGCTGGCTTTGATATTGCCAGGGAAGAAGTACCTGATCTTATTGTCATAAGGAAAAATGTTCCTATCCTTAACGCGCAATCTGTGAGTGTGCTTTTAAAACAGTCCGCCAGTACTGAAAAGATTCCAATTATTGTCATTTGTCCTGATTTTTCAAAAGAAGACCAGGAAAAATTTCAGGATGCAGGTTGTAACGATTGCATTAAAGAACTAAAGGACGAAGAACCTGTAATATCAAAGATCAAGGAGTGGCTTTTCAAATGATGTTTCCAGAATATAGAGCAAGAAGGTTGAGGCAAACAGACAAATTACGGGCAATGGTCAGAGAAACATCTATTTCCACTGACCACCTCATCTATCCCCTTTTCGTTACTGCAGGAAAGAATGTTAAGGAACCTATATCCTCCATGCCAGGCGTCTATCAAATGTCTGTTGAAAATATTATCAGAGAGGCCAAAGAGGCCTATGACCTTGGAATACCCGCCATCCTTCTTTTTGGCATCCCTGAAAAGAAAGACTCCAAGGGTTCCCATGCCTGGATAAAGTCAGGAGTAGTTCAAAGGGCTATTGAAGCCATAAAGAAGGAGGTTCCTGAGCTTGTCGTCATTACCGATGTATGCCTTTGTGAATATACATCCCATGGCCATTGTGGAGTGGTGATAAAGGATAAAAAGAAAGGCCATTTCAGGGTTGAAAATGATGCTACTTTGGAACTTTTGCAGAAGATTGCATTATCCCATGCAAGGGCCGGAGCTGACATGGTTGCCCCATCTGACATGATGGACGGAAGGGTTGGAGCCATTCGCGAGGCCCTTGATGAAAATGGCTTTGAACATGTGCCTATAATGTCCTATGCAGTAAAATATGCATCTAGCTTTTACGGCCCCTTTAGGGACGCAGCAGAGTGTGCGCCGCAATTTGGAGACAGGCGTTCCTACCAGATGGATATTGCCAATAGACGCGAGGCCCTTAGAGAAGCAACTCTCGACATGGAAGAAGGTGCAGACATCCTGATGGTAAAACCAGGAATGCCCTATTTGGACATCATAAGCCTATTGAGACAGGAATTTACCCTTCCGATTGCTGCCTATCAGGTCAGCGGGGAATACTCCATGATAAAGGCAGCAGCTCAAAACGGATGGCTTTCAGAAGAACAGGTCGTCTTTGAATCCCTCATTGCTTTCAGAAGGGCAGGAGCAGACCTTATTATCACATATTTTGCAAAGGATTTTGCGAAAAGTGTAAACTCTCTTTCATGATCGAAAACAAGGGCTACCCAAAGGCCCTTTCAAGCCTTAGACACTTAGGATTCAGGGTCTTTATAATCGGGCAGGCCATCTCCCTTCTGGGCACATGGGTCCAGGGCACTGCCCAAAGGTGGCTTGTCCTTGAGCTTACTGGCTCCTCCTTTCATGTGGGAATTCTCGGGGCAGTTTCAGGGCTTCCAGTCCTTTTTTTTTCCATAATGGGAGGCCTTCTGGCAGATAGATTCCCTAAGGTCTCGTTTTTACTCTTGATCCATACCCTGATTTTTATTCAGGCAATGGCCTTTGGCTTTCTGGTCCAGACCCATCAAATAACCTTTTCCTGGATACTTTTTCTTGCCCTTCTTCTTGGTACAGGCATGTCCTTTGAAGTTCCTGCAAGGCAGTCTCTTGTATTTGACCTTGTTGGGGGAAAAGATATAACCAATGGCATTGCCCTTCACTCAACTGTTTTCAACATTGCAAGATTTTGTGGCCCTGCCCTTGCGGGCATCCTTATGAGTGCAGGTCTCATGGCAGATTGCTTTTATTTTAAGGCTACCTCTGCCCTTGCAATAATGTGTTCACTTTTCTTTATAAAAAAAAGATACAGGTCCTTTGACGAACCCCTTGGCAATAAAGGAGAATCCATAATAGTATCTTTTCAGGAGCTTTTCTATTTTATAAGAAAGCGTCCCTTTCTCTTAAAAATCCTTCTGGCCATAATGGCCTTTGGAATCATGCTTCTTCCATATTCAATACTTTTACCATCCTTTGGACGTAATATCCTCGGACTTAATGCAAAAGAATATGGCTTCATGTGTGCGGCAAACGGCCTTGGCGCGCTTTTTGGCGCAATCTTTGTGGCCATCTTTGGGCATGGCGGCAACAGAAAGAGCTGGTGGCTTCTCGGCTGTTTCCTTTTTCCATTATCCCTTTGTCTTTTTGCAATTTCTCAAAGCTTCCTTGAGGCCTGTATATTCTTATTTGTCAGCGGATTCATCATGGTAATCACCTCAACAAGTGCAATAAGCATCCTCCAAATAGAGGCCAAAGACAAATTGAGAGGGCGGCTAATGGGACTTTTCACCACATCCTTCATGGGCCTTTTTCCCTTTGGAAGCCTTTTACAGGGAAAAATTGCAGACGAGATCGGAATAAGACAGACTATAGTTATCTTTTCGGCGGTTTCCTTTTTTATCTGCTTGATTTTATTTACAAAAAGAAATAAGCCCTAAAAAATTTTCAGAGATTGGTTACATTTTATCAAGGGGACTGACCACGCCAAGGATATTTTTCTTTGCAACATGGGTATAAATCATGGTGGTCTGGATATGTTTGTGCCCCAAAAGCTCTTGCACTGTCCTAATGTCATAACCTGATTCCAAAAGGTGTGTGGCAAAGCTGTGTCTTAATGAATGGACACTTGCATTTTTAGGTATCTCGGCTGCCTTTATTGCTTTTTTAAATGCCCTTTGCATGGCAGAAGGGTTAATATGATGCCTTCTCACAACTACTGAAATTGGATCTACAGAAAGCCTTTTTGATGGAAATACCCAGAACCACTCCCAGCTCTTTCCTGCATCTGGATACTTTCTTTCAAGTCCAGTTGGAAGATAAACACCTGGTATGTCATCCTTCCTGTCATTTTCATAAATTTTTCTGATGGTTGCCAAGTGTCCTTTCAAAGGCTCAACAAGAGTTTCCGGAAGAACCGTAACCCTGTCCCTGTCTCCCTTCCCTTGTCTAACTGTTAGAACCAGCCTTTTAAGGTCAATATCCTTTACCCTGAGCGTCACCGCTTCTTGAAGCCTAAGACCACATCCATAAATGAGCTTACCTATCAACTTGTAAACACCTGTCAGATTTTCCATTATTCTTTGCACTTCATCTTGAGACAATACTACAGGAAGGCGTCTTTTTTCCTTGGCCCTTACAGCATCTATAGCATCTTTTACATCTATGCCGAGGACATTTCCAAAAAGAAAGACCAGAGCATTCAATGCCTGATTTTGAGTCGAAGGAGCAACCTGTCTTTCAACTGCCAGGTACGTCAAATAGTTTTGCAAATCATGGCTGGCGAGAGATGTCGGCTCCTTAAAATCCGTAAAGTGCATAAATCTCTCAGCCCATGAAATATATGCCTTTTCAGTTCGGTAAGACATGTGCTTTAGCCTTATCCTTTTCTTCATTCTGGAAATGCACTCATCCCACGCCTTTTTGTTCTGAGAAGGAAAACCCTTTTCTTTATTCAATTCTTTATCAAGAAAAAAATGATAAAGTTTTATGGCCTCTTGAGCCTGTCTGATCTGCCAGTCGGAAAACCTTTCAGAAAGACTTTTCAAAAATCTATTAGTTTCATCGGAATTCAATCTTGCTCCAGAACCTTTTCGGAAAAACTTTAACCCCTTCTTTACCCATGTAACATAAAACGGCACTTGCCTTTCAGGAAAGTTATTTTGTATCAAAAAAATTTCAAAATCATCAAAAATATCATTTTTTTTATTATTCATGACACAAGAATTTATTGTGTTGAGCAAAATATTTTTAATATAACCATAACATTAAACAAATATTTTTGTAAGTGGAATTTTAAACAGGTACTTGAACCATATCAGTCTAACGTCAAAAAAATCACTTCATTTGCTGCTTAATTATCTGATATTGCTCTACAATGCTTTTTCTATTCTGCAAAAGCAAAGTGCACCTAATTTAACGAAACATCATTCATACTCAGTAGGTTCAGAAATAAAGTGCCTCAAAAATTTTCCCTTGCTCCAACAATTATTACGTGCTAAAAAAATTTCGATGATGTCTAATAAGGTAATGTTAGCGGTAAAATTATATTAAGTTGCCAAACTGTATGCAAAAGGGAATAGATGGAATATTTATATATTGAAACATCAATAATTAGCTATCTTGTTGCACGGCCGAGTAATAATTTAATATCGGCTGCGCGTCAAAAAATTACATATGATTGGTGGGATAGTGAAAGAAATAAGTACAATATTTTCATTTCTGAATTGGTGTTGGCGGAATGTTCACGTGGAGATGAAAGAGCAGTTAAGTTGAGAATAGATGTTGCAAAAGAAATTAAAGTATTGAAAATCACAAAGGAATGTATTGAATTAGCAGAGCTCTTTTTTAGGAAAGCACTGCTACCTGAAAAGGCTAGAGATGATGCGTTACATGTTGCCATAGCAACACATTATCAAATGGATTTTCTTTTAACGTGGAATTGTAGGCACTTAGCTAACGCTCACTTTATACGAAAATTGCAGAAAATTTCTTTCGATGCAGGTTTGGTAGTTCCGACAATATGTACGCCACAGGAGATAGTCAATGAATAGAAAAGAAGATATTGAGATTAAAGAGACAGATCATATATTACAAGAATTATGGGAAGCAAAAGATTATTATTCTTCGTCATGCGATTCAGATTTTGAGATATTGGTTCAGAAGATCAGAGGGGATATTAAAAGTTTGGGGATTGTAGACATTCATGACAAAGTGTTAAAAATGGATATATCCACTTGAAATAAAATATATTATTCGCTAACAAACGGGTCCACTTGACCGCTGTTCCGCTGGCGCTCCACAGCGGCAAGTGACCCTGGACGTTGGCTTACTAGCTGCAAATATCTCAGAGTTCATTAACATGAAAGCTTTTATTGGAGATCCAATCTAATTAAAAGAAATGTTGGCAAGGTAGTATATGATCTTTGACAGGGAACCACAAAATTGGAAGGAATTACAGGATCTTGTTAAGCAGTTATTTGATGAAATTGGTTGCAAAACAGAACTGGAAAAGGAGATTAAATTAGCAAGAGGTACCAAGAAAATCGATGTATATGTAGAGGATGTTTGTAGTACTCCTGCTATGGTTTATCTTTGTGAGTGTAAATATTGGAATAAAAAAATACCTAAAGATGTTATATATGCATTTCGCACAGTAGTAACT
>WFZZ01000005.1 GCA_015489315.1 Deltaproteobacteria bacterium | reverse complement strand
CTCTAGGACGAAGGGCACATCCCTTTCTGGCTCTATCTTTTTTAGGGCCTTAAGCTCCCTTTCAGACCTTACAGACGGATCAATGAGGGGGCCTTTTCCCTCTTTAAAGGAAAGATTTATTCCCATGGGCTCAAGGGGGATGAGGATATCGGAAAAAAGGATTGCTGCATCCACTCCCAAAAGTTCAACAGGCTGAAGGGTTACCTCTGCTGCAAGCTCAGGGGTCTTACACATGGTCAAAAAGTCTGCCTTACCCCTTATTTCCTGGTATTCAGGAAGATACCTTCCTGCCTGCCTCATGAACCAGACTGGAATTGGAGAGGTCTTTTCTCCACTGCAAGCCCTTAAAAAAATATCATTGAAGGCCATCTATTTCTCCTATTTTTTAAGGTTCTTTTCCTCTTTTATCTTTCTTGGCACATAGTTACAAAAGGGTTCTTCTTCCAAATAGTCCCCTTTCACTGCATAGGCCCTGGCCCTGCAGCCTCCACAGACCCTAACATATTCGCATACCCCGCAGCTTCCCTTATAAGAGGAAAAATCCCTTAGCTCCTTAAAAAGCGAAGACGTTTCCCAGATTTCCTTTAGGGACTTCTCCTTAAGATTTCCTGCAGAAAGGGGAAAATAGCTACAGGGAAGAACATTTTCATCCACATCTATAAGACATATCATCTGCCCAGCAAGGCACCCCTTAGAACCCCCTGTGGAAAATTTTAGACTCCTTATTTCCACCCTTTCGCCTTCTTCCTTGGCAAGCTGCATCCTTATCCGATAATAGTGAGGGGCACAGGTGGGTCGAACAAGCATATCCTTTTCCTTTTTCTCCATCTGATAGTGCCATTTCAATATCTTTTCATAGTCCTCAGGGCTAATGAGTTCTTCCATGATGTCCTGGCCCCTTCCTGTTGGCACTATCATGAACATGTACCAGGCAGTAGCCCCGATTTCCTTGGCAAGGGCATAGACGTTTTCTATGTCAGACTGATTCCTTTTTGTAAAGGATGAATTTATCAAAAAGTCTATCCTATGCTCCCTAAAAAGCCTTGCTGCATTCATGGTGCCTTCAAAAGCCCCGGGCTGATTCCTGAAATTATCATGTATTTCAGCAGTTGAGCCATCAAGGCTTAAGGACACCATCTTTATGCCCACTTCCTTTATTGTCTTACAAATTTCAGGGGTTACAAGAGTGCCATTTGTTGCAAGGCACATCCTTAGGCCCTTTGATGTCCCATAGGAGGCAAGCTCTGACCAGTCCTTTCTCAAAAGCGGCTCCCCGCCAGAAAGGACAACAACAGGCTTTGCAAAGGATGAGATGTCGTCTAGTATCCTTTTTCCTTCTGAAGTTGAAAAATCTGGGTGTTCCCTAACCTCAAGCTCTGAAGAGGATCGGCAATGGACGCAGTGAAGATTGCAGCGCCTTGTAATCTCCCAGGCAAGCCATTTAAGCTTAAAATCCATTTTGTTTATAGCTCCTTAATCCTTCTAAGCCTTACTGCATTTGAAACCACTGTGACTGAACTCATGGCCATGGCCAAGGATGCAAAGATTGGAGAAAGCCTTATGCCACAACAAGGATATAACACACCAGCTGCAATTGGAATAGCCAAAATATTGTAGCCAAAGGCCCAAAAGAGATTCTGCTTGATAACTCGAAGGGTCCTTCTAAGAAGCCTAAGTGCCATGACCACTCCCATGAGATCATGCCTCATAAGGCCAACCTGGGCTGCATCCATGGCGATATCGGTCCCAGAAGATACTGCCATCCCAAGGTCTGCCTGGACAAGTGCTGGGGCATCATTTACACCATCTCCCACCATTGCCACCCTTTTCCCTTGGGACTGAAATGCCTTTATATGCTCTGCCTTCTGGACCGGGGAAAGGGATGCAGAAAATCCGTCTAGCCCAATGATGCCCGCCACTGCGCGAGCCGTCTTTTCATTGTCCCCAGTGAGCATAAAGGTTGAAATGCCCATGTCCTTTAAGGAACCTATGGCCTCCTTTGCATCCTCCTTTAAGGTGTCAAAAAGACCTATTGCCCCCAAAATCTTCCCCTCCTGGGCAATAAAGATTATGGTCTTTCCTGTATCCATCAGCTTTTCGACCTCATCCATTATACCTTCAAGGGAGATTCCAGAAATTTCCATAAGCTCCCTTTTGCCAATGAGGGTATCTTTAGAATCGATTTTTGCCTCTAGCCCCAAGCCTGGCCTTGATTTAAATGCCTTTACATCATAAAGATCAAGCTTTCTTTCCTTGCACTTTCTAACAATTGCCCTTGCAAGTGGATGCTCAGAAAAGGCCTCGGCAGAGCCTGCTATCCTTAAAAGACTGTCTTCATCAAGGCCAGGGGCCGCAATGATATCCGTTACCCTTGGCTCTCCCTTAGTAAGGGTTCCGGTTTTATCAAAAACAACTGTATCAACGTCTGCACCAATTTCTATGGCCTCTGCATTTTTTATGAGAATTCCCTCTTGAGCCCCCCTTCCGGTACCTGCCATTACAGCCGCAGGGGTAGCAAGGCCCATTGCACAGGGGCAGGCTATGACCAAAACCGACACAAAGGCAATTAGGGCATTTGTAAGCCTTGG
>WFZZ01000004.1 GCA_015489315.1 Deltaproteobacteria bacterium | reverse complement strand
GGGCAAGTTTTTTAAGTTCTTCTTCGTCAACATCAATATTTTCATCAACAAGGTCTGAGACATCTATCTTTGAAATGTCAACCCTTGAAGCCCTTTCTTCTTCTGAGGAAGTATCAGAAAGATTATCAAAAAGTGAGAACCAGTCAACGGGTTCTTCTTCAGGAAAAAAATCTCCAATTTGGGCCTTTTCTGTCTACATTGATTTCCCGCAATTGGCACAGGTATCAAGCCAGTCAAAACTTATAAAATGGCATTTTTTACATCTCATCTCTCTTCTCCTTGTTGCATCTTTTTATCTACTTATCCATTTGAAAGGTATAAAAAAATAGTTTATTGTCAAAAAAAACTTTTTTGGATTTTCAAATGGACATAGGGTTTAAAAATCTTATTTTATTAATAACTATCGGCACTTTTTGTATTGGACTTACTTCATGTGCGCAAAAACAATACCATCTTGCAATTGATGCCTCGGTTGTGACTAAGGGGCAAACCAAGGACAAGGTAAAGGAACTCATTGGGCCTCCGGATTACATCGTTCAGTTGGGCCAAGACAAGGAACAATGGTATTACAGTCACGATATCAGCCCATTTTACAAGAAAATTCCGCTAATTGGCAGGCTCTTCGGTCCTAAGGACATTGAGGTAATTCAGATAACCTTTTATCTCGATCATGTCTCAAAGGTACTTTACTATGTCGCAAACAAATGACCATTTTAAAATAGCAAGGCAGCGAATGGTTGATAGCCAGATCGCTGCCAGGGGCATTCGTGATAAAAGGGTCTTAGAGGCCATGAGAAAGGTCCCAAGGCATCTTTTTGTGGATGAGGCCCTATGGGATCAGGCCTATGGAGACTTTCCACTGCCAATAGGTGAGGGCCAGACCATTTCCCAGCCCTATATTGTGGCAAGGATGACAGAGGAACTTGGACTTAAGGGGGATGAGAGGGTACTGGAAATTGGAACTGGTTCAGGGTACCAGACAGCAATTTTGGCAGAGCTCTCAAAACAAGTCTTCAGTGTAGAACGGATACCTAGCCTCCTTCAAAGGGCAAGGACTGTCCTTGACAAGCTAGGGTACAGAAATGTCATGATAAAACTTGATGACGGAACTTGGGGTTGGAAGGACTATGCCCCTTTTGACGCCATCATGGTAACGGCTGGGGCACCAGTAGTCCCAGAGCCATTATTGGAACAGCTTAGTGACCCAGGCATTATGGTAGTTCCAGTTGGTGATGAATACTCCCAGGTTCTAACAAAAATAATAAAAAGGGATGGTAAGCTTTTTACTGAGACCCTTGAGGGTGTAAGATTTGTCAAACTTATTGGAGACCATGGATGGCGCGTATAACTGCGGTAGCAAGTTATTTCCCATCCATCTTAAGGCGTTTTTACGATCGGGTAATTTCATGGGCATCTCATAAAAATGCCGTTTTTTTTCTCTTTTTTTTAGCCCTTGCTGAGGCCTCTTTTTTTCCAATTCCTCCTGATGTTTTGCTTATTGCTCTTGGAATTGCTATTCCCCAAAAAAGTTTTAGATGGGCAAGTGTATGTCTTTTAGGTTCGGTGATTGGGGGCATCCTGGGTTATGGACTAGGCTATTACTTTATGGCCCTAATTGGAGATAAAATCCTGGCCTTCTATCACCTTACTGAAAAATATGCCCAGGTACAGGCGCTCTATCAAAAATATGATGCATGGGCAGTAGCAGCAGGGGGATTTACCCCTCTTCCCTACAAGCTTTTTACCATTACAGCAGGTGCCTTTCGCATAGATTTTTTTACCTTTGTCATTGCCTCTTTTCTTTCAAGAGGTCTTAGATTTTACCTTGTTTCTGGAACCATTTATCTTTTTGGTCCAAGGGTAAAATATTTTCTTGATAACTATTTCAATCTCTTTACTATAATCTTTAGTATTCTCCTAATTGGAGGTTATTTTATTATAAAATGGCTTTTTTAGGAAAAAGGGTTGGGATTATAGGGGCTGGTGTATGTAATGATGAGATCTATGAGCTGGCTAGGGAAACAGGAAGGCTTGTGGCAGAAAAGGGGGGCCTTCTTTATTGTGGTGGCCTGGGAGGAGTAATGGAGGCAGCCTGTAAGGGTGCAATTGAGGCAGGAGGAATAACAGTAGGGGTTCTGCCAGGCCAGAAGGCATCAGATGCCAATCCATTTGTCAAGATTCCCATTGTAACTGGCATGAGTCATGCTAGAAATGTAGTATTGGTGCGTTCATGTCAGGTATTAATAGCCATTTCAGGCTCTCATGGCACTCTTTCAGAGATAGCCCTCGCTCTTAAGATGTGGAAGCCTGTAATTGGCTTGAGGACATGGGAAAATTTAAATGAAGTAAGGTATGTGGAGACACCCCAAGAGGCAGTGGAATTGGCCTTTGGGATATTGGAAAATTTATAAATGGCAGTGAAAAAGGGCCTAAAAAAGGGTCAAGTATCTTTTTTGGTCGTTTTAGTTGTTCTATCAGCTCTTGGGATGGTAATAGTGCTTTTAAGGAGCTATGAGATCCATACTGAAATTTCTGCCTTAAATATTCAGAATATCCAGCCAAGGGAATTTTTGAATCTACTTGGTTCAATCAAGGATTTGATGTTGGTGTCATCACTCCTCATATTTTTGCTGGCGATATCCCTTGCCTTTTCCTTTTATTATTTCTTGACAAAGCAAAATAAACTCATAAGAGCTGCTTCAATAATTAGAAAGAGCCAAAATAGATACAGGTTTTTTACAGAGGCACCTCCTACTATAGGGATATTGAGATTTGATCTTATAGAGGGGAAGGTCCAGGATGTAAATAGGGCAGCCATTAACCTTTTTGCAAAAACCAGGGCTGATATGGTGGGAAAGTCCATCCTTAAACTAGTTCCTGAAAAAGAAAGACAAAAACTTCAGGAAGTTCTTGATGGATTGAGATCTGGAGAGATAAATGCCCAGGTGACCGTTAGAGTCGAAGACGATCTTGGCATTGAAAAATATGTCTCCTTTCATATTACAAGTCTTAAAAATCCTGATGCCGAGCCAGAGGCCATTTGTGTTGTATTAGATGTAACTGATAAGAAAAAGGCAGAAGAAGAAAGACTCGAAAAGGAAAGGCTTGCAGGGGTGCTTGAGATGGCAGGTGCAACTGCCCATGAATTAAATCAGCCTCTTCAGGTAATTTCAGGAACTGCCTGGATGATGTTACAAAGACTTCCAGAAGATGATCCAAGTTATAAAAAGATAAAAAAGATCTGTGATGAAGTAGAACGTATGACAAACATAGCACAAAAGATTTCTTCCATAAGTTCCTATAAGGTTAAAAGATATGTTGGGGAAACAACTATAATTGATATAGAAAAAGCCGCAGGCACTAATCCGTCAAAGGCAAATTCAAAGTTTAAAAGAATTCAAAATTCCTGAGATATCTTATCTAACAGTCCCTTTAGAATCCCATATGTCCGACCTGGAGTTTTAAGGTTCTTTATTTCATCAATTGTAAACCAGCCTGCTTCTGTGGCGTCATCCATCGCCTTTACCTTTCCAGAAAGATAAATGGCATGGACATACACTATCACATAGTGATATTTAATCTGCCCTTTTTCGTCTTTGTAGATGGCATCAATGGCATCAATTACTTTAGAAGGTTCACATATTATTCCTGTTTCTTCCTTTACCTCTCTTTTAGCTGCATTAAAGACCGTTTCTCCCAGCTCTATGCTTCCACCAGGGACAGACCAGTAATCCTCAGCAGGTGGTTTTCCCCGTTTTATCATCAAAAATTTATTGGATTCATCGGTTACCGCGATCCCGACAGCAGGTACTGGAATATCTGGATATTCATTTTTGTCTTTTCTAGAGCCTTTGTCCATGATAGATAGGATATTCCAAAAGTTTTTGTAAGCAAGTTTACTTTTTGAAAGGGTGAATTCAATGATAAAACTTGCCCTGATCTACGGAGGAAGGTCTGCTGAAAGGGATGTCTCTATTTCTGGAGCTAAAGAAATAGAAAAGGCCTTGGATAAGGGAAAATATCTTGTTAGAAAGTATGATCCTGCCACAGATCTTTCAAGGCTTGTAAAGGATGCCACCGAAATTGATTGTGCATTTATTCTTCTTCATGGAAAATATGGTGAAGATGGCACAGTTCAAGGTCTTTTGGATCTTCTTGATATTCCCTATCAATCTTCAGGGGTATTGGGAAGTGCCATGTCCATGGATAAGCATATTTCTAAGATTGTTTACCAAAGGGCAGGGTTACTTACCCCTGCCTGGGTCCATTTGAAAAAGGGTGAGGGTTTTGATGTTGAAAAGATAGTCCAAGAGGTAGGGCTTCCAGCCATAGTAAAGCCTTGTAATCAAGGGTCCAGTGTTGGAATTTCAATAGTAAAGGATATAGATTTTTTAAAGAAGGCTATATTAACCGCCTTTGATTGGGATGATTATGTGATTGTGGAAGAATTTTTAAAAGGAAGAGAGATAACAGGAGGGGTTTTAGGGCTAGACTCTCTTCTCTGTCTTCCAATCGTTGAAATAATTCCGGGCGAGGGTTATGAATTTTTTGATTATGAGGCCAAATACAAACCTGGAGCAACAAAAGAGATTTGTCCTGCCCAGATACCAGAAGATATCTTTTTAAGTGCACAAAAGATTGCTCAAAAGGCCCACAGGGCCTTAAAACTTGAGGTCTATAGCAGGACAGATATGATATTCACAAATGATAGAAAGATATATGTCATTGAGACCAATACCATCCCAGGAATGACCCCTACCAGCCTTTTTCCTCAAGCAGCCGAGGCCATAGGAATATCTTTTCCGGAGCTCCTAGACAGATTGATAGAGCTTGCTTTAGAAAAAAAGACACGAGATAGTTTTCGCACGCATTAGTTGGTTTGAGAAAAACTATTGACGTTTCTGCCTTTAATGGCTATATGAATATCATCAGTCAGTTGATGTCTGAAAGGCTTACCAACCAGACGTAATTTACTCCACACAAATTTTTTTATCAAAAAGAGTGGAAATAAAAGACAGAATCCTGTCCAGACATTCAAGGTGAAGCAGCTAGATTACGAAGGGAATATTATTAAGAAATAAATATTGGTTTAATTTCTAATATCAAATAGATCCCCAAAAAATATAAAAGAATATTGATCAATTTTTGAGGTGTAACCATATGGCTAGGCGTATCAAGGCTAAAGAAGACCCTGAAGAAAAAAATCTTAATTCAAAGGAAGAGGCAGTTGAACAAGAGGATAAGGGAGAGCCCGATAACGACGAAGGTGTTTCTCTAGGCGAAGGGCTAACTATTCATCTTGATGATCTAAAGAAAAAGAGCGTGAGCGATCTTTTCAAAATCGCTAACGATCTTGGTGTGGATGTATCACACACAAGAAAGAAACAAGATATTATCTTTAATATCCTCAAGGCAGTTGCTGCGAAGAGTGGCACTATCTATGGAAATGGAGTTCTTGAAATACTTCAGGATGGCTTTGGCTTTTTAAGGAGCCCTGATTACAATTATCTTCCAGGGCCCGATGATATTTATGTCTCGCCTTCTCAAATCAGGAGATTCAATCTTGCAACTGGAGATACAATTTCTGGACAAATAAGGCCTCCAAAGGAAGGAGAAAGATATTTTGCCCTCCTTAAGGTTGAGACATTAAACTTTGATCCGCCTGAAAAGGCCTTTGAAAGGGTGCATTTTGACAATCTTACTCCCCTTTATCCCCAGGAGCAGCTTAAACTTGAGACAACGCCAGATAATTTAGGTGGAAGGATTATGGACCTTATGACCCCCATTGGAAAGGGTCAAAGGGGTCTAATTGTTGCACCTCCCAGGACTGGTAAAACCATGCTTCTTCAAAGTATAGCCAATTCCATTTCCTTTAATCATCCCGAGGTCTATTTGATTGTACTTCTCATAGATGAAAGGCCAGAGGAAGTTACAGACATGCAGCGTTCTGTTAAGGCAGAGGTTATAAGCTCTACCTTTGATGAGCCTGCCCAACGGCATGTTCAGGTGTCAGAGATGGTAATTGAAAAGGCAAAGAGGTTGGTTGAACACAAAAAGGATGTTGTAATTCTCTTAGATAGTATCACAAGGCTTGCACGTGCCTATAATACAGTGGTTCCACCAAGTGGAAAGATCCTTTCTGGTGGAGTTGATTCAAATGCTCTACATAGGCCAAAGAGGTTTTTTGGGGCAGCGAGAAACATTGAAGAAGGCGGAAGTCTTACCATCATTGCCACAGCCTTGATTGATACTGGTAGTAGGATGGATGAGGTCATTTTTGAAGAGTTTAAGGGGACAGGCAATATGGAAATTCATCTAGATAGAAAGCTTACGGAAAAGAGGATATTCCCCTCCGTGGATATCAATAAGTCAGGCACAAGAAAGGAAGAGCTTCTCCTCCCTCCAGAGGTATTAAATAGGGTCTGGATTTTGAGAAAGCTCCTTTCTCCTTTAAATCCGATAGATAGTATGGAATTTTTGCTTGATAAAATGAGGGACACTGAAAATAATGCAGAATTCTTGGCCTCAATGAATAAGTAGCCAAATATGGCTCTTGACTAACGAGCCTTTTTTCTTGTAAAAGTATCCGTTTTTAAAAAACAAATAAGGAGTTTATCATGAAAGAAGGAATTCATCCCGAATATCATTTAGCAACCGTTAGATGTGCATGTGGAAATGAGTTTCAGGTTGGTTCAACACTTAAGGAGATAAAGGTCGAAATATGCTCCCAGTGCCATCCTTTTTTCACTGGAAAGCAAAAGCTTGTTGACACAGCAGGAAGGGTAGAAAAATTCCTGAAAAAATACGGCCAAAATCAAGATTCGAAAGAGAATTAGTTTTTACTTTAGATGTTTGCAAAGCTTGATGATATTAAGGATCGATACAGAGAGCTTGAAAAAGAGCTCAGCGATCCTACTCTTTTAAAAGATCAGAAGAAATACCAGAAACTTGCCAAGGAACATGCAGAACTTGGTGAGATAGTCAGGATATATGATCGTTTTAAAGAGGTCCAGAAGGAGATCAAAGAAAACAAGGAGCTTCTTGAAGACTCTGATCCTGAAATAAGAAAGCTAGCCAAAGATGAACTGGAGTCCCTCGAAAAGGAGTCCAGGGAGCTAGAAAAGAAGCTGAAATTTCTTCTCCTTCCAAAGGACCCCAATGATGAAAAGAATATTCTTCTTGAGATAAGGGCAGGAACTGGCGGAGAAGAGGCTGCCCTTTTTGCTGCAGACCTTTTCAGGATGTATAGCAGGTATGCCGAAAAACAAGGCTGGAAGGTGGAAATACTTTCAAGCCATGAAACTGGGATTGGCGGATATAAAGAGATAATAGCCCTTATCTCTGGGGATAAGGTCTATAGTAGGCTGAAGTATGAAAGTGGGACCCATAGGGTCCAAAGGGTTCCAGAGACAGAGACCCAGGGCCGCATTCACACCTCTGCAGTTACAGTTGCTGTCCTTCCTGAAGCAGATGAAGTGGATGTTGATATTAATCCTCAGGATCTTAGAATTGATGTTTACAGGGCTTCAGGTGCTGGTGGTCAGCACGTCAATAAGACCGAATCCGCTGTAAGAATTACTCATATCCCAACTGGGTTGGTAGTTCAGTGTCAAGACGAAAGAAGCCAGCATAAGAACAAGGCCAAGGCCATGAAGGTCCTTGCGGCAAGGCTTTATGAGTTAAAACAGAAGGAACAGCAGGAAAAGCTGACTCGGGAAAGGCGTTCCCAGGTTGGAACAGGGGACAGAAGTGAACGCATAAGAACATACAATTTTCCTCAAGGACGGGTTACAGATCATAGAATTGGCCTTACTCTCTACCGCCTTGAAGATATTATGCAAGGCGATATTGATGAAATTATAGAATCCCTCGGGACCTATTATCAGGCAAAGGCCCTTGCCGAAAGTGCAGAGGCCCACAAATCCACATCAGGTGAACAAAAATAAAAGCCTGGGGGAAGTACTTAAAGAGGCTACCAAAAGGCTAAGTGAAAAGGGCCTAGAATTACCCCATCTGGAGGCCAGTCTTTTTCTGGCTCACATCCTTAAAAAATCCAAAGAATATTTAATTACCCATCCAGAAAGGCCGCTATCAAAAAGTAAGGTAGAGAAATTTAACTTGTTAATAAAAAGGCGGCTCAAAGGAGAGCCTGTTGCCTATATACTTGGTTATAAGGAATTTTGGGACAAAAAATTTCTTTGTTCTAAAGATGCCTTAATTCCTAGGCCCGAAACAGAGCTTATAATAGAAGAGGCCATTAAAAGATTTAATAAAAACACTCCTCATCGTATCCTTGATCTTGGAACAGGGACAGGGGCCATTGGCATTACCCTTTCAAGTCTTTGGCCAGAGGCAAAGATCTTTATGACGGATATAAGTTTTAAGGCCCTAAGACTTTGTCAGAAAAATTGCAGGAATCTTTTAAAAGATAGCCTTAAAAATTGTTTTCTTGTTTGTTGTGACTGGTTTTCTGCAATAAAATCAAATGTCAAATTCGATATCATAGCTGTCAATCCACCATATTGTTCAAAATCTCAGATAGATATCCTTTCAAAAGAAACCCTTAACTTTGAACCTCATACAGCTCTTTTTTCAAGGGATGAGGAAGGCATTTTAGAAATAGAGACCCTGTTTTTAAGTGCTCACAATTTTTTGACAAAAAGTGGATGGATATTTTGTGAAATAGGAATAAATCAGTCAAAAAGGGTCTTAGAGATAATCAAAAGGACGAGGAAATATAGGGATATCGGAGTAAGGAGAGATTTAAACGGGGTTGAGCGAATGATTTTCGCACGGCGGCAAAGTGCTCAATTTTGATAACGAGAAAAATTTTCCTACCAGTTAACCAAAAGCCATAATCAATTTTTGTCTTAAAAATAAATTTTCTTTTATTTCAGGCTGTTGTCGTCTTCTTAAAAAGGTCTCCATTTTGCGTATCCTTAAAAGAATTGCATTTAAAAGGGGGACTTATGTATAAATCAATACTTACAGCACTTTTTATCCTTGGTTTTCTGT
>WFZZ01000003.1 GCA_015489315.1 Deltaproteobacteria bacterium | reverse complement strand
GGATGGGGACGAGATAACAGAGATGGCTCCAGGTTATATTGCAAAGCCCCTTGAAAGGCCCATTGAAGGCGAAGGCCTTGGCCACGTAGCTACCCTTTCTGCCGTTGTCTTTGGTCTTGAGCGTTTAAGGACCAGGCTTCTTGAGGCAGGCGGCCAAGGGATGTCACCAGGTGGCTGGCTAGACCTTTTAAAGGGGGCCATAAGTGAGTTTCTTGCCCAGGAAGAGGACTGGAGCGCTGAGCTTAGAGAAGAGCTCATTTACCCCCTTGAAGACCTTTTTGGGGATATCTCCCAGGCAGGGGTCGACTGTGTACCCTTTGAGGTAGCTCTAGCATCCATCCGGGACTGTTTTTCCTTATCCTTCCCCCACTCAACATTCATCTCCGGAAAGGTGCTCTTTTCAAGCCTTGTTCCCCTAAGGGCCTTGCCCTTCAAGGTGATATGTCTTCTTGGAATGAACCAGGGCGAATTTCCACGCCAGTTCCCACGCCCTGCCTATGACCTCATGGCAAGATACCCAAGACCAGGAGACCGCATAAGACGCGAGGAAGACAGGTATCTTTTCCTTGAAACCCTCATGTCTGCCAGGGAACGTTTGATAATTACATACATCGGAAGGCGGCAAAGTGATAATCAGGCGCTTGAGCCATCCAGTGTCTTGACGGAGCTTTTGGATGCGGTTTTAGGGGCTATATCCTCTGCCGGAGAAAAAGTCTCGTGGAACGATCTGGTGACGGAACATCCCCTTCAGCCTTTTGGAAGGGCGTATCTTCACTCTAAAAATGAAAGGCTTGTAACCTATGCGCTTGAGTGGCTTCCAGTGAATGAAGACGGGTCCTTGATAGACCCTAGGCCCGTGGAGCCGCTTGCAAATTGGCCCTGCGACTTGAGCCATTTAATTGATGGCAAAGAGGCGTCCAGCCTTAATGTGTCTCCTGATGAATTGGTTTATTTTATGGGACATCCCCTTCGTTTCTTCTTAAAAAATGTTCTTTCAATAAATGTGGAAATAGGGGAGGAGGTTCTGAAAGATCATGAGTCATACAGCCTAGATTATTTTTCAGAGGTAAAGGTTCTCGATGCCATAAAGGAGGAGCTTTCAAGGGGAAAAAGGCCGGATGAAAGATTCTTTAAAAAACTGTTTAGGGATTTAACCCTTGAAGGGATTTTGCCAGACAATTTTCTGGCACGTGCAATATGGATGCAAGAAGTATCAACCAGGTTTTTGCCACTGGTGGAATATATTGGCGACATACTCGTCCCGTCAGGCAGTGAGAATATCAAATTCCCCTTTGAATTCGTGGACGAAGACCTTGAATGTATCGTTAAAGTCTCCGGAAAGGTAGGCAATAAAAATCAGGATAACGGCCTTTACGATTTGAGGCCTAGCATATCGCCCCGTCTCAAGATTGGTTTTTGGGTAAGGCACCTTTTGTGGTGTCTAGCCATGGAGGAAAATGAGCCAGGAAAGGGCCTTTTTCTAATCGGTCACCCAAGGAAGGATACGATATTTAGCCCGGTTCCTAGAGAACATACCATTGATTTTTTCGAAAAATTGTTGGCCGTTTATCTCAAAGGTCTTACTGGTCTAGTGCCTTTTTGGCCAGAGACCTCCTACTTTCTGGTAAAGGAACTTCAGCCAAAGCCCAAAAAGCGTGAAAGGCCAAGATGGAGCGTGGTAACGCATGAGGAAGTGGAAAAGAGGGACCTGGAATGGGCAATTGATAAGGTTCAGGAGTTACTTGAAAAGGATCGAAAGCGAGGAAGCTATTACAAGGACCCATGGCTTTTATACTTTAGAAGGGGTAAGGATCAGCCACCTTCAAGGCTCATGAGGGACCCAGAATTCATCAGGAAAAGCATTGAAATTTGTGCGCCAATGTTTTGGGCAATGGAAAAGGGCAGGTAGAACATGAGGTGTTTGAAGGATATAACAAGGCTGAAGCTTCGGGGCTATACCCTTATTGAGGCAAGTGCCGGCACCGGAAAGACCTTCACCATCACAAGTATCTACCTTCGGCTGGTAATGGAAGAGGCGCTTATGCCCGAGCAGATCCTGGTTGTAACTTTCACAAATGCCGCAACAGAGGAACTGCAGGCAAAGGTAAGGACGAGATTGGACCACGCCTTGACATATCTGGATTCGTCTTTAGGTGAGCCTGACCATGCGCTCAAGGCCGCAGTGGATGATGCGGTATCCAGGGTTGGAAGGGATGAGGTCAGAAGAAGACTAAGGCTTGCCCTTCTAAGTATGGATCAGGCCTCGATATTTACAATTCATGGCTTCTGTCACCGGGTTTTGAAAGAGTTTTCCTTTGAGGCCGATTCCCTTTCGGGCATTAAAAATGTTGTCATGGATAAGGAGCTTTACCTTCCTGCCAGCCGTGAATTCCTTCGCTCAACAATTGCCGGGCTAGATGATGACTTTATTGGGGTTCTAGTGGAGATATTTGACAGAGAGGATCCTACAGAATTTCTCTGTGACAATCTTGAAGACATATTGGGCATTCCCGAGCCGCTGATTGTTCCTGAAGTTGATTTCGATTCAATGAGGAAGGAATATGCAATTTTCAAAAAGGCGCAGAGTAAAGCCATGAGCTTGCTGCCTGACGTGGAAAAAATCATAATGGAAGATTTAAATGTCGTTTTTGATGGATATGTCGGTGAAATATCAGAGGGTTTGGGTGGAGAAACACAAAAAAAGCTGGAAAAAAAATCTAATGAATGGTTGAAGAAGTGGCTACAGAGGGAAAAAGATTCCTTCAAAGCCCTTTTTTCAGATCAACTACCATCATACCATCAATTTGAAAGTGCCTGTCATTCTGCCTTTTTCACCTTGTTGCCTGAGGATCCACGGCTGGGAAAGCTTTGGTTATTGAGAAATCTTTTTGAAAAGATAACTAGTGAGTCATCGGTAAAAAAAGGAGAATCTTCCTGGGGAAAGCTGGTACTGGATGATTTTTCATATAGGCGCTTGGAGCGTGTATGCTGCAAATGGTTTTCCCTGAAAGAGCATGCTAGCACCGTTACAGAAGCCAGAAAAAGGATAACAGATTTTTCATCCCGGATTTTTCCACTGTTGAACCATTTCGGCATTAGAGAGAGATTTTTGGCCTTTCTCCTTCACGAGCTCAGGGAGTTTTCAAAGGGATACATGGCCAAGAAGAAGAGGGAAATGGACGCCATATCTTATGATGACATGGTGAGGCAGGTTCATGCTGCCCTCTTGGGGCCCAAGGGCCAGAGTCTTTCGGCTATTTTAAGGAGCCGTTTCAAGGTTGCCTTAATAGACGAGTTTCAGGACACTGACGCCATTCAATGGGAGATCTTCAGGAATATCTACAATGACCCTCAAAAATCTCGGCTTTTTCTCATTGGAGATCCAAAGCAGGCCATTTATAGCTTCAGAAGTGCTGATATCTTTACCTATCTCAAGGCAAAGAGCGAGACTAGGGAGAGTGCACGCTGGGATCTTGAAACCAATTGGCGTTCTGCTCCTGCCTTAGTCGAGGGGGTAAATACAATTTTCTCCCAGGCTCAAAGGCCTTTTGTCCTCGAAGGGATTGATTTTTTCCCTGTTGCAGCAAGAGAGGAAAACGACTGGAAGCTTGAGCTTGCTGTGAAAGATATTGGCTCCAAGGATAATATGGGCTGGGAAAGTGGCATTGAAATGTGGATGGCCAATTTCACAAGTGAATCAGAAGAAATAGCTGAAAACAAAGATAAGGATGAAAACGCTCCAAGCCTGGAACCTTCCAAGGTTACTGCCAGCAAAATTTCAAGGATAATCGAGCTTTCTCGAAAGGGTCATCTGGTGTTTGCAGGCCCTGAAGGTCAAAGGAGAGAGGTTACTCCTGGTGATATTGCCGTTTTGGTACGTTCTCACAAGCAGGCTGGCCTTATAAGGGATGCACTTTATGAGCTGGGGATACCCTCCATCTACCAGGGCCCCACCAATATATTTACATCCCTGGAGGCAAGAGAGCTCCTTTATATCCTGAATGCAGTTCTGGTTCCTTTCAGCCGACATGCAGTCTCGACAGCGCTTTGCACCACTGCACTTAGCCATGATGCTGAAGCACTAATTCGTGTCCAGAACGACGAGGAACAGTGGGATGCCCTTGTGGACTCTTTCCTGGAATTAAAGCAGGTATGGAACACAAAGGGTGTCATGTCAATGTTAAGAAGTCTTTTTAACAGGTTCGATGTTCCTAGGAGGCTTCTTTCGTTGTCAGACGGACAAAGGAGGCTTACCAATTTTCGTCAGCTTTCAGAGCTCCTTTCTGAGGCAGAAAGGGAAAATCCAGGGCCGTCAAGGGTCCTGTTGTGGTTGAAAAAGGCTATCGACGAGCCGGGTGTCGACAAGGATGAAAAAAGGCTTAGGCTTGAAACGGATGAAAATCTTGTGAAGGTGATGACCTACCATACGAGCAAGGGCCTGGAGTTCCCAATTGTCTTTTTGCCTTATATAGACTCCCTTGGTGTCAAGGGTTATGCAATAAATAAATTTTATAGCAAGGAACAGGACTCATATGTTTTGCCCATATCCAACTCGGCCTTTGTTTTCCATCAAGAAGGAGAGGGGGGGCACGCTGAATTCCTAATGGCTGATTCTGAATGGGATTTTGCCATGGATCAGCTTGTGGCAGAGGATGTTCGCCTCATATATGTTGCCCTTACAAGGGCGAAATACAAGATGTACCTTGGCTTTTTTGAGAAGTTTTACTGGCGCTCTGTTGTTTGGCAATTGATGTTTCCTGATATCGAGGAGCTTGTCAAAGATGAATTACCCGTTAGTAGAACGCTGAAAAAAGGCATTGAATATAAGGAAATCCTATCCGGCCTTTTTCAAGAAGAAGTTCCTGCAATATTGAAAAATGCCCTGGCCGGATATTCCCAAGATGTCGAGGGGCTTACCCATTGGTGCAGTGGCCGAAAATTTGATGAAGAAGGCGTTGAGTGTGAGATCCTGACGCCTTTGAAAGAGATGTTTCCTTCTGGCACCTGTGTAAGAATGCTATTCAGGGAAGATTTAAGGTCTATAGTCGAAAGTGGTAAGAGAATCAGATCCATTCACAAGGACTTTGGAAAAATCGTTCTACCGAAGCTTGGTCAAGGCCCATTGGTAAAACAGACATGGGGAAAGACTAGTTTTTCAGGGCTTGTTGCATCGGGACACCAGGGTGATGTCGGTGTCCTCTTCAAGGAAGGCCTTGATAATTTGTCACAGTCCATGGACATGGCCGGCTTCCCAAGAGGACCGCGGCCAGGAAACTGTGTTCACAAGATTTTCGAGGAGATAGATTTTGCTGGCAGCCTGGAGAACTTTCGCGCTAAGGCCTTGGAAAGCCTGAAAGAATTCAATCTCGATACTTCCTGGGCTGAAGTTCTTGCGGATATGGTGCGCAAGGTTGTTTCATCCGAGATTTACCCCGGGCTTAAATTGAAGGAACTCGATCCTCGCTGGATAATCAAGGAGATGGATTTTCACTTGGCCTGTGAAGCGGAGTTCTGGAGAGAATTTCAGGGACAAGGTATTGACTGGGATAAGGGTATTTTAAAGGGATATATTGATCTGGTCTTTAGTCACGACGAGCGCTTTTTTCTCCTGGACTATAAAACCAACTGGCTTGGCACATCTCCTGAAGATTACGGTGAGAAAAACTTGAGCAGGGCCATGGACGAACACAACTACTGGTTGCAGGCTGCCATTTACCTTGCTGCCCTTGATGGCTACCTTTCTCGATTCAACCAAAATTATGATAGGGACCGGGACCTTGGTGGTGTTTTTTATCTATTTGTCCGGGGCGTGACAGGTGGAGGGGCTTCTCGTGGCCGAACTGGGGTCATTTTCGTTTCCCCTGATGAGCTTTCACTAAGATATCCGTGGCTTTTCAGGGCTTGAGGCCAGCTGATCAGGAAACGGAGAGCTTCATAATGGGTTTTAGCCTCGATAAAATCGAAAGCCGGCTACATGAGCAGACAGTGGCAGGAGATGTTTCGCCACTTGCAGTGGAAATTTTCAGGTTTGTTAAAAGATTGATTGGCCCTTCCCATGGTTTTTACAAAACCCATGGAGACTCTACTTTGCTGAATGTGGAGTGGGTGGCTTTTGCCGGATTTCTTCTTGGCCTTGGTCTCGATGCAGGACATACTTGCCTTGAGATGACTCCGGATGGATTAAGCTCCATTCTTCTTGATATGGACTTTGCCCCTTTACTGAATAACTTTCCAAATGTCTCAGCAATTACAAAGTCAGATAAAGCTCATGACGGAAACGTGTTTCAGGAGCTTTCAGGTCATCTATGGGGAAAGATAAAGGATTCCACTTTTGTAGGCTCTCCAGGAACTGAAAAGGTTTTTATGCTCGTTAGAAACAGACTCTATCTTCATAGATATTGGAGTTACGAAAGGCGCCTTGCAAAGGAGCTTTCAAAGAGAGCAAGAACTCCGTCTCTTTTTTTCAAAAACAAAAAGGCTGGCTTCCAATTGCTGGAAAAGTTTTTTCCGTCAGGCAAAGGGCCTGTGCCTGACTGGCAAAAGATTGCAGTAGCAAGCTCCCTTGAAAAACAATTTTTCGTGCTTTCAGGGGGGCCGGGCACAGGTAAGACAAGGACGATTGCCGCTATGATGGCTGTAATGCTTGAGGCAGCAGACACCCCGCTTGAAATAGCCCTTTGCGCACCAACCGGAAAGGCAGCTTCGAGACTGAGTGAGTCTGTACTCGATGCCATAGCAAGGCTCGAAGTGCCATCTATTTTGAAGAAGAGGATTCCCACCGAGGCCCTTACCATACACCGGCTTCTCGGTGCTGGAAGAAGTGCCGGAACTTTTCGTTATCATTCGGAAAACCGTCTTGATTTTCACGTTGTAGTAGTTGATGAGGCATCCATGGTTGATCTACCAACAATGATTCATCTGGTTGATGCTCTAAGAGAAGATAGCATCCTTATTCTTGTAGGCGATAAAAATCAATTGGCCTCGGTAGAGACCGGAAGTGTTTTGAGGGATGTCTGTTCTGGGTTTGACCGGTTTACCTATTCGGAAAGATTTGTTTCACTTGCCAAGCAAGTGGGGGAAGATATCGGTAAGATTAATGGGCATGAAAAGCCATGTCATGAACTGAAAGACTGTATTGTGGTGCTTGAGCACAACTTCAGGTTCAGGCAGGGAAGCGGAATAGACGAGCTTTCTTCAGAAGTGAACAAAGGTCGCTTTGAAAAGGTTTTCGATATTTTGACATCCCCTGATTTCAGGCATGTGCGTTTTCAGAATTCCAGGAATAAGGATATTGTCAGTTTTTTAAAAGACGTGGCCCTGACTGATATGGAGATGATTTGCTCTTCTGCCTCAGCCGCTGAGGCACTTAATAGATCCAATGGTTTCAAAATCCTTTGTGGTACAAGAAGGGGCATCTGGGGAGTTCAGGCTATCAACGCACTCTTATCTAGCGCAATCTTCAAAGAAGATTCCTTTGATGTCCACAGTCTTTTCAAAGGGCTTCCAATAATAATAAACAAAAACGATTATTTTTTGGGCCTTTTCAATGGAGACACCGGGATTTGCTGGCCTAATGACAAGGGGCGCTTGAAGGTTTTTTTCAAGGGCCAAGGCGGAGAAATACGCGCCTTTCTACCATCTCGTCTTCCCAGTTTCGAACCTGCCTGGGCAATAACAGTTCATCGAAGCCAGGGCTCTGAATATGAAAGGGTCCTGCTCATTTTGCCCCACGATGACTCGCCACTTCTGGGAAGGGAACTTCTTTATACTGCAATAACCCGTGCCAAGAAGGAGCTAATCGTTTATGGCACAATAGAGGCCCTGAAAGGCTGTGTAAAAAGGCCTACAATGAGATTTTCAGGCCTTTACGAGCTACTGTGGGATAATTGAAAATGCTGGCGGGCGATGCGGGATTCGAACCCACGACCTTTGGCTCCGGAGGCCAAATGTCGCATTCTAGCTACTCACCTTAATTGAGTTAAATATTCTTTAATTACAGTTGACTACGTATCTTTAATGTGCTTTAATCACTCCTATAAAACCTATCAATTTTAACGTTTTTGAATAAAAAGGGTAGGAATAGGGTAGGAAAATCCAACCCTTGGCCTGCTAAGAATGAGGGAGCCAATGGCCACAAAATACAAGCGAGTCAAGAAGAGGGGAGGAGGTTTTTTAACAGGCATCTATTATTACGAGTCACACTCCAGGCCCAAGATTAACAGCCACCTAGACAGGTGCTTTGTTATTTCGTTTAAAATTGATAATAAAAAGAAGTGGGAAAAAATTGGATGGGAGTCAGAGGGATATACACCCCAGATTGCCTCGGAAGTACGGGCAGAACGGATAAGGGCATTAAGACACCTG
>WFZZ01000002.1 GCA_015489315.1 Deltaproteobacteria bacterium | reverse complement strand
TTTAGCAAGTTTCACAAAAGCGCTGAATTTTGCGCTACCTGCCATGATGAACAAAGTCCCTATGGGGCATGGGTAAAATCCACCTATCGCGAATGGAAAAATGGGCCTTATGCCAAGGAAGGGGTTGTCTGCCAGGATTGCCATATGCACAAAGCTCCAGGAAAGTCTACCACAATGGGCAAAAATCGCCCTGATATTGCCCATCACGTATTTCAAGGGTCCCATTCAGACTCAAAATTAAAGGGGGCAATTGATCTGGCTCTTTATACTAACAAAAAGGCACTTTCAGCAGGTGATAACCTTAAGCTCAGGGTGGTGCTTTTTAACGGTAAGGCAGGCCACTACATACCATCAGGTTCTACTGAAGAAAGGATGCTTTGGCTTGAGGTCTGGGCCATTGATGCAAATGGAAAGAGTTATCATATCCCAGTAAAGCCAAAGGGCTTTAAAGGCGAAGATTATACAATTGCCAATTCAAAGGCGAATGAATACCAGGCAATTGGAGAAATAAAGGAAATAAAAGGCTTTAAGGGCCTTAAAAGGGATGGAGACATCCCTGATGGAGCAAGGATATTCAGAAAGCCATTTTTTGACCCAAAGGGCAGGATGACTATATGCCAGTGGTACACAAAAGATAACACCCTTGTTGATTACAGGATCGGACCAAGGGAGACAAAGATTGAAAACTACGTCTGGGAGCTACCCTCTAACTTGCCTAAAGGGAAACTTACCATTAACGCCAACCTCTTTTATACCCAGGTTCCAAGCTCGGTAGGCAAGTTCTTCAAGCTGCCAGAGTCGGAATATAGGCCAATTCTAGTCAATACGGCCAAGATGGTCATTGAAGTAAAATAAACAACCCAAATTAAGGGGGGATTAGCCATGGAAAGAAGGAAATTTGTAAAGGGGGCTGTAGCCACTGCGGCAGCGGCTCTAGTAATGGGTAAGGTTGAAAAAACCTTTGCCAAGAAAAATGAAGAGACAAAAAAAATTAATCGTCTCACCAATAAAAAGAACCCCTCCATGCTTGAAAAAAAGCATGTCCCCCTCATCAAGGCACCTTCAAAGGTAAAAAAGGGGGAATGGTTTGACGTAGAGGTAAAGGTGGGTTTTATGGTGGAGCACCCATCCACACCGGAACATTTTATTAATGAAATAAAACTTATTTTGGATGGCCATGAAACCATTGAATTGGACAATGAAAGGGGTGGAAACACCTCCCCAAATGGATATTTCAGGATAAGGCTCAACAAGACATGCCGTCTTGAGGCCATTTCGGAATGTAACATCCATGGTGTATGGATGGGTGAGCCTGTAACAGTAGAAGTTATCTAAATTAAAAAGCTTAAAGGAGTGATATCATGACCAAGAAATTAGAAGTCTATAAATGTGAAATCTGTGGAAACATGGTTGAAATGGTCCATGAGGGTAAAGGGCAGCTTGTTTGCTGCGGAAAGCCAATGGTCCTAATGGAAGAAAACACGGTTGATGCAGCCAAGGAAAAACATGTGCCTGTCATCGAAAAGGTTGATGGCGGCTACAAGGTAAAGGTTGGAAGTGTTCCTCATCCCATGGAAGAAAAACATTATATCGAGTGGATTGAGCTTATAGCAGGAGATGTGGCCCAAAGGGTATTTTTGAGCCCTGGGCAGGAGCCTGAAGCCACCTTTTGCACAGACGCAACAGATGTTACGGCCCGTGCATACTGCAATCTTCATGGACTTTGGAGGAGTTAAAAATGCTTAGTGAACGAATGGAAAAGGCACTTAACAAACAGATAAATGCAGAGCTTTATTCTGCATATCTTTATCTATCAATGGCATCGTACTTTGAAAGCGTTGACCTTGAAGGCTGCGCAAACTGGATGAAGGCACAGACCCAGGAAGAGATGATTCATGCCATGAAAATCTATGACTTTGTCATAGAACGTGGCGGAAGGGTCCTTCTTGAATCCATAAAGGCACCACCCCAGGAGTGGGATTCTGCCCTTGCAGTCTTCGAACATGCCTATGAGCATGAAAAGTATGTGACAAGCCTAATAAATGACCTTATGAACCTTGCTATTGAGGAAAAGGACCATGCAACTCAGATTTTCCTCCAGTGGTTTGTAAGCGAACAGGTCGAAGAAGAGGCATCTGCAAGCGGAGTGGTTCAGAAGCTTAAGCTTGCAGGAGGCTCAGATGGAAAAGGCGGCGGACTCTTCATGGTGGACAGGGAGCTTGGCCAAAGGCCACTTCCTGTTCCCATGCCAGCTAAGGAATAAGGATATCGATTTCGCCTTTGTAAATAAAATTTAGGTAAACTAAGTAAATGGAGGATTTTATGAAACAATATCGCTGTCAGGTTTGTGGTTACATATACGACCCTGCAAATGGCGACCCTGACTCTGGAATCGAGCCAGGAACAGCCTTTGAGGACGTTCCAGATGATTGGAGCTGTCCCATCTGTGGGGCAAGCAAAGACCAATTTGAACCAGTAGATTAGGAGTTGGAGGAAGAATTAAAATGCAAGTCTATGAGATAAAAAAGGACATTTACTGGGTGGGGGCCGTTGACTGGCTTGTAAGAGACTTTCACGGCTATTCCACCTATAGAGGCACGACCTACAATGCCTACCTCATGTTTGATGAAAAGACTGTTCTTTTTGATACTGTAAAAAAGAATCTTTGTTCAGACCTGGTCCACAGGATCAGAACCCTCACTGATCCTGAAAAAATCGACTACATCGTGGTAAACCACGTAGAGATGGATCATAGCGGGTCTCTTCCGGAAATTGTTGATCTGGTTAAGCCTGAAAAGATTATCTGCTCGAAAATGGGGCACAAAAACCTTCTTTCCCACTTTCACAGGGAGGATTGGCCCTACCACGTGGTGGAAAACGGAGAAACCATCTCTGTTGGCAAAAGGAGCATCACCTTTATTGAAACAAGGATGCTCCACTGGCCAGACAGCATGTTTTCCTATATCCCTGAAGAAAAGCTCCTGATATCAAGCGATGCCTTTGGCCAGCATCTTGGCACTAGCGAGCGCTATGATGACGAGGTAGATCAATCCGAGCTCATGTATCAGGCTAAGAAGTACTATGCTAATATCCTCTATCTTTATTCACCACAGGTTAGGAAGCTTTTAAAAAGTGTGGCTGAATCCGGCATTGAAATAGACATGATTGCACCTGATCATGGCGTTATCTGGAGAAAGGACCCTGGAAAGATCATAAAGGCCTATGAAGACTGGTCCCATCATAGAGGCAGCAAAAAGGCCCTGGTCATCTATGACACAATGTGGCATAGCACCGAAATGATGGCAAAGGCCGTTGCCGACGGCATTGAATCTACAGGGGTTAGCGTAAAGCTTCTTGACCTTAGCGTAAATCACAGAAGTGAAATCGTTACAGATATTATCGACGCCAAAGGGATATGTCTTGGAAGTCCCACCCTGAACAACGGGCTTTTACCCAGAATGGCCGGCTTCATTATGTATCTCAGGGGCCTTAGACCTGCAAACAAGTTTGGTTTTGCCTTTGGCTCCTATGGCTGGAGTGGGGAGTCTGTAAAGCACCTCAATAAGGCCATGGAAGACTGGAAATTTGAACTAATCCATGAGGGAATCAAGGTGAAATATGTGCCAACCCATGACGACCTTAAAAGATGCAGGGAGGCTGGAATATTAATGGGCCAGAAGATTTTAGAGGCCCTTTCTTAAAAATATTTACAAGGATAATTTTTACAAGGAGTAGTTTGAACCAATGAAAATCTTAGTAGATAAAAATGTAATCGAATTTATGCCTGAAAATCCCCAGGAAGAATCTTCCCTTGAAGTCCTGTGGAAGGTGGTCATTGACTGTTATGGGGAAAATAAAAAGATAGTGCCAATGGGGAACTTTGTCCCTGGGCATGACAAGGTTGCAAGGTTTTACATAGAAGGCGTTCCAGGGGGAAAGACCCAGTATTCGGACAAAAAGGTAGAAGAAGACTGCACCTATTTTTGTGCCATATGCAATAAATACAAAAACTGTAAGGCAGGAGAGCCTATCCCTCTTTGCTGTGGAAAGGAAATGGAACCCCTTGAATAAAAATTAATTTAAAATGTCCAACCTTTTTTTTAAGGACAGAAAAAATATTGGCAGGAGGCTCCAGAAGCTTTTAAAAAAGGGAGACCTTCCTGCCATAATGGACTTTGTGGATTCAGCCCCTCCAAAGGCCCTTATCTCTCCTCTCATCCGTTTTTTTTATAGGCCGGATGCCCTTGAAAGATGGCTAGCCATTAAGGCCTTTGGCAGAGTAATGGCAAGACTTGCGGAAAAGGACATGGAAGAGGCAAGAATTGTCATGAGGAGGCTCATGTGGAGTCTAAATGACGAATCAGGCGGCATTGGCTGGGGAGCGCCTGAAGCAATGGCCGAGGCAATGGCCAACCACCAGGGCCTTTCTAGAGAATATGCAAGGATACTTCTTTCCTATGTGTGGGAGGAGGGGAATTTTCTTGAATATCTTCCCCTTAGAAGAGGGGCCCTTTGGGGGCTTTATAGACTATCAAAGTCCCAGAAAGAAATTTACAATAAAATTGAAGCCAATAAAATTGTGAGCACATATCTTGATGATAATGATCCTGCATCAAAGGTCCTTGCCACTTTGGCCATAGGGTATTCGGGAGATAAAACCTTTTGCCAGAAGATACAAAAGGGGCTTTCTGATAAAAGGGAAGTTGAGCTTTTTATAGAAGATGAGGTTAAAAAGATAAGCGTTTCTGAGGCCTCTAAAACTGCCCTTGACCTTTTAAGCTGCTAAGCGTTTTTTATATCTTGCCATTATTCTATTGGCCTTTTTTTCAATTTCCCTAAAAAGCCTTTTATCTTTTCTAATGTCAAAACCAACTTCTCTTGAATATTCGTCAATCAGAAACTCTGTTTCATCCTTTGACATTACAAGTCTTGCTGAAAAAAGAAGTTCTGCCAAATCCTTTATTGCCCATCTTCTTCTCAAGTCCTTTTGGATTATTACCCTTTGAAGGTCGATCAAATAGGGTGTTAAATCTTCTTTTATAAAAAAATGGACCAGATAGAGATCCTGGTGAGCAAACCCCTTTTTGTGCATATTAGCAGCATAAATGGCTATATTTGAAATAAGAATACGCCTTTTATCCTTGTCAAATCCGCTATCCTTCTTAAGTAGGTCTGAGGCCCTTTGATAATTCCTTAATCCCAGGGTAACGCAAAAGCTTCCCTTTAAATGCCTACCAACAGCTACTGGAATAAGGGTTGGAAGAAGATTTTCATGAAAGGCCAAAAGGGCCCTCCACTCATTAAAGGCATCAAAGGCCCTGAACTTGAGGTTAAAGAAATCCTTTATCTTTTTTTTAAAAGGTATTGGGCCATATCTTTTGATGTAGCACTCTATTGCCTTCCCGTCCTTTGCCCTAAGATAAAACCTTCCTGTTCCCCTTTCCTTTAAGACCTTTTTTACAGGCTCATCCTCAATAGTCCAGAATGCCTCCGGGTCTTTAAGGTTATTTTCAAAAAGTATGAGTTTAAAATCCCTGTTAAGGACAAGGTCTCCGTTAAAAAGGGAAAGGGTATCAATTTTCATTTTGAAATCTGGCTATCGACCTCTTTTGAAAGGTCAAGGGGGGATGTAAGGACATCTCCCTTTTCGTCCAAAATCTGCCCCTTTGAGACCTTTAACCTTCCAAGGGAAAAGGATCTAAGTGTCTCTACTATCAATGGAAGCTCTCTTATTTCACCCTCTTTTCTAATCTTTTTAAAAAGAGGAAGCCCTTCACCTACTTTTTCCTTAAGCCCTGAAAAACCGTATCTTTCTTTAAGGTCATAGAATTCCTTCCAGAGCTCGTCCCAGCCCTTTCCCTTAATGGAAAAGGCAAAAAAGGTAATGGCAGGGCCTCTATCAAGCTCCGGGGTCACAAGATGCATCATGGCACCGGTCTTATCAATATTCCGTTCAAGAAGCTTCCAGATGACTTCCTGCCAGGTGCCTGTTGGCCCACCCGGAAGCGCCGGGTGAAGGTTTATGGCAGAAATCTTTTTACAAATTTCTGCACTTAAGACCCACATGTAGCCGGCAAGGACCGCGAGAGGGCAATCATACCTTTTAATGAGACTGAAAAGGGCCTCATGATAAAGCCTTCTCCACTCATCCCGGTTCCTTTTTCTTAATTCCTTTTTAAACTCCAAGGCAGAAAGCATCTCAAGGGGAATGTCCTCTTCTTTGCAAAGCCTTGCTATCTCATCACTGAACCTGCCCTCTCCTTCTCTTTTTGATATAAAACAGTAGCAAAAATCCCCGTGTATGCGCCCGTTAGAAATGGCCTTGCAAACTGCCTTAAATAGGTTAACTGCTGCCTCATCACGCCCTGTAGTCCACCAGCCAAAGCGAAAAGTTGCCATATCTTCTCCTAAAACCTTATATGTAAACTTTTACTGTGTACTTTAAGGAACAAAATATCGTCCCTCAAATACTACCACGCTTCTAGGCCTTACCAGGTATTTCCTGTTAAGAAAAGGACTTTGTCTCTCTGGTTCTATTATATCGTTCGGACAGGGCCTTGATGTATCAATGGCTAGGTGCCATGTAACATTTTCCAATTCTGGCAACTCAACCTCAACCTCTTCCTCCTTTTCCATATTAAAAATCACATGAAGAAAGGGCTCTTCCTCCTGAATACTTGCAAGGGTATAGGCTAGAAAATTCTCATCTCCACTGTTCCAAGGTGGCTCATTGAGACTTTTTCCATGCCATAAGATGTCAGGAATTTCACCTTTTTTTAAAGGTTTTCCAGCCAAAAAATGCCTCCTTCTAAGGGCAGGATGCCTTTTCCTGAATTCAATAATCCTTCTGGTAAAGCGTAGCATCCCTGAATTCCTTTTTAAAAGCCTCCAGTCAAACCAGCTTATCTCATTGTCCTGACACCAGGCATTGTTATTTCCCCTTTGGGTCCTTAGACACTCATCCCCTGAAAGTATCATTGGCACACCTAAGGACAGAAAAAGTGCTGCCATAAAATTTTTGGCCTGCCGTCTCCTAAGACTCAAAATCCTTCTGTCTTTTGTTTCACCCTCTATTCCGTAATTACAGCTAAAATTTTCGTTGCTTCCGTCTCTATTGTCCTCTCCATTTGCCTCATTGTGTTTTCTCTCATAGCTTACAAGATCATTGAGAGTGAATCCGTCATGACAGGTGATGAAATTGATGCTGTTTATTGGGCTTCTGCCCGATGGGGCATATAGATCACTACTTCCTGCAATTCTGGTGGCAACTTCATTGATAAGTCCCTTGTCTCCCCTTATAAACTGCCTTAAGACATCTCTATATCTTCCGTTCCACTCCTGCCATCTGTAGCCAGGAAAGCCCCCCACCTGATAAAGCCCTCCTGCGTCCCAGGCTTCGGCAATCAATTCTACCCTGGATAGGGCCCTTGAAAACTCAAGACTCCATACAACTGGTGCATGGTGCATGGGTTTGCCGTCCTCACCCCTGGCCAAGACACTTGCAAGGTCAAACCTGAACCCGTCTATGTGAAAATATTTTACCCAGTATTCAAGACACTCTATGATAAAAAAGACAACCTGCGGATGGTTGCAGTTTACCGTATTTCCACAACCGGTAAAATCTATGTATTTTCTCCTGTCTTTCGGATCCAGATGATAAAATTCCCTGTTTGAAAGGCCCTTAAAGTTAATAACTGGGCCATCTTCACCCCCTTCACTGGTATGATTAAAGACGACATCAAGGATCACCCCAATACCTTCCTTGTGAAGGGCCTTTATCATATCCCTGAATTCATCAAGGCAGTGAAGGTCAAGGGGATTTACGAAATAGTGAGGATGAACGGCAAAAAAACTGTGGGGGCTATATCCCCAGTAATTTTTAAGCCCTAACTTCCTTACACCTTCTGGCACATCCTGCTCATCAAAGGCCATGATTGGCAAAAGCTCAATGTGGCTGATCCCTAAGGATTTTAGATATGGAATTTTTTCTATTATTCCTGAAAAGGTTCCAGGATTTTTGACCTTAGACGAAGGATGCCTTGTAAAGCCCCTTACATGCATCTCATAGATAATGGCGTCCTCCGGATTGTGTTCTGGCGGGCTTACCCCTTCCCAGTCATAATCTTCAAGGCAAGGGGCAATTATTCCCCTTATAGGGGGTGCCTTGACATCCCTTTTTGCCCTTTCCCTATCCCATAAGCCATCATAGACCATTCTTGCCCAAGGATCCAAAAGTAGCCGTTCCTTGTGGAACCTAAACCCAGAACTTGATGTATCATCTGGACCTTCTGCCCTCCAGTTATAAGCCATTCCAGGATGACACCCTTCCACAAAGATATTCCAGAAATAAAAATCCCTGTTTTTTTCGGGCAAAAGCGACACCTTAAATACAGGTTCCTTATCTTTTGGTGTTTCAAAGAGTAACAGCTCAAGGCTACTGGCATGACGGGAGAAGATGGAAAAATTGGCCCCTCCATCCATGCATGTTGCCCCTAAGGGAAATCTTTTTCCCTTCCTTATCTTAAATCTTGACATTTTTCTCCTTAAAGGTGGATAAAATTCGTTTGATCTAATTAAATCTGAAAGATATTCAGGGCATGATATACAAGGAGCAATAAATATACAAGGGAAAGGAAATAGGCTGCGGCCTTGGCCTTTGGATGTCGGTGGCACACGGATAAAACATAAACTCCCAGGCTTGTAAGGCCCATTTTTACCAAAAAGGCCTGGAAATAGAGATGATTGTGAAAAAAGGGAGCAAGTATTGGATTTAGTTCATTTATGCCATTTTGAACCTGAAAAAGTGTAAGAAAAAAATCCATGAGAGAGGCTGACCATATAAAAAACAGAAGATAGAGCCATAAACGACCGGCTATATCAAAAAGCCATTTTTTAGACGGGTAAATGGTAGCCTTGGAATACATGCCTCTCCTCCAAAATTGATATTAGGCAACAATCGGTTAAATTTTTCAAAAAAAATGCCGATTTTAAAATAAAAAGGTTTTTAAATAGGGCTGTTTTTATAGTTTATTTTTTGATTTTGCGTAAAAGAGGGAAAAATTTTTCCACCAAAAAGAAAAGCTTTTCCCTACATGGATTGACCTTGATTTATTTTTGGGAAAACCTAAATCTCTTTATCTTGTTTGAGAAGAGCAGAAATTCAACAGTTAAATAAGTGATGGCCATTGGAAGTGCTTTAAGTAACAAGAACGAGCTAAATATTATCAAACCAGGGGCAAAAGACCTTGAGTTTGATTTCACCCTGGAGTCGATATCAATTTGTCTTAGATGCAGTCTAAATAGTCAGTGCAAAATTGCTAGTTTGCTTAATGTACCAGTAACATCCTGCCGCTTTTTTAAAGAGCTTCTTAAATAGTCCTAAAATGGCACATCATCTTCAATCTCTGGAACTGGAGGTTCCAAGTCAACATCACCTTGTTCTGCTGCCTCCCCACGGGAATCAAGTATCTGAATATCCCTTGCAATAACTTCAGTTGTCCAGCGCTTGTTTCCATCTCTATCTTCCCAGGAGCGTGTCCTTAGCCTTCCCTCCACGTAAACCAGGCGCCCTTTGCTAAGATACTCATTACAGATCTCGGCAAGCTTTCTCCAGGCAACAATCCTGTGCCATTCGGTATCATCTTGCCATTCATCTCCCCTTTTCACCCTGCTGTTGGTGGCCAGACTGAAATTTACAACAGGGGTTCCATCCTGGGTATATCTTATCTCTGGATCGGCCCCAAGCCTTCCTATTAACATTACCTTGTTAAGACCTCTTGCCATGATTTCTCCTAAGAATTTTTTTAGATTATAAACTTAAATTCGCCTTTTCCCAATAGGTCATGTAGATGGACTATACCGGAAAGCCTTCCATCATAACCAACTACAGGAAGAACGGTTATTAAATGCGTCTCCATAAGGGCCAAGGCATCTGCTGCAAGGGCATCCGGCATAACACTTTTTGGGTTTGGGGTCATAATCTCTTCAACCCTTTTTTCGTAAAAGGTCGGACCAAATTTAATCATTGCCCGCCTTAAATCTCCATCAGTCACAATACCCACAAGGCTTTCAGTTGTATCAAGTACAAGGACTGCACCAAGCCTCTTTTCATCTATTTCCTTAATGACCTCATTCATCCGCTGACCAACATGTGCCAGGGGAACTTCCTGCCCTTTTAACATAACCTGGCTTACCGATACCTTTAGTCTTTCACCAAGAGTGCCACTTGGATGATTTTTCCTGAAATCTCTTTCACTAAAACGCCTCAATTTTAAAAGGACTACTGCCAGGGCATCTCCTACAGCAAGGGCCGCTGTGGTACTGGCAGTAGGGGCAAGTCCAAGGGCACAGGCCTCTTTTTTAACCCCTGTATCAATCACACAAGTGGATGCCTTTGCCAGCATGGATTCTTCATTTCCAGTAAGGGCTATTATTGGAATATTTCTATCCTTAAAGGCTGGGATAAGGGCATTTAGCTCCTGGGTCTGGCCGCTATTTGATATAGCTATAACCACATCCCCTGTCATTACCATGCCCAAATCCCCGTGCATGGCCTCGACGGGATGAAGAAAAATGGAAGGTGTACCAGTGCTTGC
>WFZZ01000001.1 GCA_015489315.1 Deltaproteobacteria bacterium | reverse complement strand
CCTTATGAACAAAATAACTGTTAGACATCCTGGAGAAAGGGTTCTTGAAGAACTCAAAATACCGTATGATAAAATCCAGGAGGGGCTTTGTGTGGCTGATGGTCCCCATGCCTGTTCAAAACTTATAGCTGCAGCCTGCGATGCAGGGGTAAAGGTTCAGAACATGACAGAATTTGAGGATGTGGTCTTTAGAGAAGAAGGGAAGCTGGCAGGGGTTGTAGTGAACTGGACTCCTGTAAGCGCCCTGCCTCGGCAAATAACTTGTGTGGATCCTGTGGCTCTGGAGGCGAAGGTGGTTATAGATGCCACTGGTCATGATGCCTTTGTGGTGAAAAAAATGCAAGAGCGAGGCCTGTTGCAGACAAAGGGCTTCGGGGGAATGTGGGTGGAGAGATCAGAAGACCTTGTGGTGGAATACACAGGAGAGGTTCATCCAGGACTCATAGTAGCAGGCATGGCAGTTTCAACAACCTATGGACTTCCAAGAATGGGACCCACATTCGGGGCGATGCTTCTTTCGGGAAAGAGAGCCGCTGAGGAGGCCTTAAAAATATTAGGATGATAATACTTACTTGTGAAAGGGAAATCAAACTCATAAAGGAAGCCATAGATTACCTGAAGGGGTGGGGACTTGAAAGAATAGAACTCAGGCCATGCCCCATAAAAAAACGCATAGAGCTTGGTGAGAGCTTTGCCGCCATAAGGGTCATAAGAGCTGAGGAGAGAAGAATAAATGGAAGCCCCCTTCCCATGGAGCTCAAATTTGAGAAAAAGCGCCTTTCCAGCTGTTCCTGTGGAAAAGGCGTGGTTTACGATGGGCCCCTGTATTCCGCCCTTTTAAGGGCTTACATCTTTCCCGATGAGACCTCCTGGCTAAAATCCAGGCCGGTTTTTATCACCATGGATTACATAGCTTCCTTTGAAGAGTCTGAGAAAAGATATCATCTCAGATACGCCATCTTCAGTTTTCCGGTCATTATATCACTTCCAGGCATAGTAGAGGCCCCTGCAAAGCCCAGAGATTTTTACATCTCCCAGAGCTTGGGGATACCTATGGAGACTTTGAAAAAACAATATTTGATAGGACTGGATGATCCAAGATATGCCAGAGCCTTGGCAGGAATTCTCCTTCAGGCATGGTTTTATTATGAGACAGGAGAGCCCTTTTGTCCTGACCCTCATTGTTCCCTTTATAACGCTCACTGGCAGAAGGAGCTTCTCATTGCCCAGAAAGATACACCTTACATTCTGTGCAAAAAGCACTATCATATACTTAGGGGAAGCTCATGAAGCGGAAAGTTCTCGTGGGAATGAGCGGAGGGGTTGATTCCTCTGTGGCAGCCTATCTTTTAAAGCGGGAAGGATTTGAGGTGGTAGGGGTTTCCCTAAAGCTTTATCCAGAGGTTTCCAAGTGCTGTCGCGCACAGGATATTGAGGATGCGCGGAGGGTGGCGGAGAGGTTGGGAATCCGCCATTTTACCCTTGACCTTACCCCGGAATTCAAGTCTAAGGTGGTGGATTACTTTGCCAGGGAGTACATGAGGGGAAGAACCCCTAACCCATGCGCCCTCTGCAACAGGAAGATAAAATTCGGTCTGCTTTTTGAATTCGCCCAAAAATCGGGCTTCCATTATCTTGCCACTGGCCATTATGCTAAGGTTTTATTCAGGGACAATGAGCCCTATCTTGCTCCGGCCAAGGACGAGAAGAAATCCCAGGAATACTTCCTCTCCCTGATAAAACCCCAGGTGCTCTGGAGGGTGCTTTTCCCCTTAGGGAACCTAACAAAGGGGGAGGTTGTTTCCTTGGCCAAAAGGGCGGGCCTTTCTTTAAGGGCCAAGAAAGAGAGCCAAGACGCGTGTTTTATTCCCAAGGAGGGATACATGGAGTTTCTCAGGAAAAACTACGGATTAAAGCCCCAGAGGGGATTGATCGTGGACAAAGAAGACAGGCCCTTAGGAGAGCATCAAGGCTTCATCGCCTATACCATAGGACAAAGAAGGGG